>JANOGB010000219.1:0-13141 GCA_031413955.1 Planctomycetota bacterium | reverse complement strand
CGTGCGCCACGCCGAGAAGCACCGCTGGCAGGCCAGGCTGCGCGAGGCCGAGGAGAAGAGGCGCGAGGAGGCGAACAAGAAGGCCGTCGATACCTTGCAGATCGTGAAGGACCGCCAGCTCCAGGAGGCGCGCATCCTGGAGCACCGAGCGCTGGAGGCGCTGAAGGTCTTGCCGCCCGAAAAGGCGGTCAAGGCGGCGACCATGCTCCAGATCGCCTGGCGGCACGAACTCCTGCTCCTTGGCGAGCCGACCGAGCGCTCGGAGGTCTCCGTGGAAGAGGTCACGAAGAGAGAGATGCAGACCTTGCTGAAGCGCGTCGAGGTGGATGACGGAGAAGGAGGCGATGGCGAAGACGACCCTCGTTGAGCTGGACAAGGACGCGCTCTTCGCGCAGCTCGGCTACGAGCCGCACGAGGGCCAGCTCGCCGTGCACAGATCGAGGGCGAAGCGGCGCGTGCTCGCGTGCGGATCGAGGTGGGGAAAGTCACTCTGCGCGGCGATGGAGGCGGTGGCCGCAGCGATGGAGCCACGCAAGCGCTCCATGGGATGGGTCGTCGCGCCAACGCTG
This sequence comes from Planctomycetota bacterium, assembly GCA_031413955.1. Lineage (GTDB taxonomy): Bacteria > Planctomycetota > UBA1135 > UBA1135 > JABFRZ01. The sequence continues at coordinate 12,572 of JANOGB010000219.1, read as the reverse complement.
GACCTTTCGGACAAGGTCTTCCGTGAGATCGTGATGGTGGTTGCCGAGCGCCTGAAGCACCGGCTCGTCGACCTGAAGCAACACGAGAAGAAGATCGTGCTCCGAAACCTCGGCGGCGGCCTCTCGGAGATCCGCGGGAAGACGGCTGACAATCCGGTGTCGTTGCTCGGGGAGGGGCTGGACTGGGTGATCGTGGACGAGGCGGCAAGACTGAAGCCCGCGATCTGGAACTCGTTCCTGGCGCAGCGGCTGATCGACAGGGACGGTTGGGCGCTCCTGATCACGACCCCAAAGGGAAAAGGGTGGGTGTTCGACATGTGGAAGCGCGGCCAGCCGGGCGGCGATCCGGACTACGAGAGCTGGAATGCGCCGAGCTGGCAGAACCCGCACCTCAAGCGCGAGCTGATCGAGGCCGAGCGCGAGAGACTGCCGGAGGCCGTGTTCGCGCAGGAGCTCGAGGGTCGCTTCATGGAAGGTGCGGGGAGCGTGTTCCGCTACGTGCGCGAGGCCGCGACCGGGGAATGGCAGGAGACGAAGAAGGGCGAGGAGTACTTCGCCGGGCTCGATCTCGCGAAGGTCAACGACTTCACCGTGCTCACGGTCATGAACTCGAAGCGCGAGGTCGTGTTCGTGGATCGCTTCAACAAGCTCGACTGGGGCCTTCAGATCCAGCGGATCAAGGCCGCGACCCAGCGATACAACGACGCCTGGACGCTCGTCGACAGCACTGGCGCCGGGGAACCCGTCTTCGAAGCACTGTGCGCGGCGGACGTGCGAGTCGAGGGCTACCCCTTCACGACGAGTTCGAAAAACGCGCTGATCACCAACCTCTCGATGCTGTTCGAGAAGCGGCTGCTCACGCTGCCGCGCTACGAGCTGTGCCCGACGCTGGTGGATGAGCTGGAAGCGTTCGAGTACACGGTCACCGACGCCGGCACGGTGAAGACTGGCGCGCCGTCTGGGCAGCATGATGATTGCGTGGTGTCGCTCGCGCTCGCGGCCTTTGCCGTGACGGACGCGCCGGACTTCACGATGTACATGCTCGACCCGCGGACGGGAGAGATCACGCGCGCCGAGTAGCTCAGCGGCGCTCGGCGGCGGCGATCAGGGCGCGTCAGCGTCGGGAGCGCGACTCCGCGAACGCCCGCAGCTCGCGCAGGAGCTCGGAGAGGCTGCGCGGATCGGTGTCGTCGACGATCCGGGACCGGCGCAGGTACGTCTGGCTCTTTCGCCCCCTCGTACGCTCGATCCTGCGCCGCTCGCGTTCGACCCATGCACGCATCGCGCGGTAGCAGGCCAGGATCTGCTTCTCGCTCATCGCTGGGAGACCTCCCCGACCAGCGCCGCAAGCCCCGCCTCGACACGCTCCAGGACATCGCAGCGGTCCCAGGGCTTCTCGGCCTCCAGTCGCGCCAGTGCCTCACTCAGTTCCCGCAGCCGCAGTTCGACCAGCGCGCTCAGCCGGGCAAACTCGGCCTGGCTCACGCGTTGGGCCCCGCCTCGAAGCACGCCATGCACATCCCGCCCGTCTCCTCGCAGCACTCGTCGCAGGTGGGCTTGCCGCAGGCTTCGCAGTCCATGACGCAGGGCGTGAGTTCGGCGCTGTCGTAACCGAGGACGCCGCAGAGGTGGCACGGGCGCTGGGGGACGACATCGATCACCTGCACGACTCCATCGCGTCCCAGGCGACCTTGCGCCCGTAGCCGTGTGGGCTGCCTTCGAGCAGGTAGACCACGTCGATCTCGGGCTCGGGCGTATCCTCGTCTTCATCGGCCTCGAACGCGTCGATCTCGGACTTCGAGACGACCCCGTCCAGCCCGTGTTCGAGCGGCCAGTGCGGCTGCGTGACGAGACGGATCTCGGCGTCTCCCTGGTACTCGCTGAGCAGGTCGATCAGCTGGCGAACCTTCATCGCCGGCACCCCTCGCACGCAAGCGTCACGCCCATGCGCCGCGCCTCACGTTGGTCGGCCTCGGTCACGCGGTGCACGGGCTGGCCCGAGAGGTCGTGGCCGGTGTAGAGCGCGGTCATCCCGGCGTGGTTGATCCGATGGCAGAAGCAGCGACCGTTGTCGCCGAGGTAGAGCGCGTCGTCGCGCAGGACGGGAGTGGGAGAGTCGTGGATCACGAATTCTCCTCTCGCGCGCCGCCCAGGAACTCGATCGCTTCGTCGAGGATCTCGACCACGTGGTTCAGGTCGCCCACGAAGCCCCAGTTCTTCTTGTCCTTGAACTGCCCCTCCGTGTGGATGCGAACGAAGTGGTTGAGCTTGTTGAGCCGCTCGTCGAGGCGCTCGCGCGCGTCGCGGTAGGCGTCGGCGGCGTTGGCGGTGGTGTTCATGGACACACGTTCGCTCGGGTTGGCGGGAATGCTCAGTGGATTCGAGGCAGTTCCGCGCTTCTGACGTGTAAGCGTGCAGGTCGTGTGCCAACGCGGATTGGCGCCATCGCGAGGAACCCGCGAATCCCCTCCAAGGCCAGCGGGATTCGAGCGTTCATGGCGACCCCATGAAGATCCAAGAAGCCATCGAAGACTTCGCCGCCCAACTTGCCGCCAACGGAAGAGCGTCACATACCGCCGACCAATACCGTCGGCACCTGGCCGTGTTCGCCAAGTGGCTCCTTCCAGAGGACGATCTCGAACGTGTGGACCACCAGACGATCGCGCGCTTCCTCTCGTCCGACGCGGCACGGCTGCGCAAGAGAGGCAAGCCTCGCAAGGCGAGCACGGTCAACGCCCTTCGCTCCAGCGTGCGCGGGTTCTTCGCCTACTGCACCATGGCCGGGCACATCCCCCGCGACCCGAGTCGGTTGGTTCGTCGGGCCAGGTGCGGCGCGCCGGTGCCGCGCACTCTTTCCGAGGAAGATCAGCGCCGCCTGCTCGCGTCGTTGCAGGGCTACGGCCGCGACAACGTGCTCTTCACGCTCATGCTGAAGACCGGCATCCGCGTTGGCAGCGCCGTCGCGTTGGACGTCGAGGACGTCGATCTCGACAGGGGGGAGCTGTGGCTGCGCGCGGCGAAGGGCAACCGACCCGAGCGCACCTTCATTCCCCGCGACGTCCGCGAGCTGATCCGCGAGTACCTCGACGGCCGTAGAACAGGGCCGGTATTCCACGGGAAGCCGGGTGAGCGCCTGACCACCAGGCACGTCGGCCGGCTCCTGGCCACGTGGCTGGAGCGAGCCAGCATCGAGCGGCGGGTGTCGCCGCACGGGCTTCGCCACAGTTTCGCGGTCGGCTTGCTGGAGCGTACCGGCGGGGACCTGCTCCTCGTCCAGCAGGCGTTGCACCACCGCAGCCTGATGTCGACTGCGACCTACACCCGGGTCGCGCCTGAGCGGCTGCGGGCGGCGCTGGAGGCGTGAGTTCGCTTCGCTTATTGAACGGGCTCGAGGTAACCCCACAACGTCGCCGAAAGACCGGATCCGACAGGGTTCTCAAGCAACGATCCTGGCGGGAAGACGATGCGCGTGCCGTTGTACTCGGGCCCACCGCTGCCCGCCCTGTCGGGAACTCCAATCAGCATGACTTGCACAGGCACCCCATCTTTCTTGAGCGAGCTGGCGCTCTTCGTGAGGGTCACGACGAACGAGCGGTCCAAGGGAACAGTGAAGCTCTCGCCCACCCCGAGTTGCACGAACGTCCACCACTCGGCCGGAATCACGCCGACGACGCGCGTCTCGGGTGGCACGTGCCGCGCGATAATGGGTTGCTGCGCTGCTCCGACAGCGACGACGAGAACACCGGCGAGGGCCAGACCGACAAGAACGGACGCGAGGTGCAGAGTGATCTTCATGCGTGGAGGTCTCCTTGCCGGCCATGGTAGCCAGCGCCGCGAGCGCGCGACGGTAGCGGAACTTCGCGCCCCAGGTGTCACCTAGCGGGCCATGGCCCGGTAACGGTCTCCTGCGGCGGAAGGGCGGTGCTCGGGGCGTAGCGGCCTGTCAGGTCAGATGCGCGCCGACACGCTCGCGACGAGCTGAACCGGGTCGCGGAACACTCGATCGGCGTACTCCGTCTTCCGGACCTGCCGCACGAAATCGTGCATCCGATTCTCGATAAGGGCGACGTCCACGTAGGGAAGGACCGCGAACATCGTGAGGTCCACGAAGTCTCCATCCTTCGGCGATGCGTTCGCCTTCGCGTACGCCCAGTATGCATCGACCGAGAGCAGCAGGGCCGGGCACGCCTCAAGGCGAACCCGCGCGAGGATCGCCTCTGTGTCAACGGCCGGATCCATGCTCCGCAGGACTTGGTCGAGGAGCAGTGCCGTCTTCAGCCAGCCTCGTCGCACCTTCTGCAAGATCGCGTCGGATGCTCCGAGCTCTCGTTGCGTCGCGCGCGTCTGCTTGAGTCGGTGAAGCTCGCCGGCGAGCGCGACATCCCGGAGGTCGTTCCGGCGCACCTCCTCGGCCACGGCTTCGACAGCGAAGGCGACGCGTCGATTGTCGTCGAAACGAACACGCTTCCACGCGACCGTCGGCGCCTCATTCTTCTCGGGCCAGTGGGTGTTGAACCATCCAATCAACGCGCGGTTGGGGTCGAAGTCGCCGACGACCTCGCAGTTCGGGAACCCGAGCCCTGGAGCAACCCGCTGGCATTCCTTCATCGCCTCGACGATGAAGATCAGCGGGTCCGCGAGCACGCGCTTCGCGCACATCGCAGTGTCGAAGATCGCAGCGATCTGCCCCGGCGCGTTCGGGTCCTTCTGCCGCACCCACTCGTAGGCCATCGTCTCGCAGAAGACGGGCACGCACCTGCCGGTCAGCATCCACTCGTCGATCGTGCGGTACGCCTCCGCGCGTTCGTCGAGATGAACTCCTCGAAGCGTGCGGCCCTGGCGCAGGTGCGTCAGATTGACGAGGTGGTTGGTGTCGAGGAAGAGCCGGAGTGGTCGAATCACTGTCACGGGTCGCAGGATAGCCAACCCTTCCCGCGGCTCTCCGGTCCCATCGCCCATCGCTCACGCGTCGTCGGCCACCCGGTCCGTCAGTGGGCCCGAAGCCTGGGCCCAGAATCCGGCGCCCCCGAGCGTTCGGTCCCGCGAACTGCCCGCCTCTCGACCTCGCCAGAGCCGATTTGGGCCCAATGGGACCATTGGGACCGAGCTACAGACATGAGAGAGCCCCCGCGTATGCCGAGAAAAACAGCATGGTTTTCCGGGACAGCAAGCTGCTCCTGGCCTCGGTGGATGTGAAGGTCGTCGCCTGCTCGCAGAATCTGCAACGACTGGAGAAGAGGTCATGTGTTCTCGTCCGCCGCGGCAAGCCCCCTATGTCGCTGTGGGCCGGGCCCAACGGTCCCAATAGGCCCACGGCCCCTCTGGCGACCCCGCCAGGGTCGGTTTCGCGCGCTGGTCGTGGGACCGAAGCGCTTCGAAGGCTCGTTTTCGGGCCCACGGAATGGGCCCACCCGCCATCGCTGCCGGACGCCGCCCGCGATCGTGGGCCCATTGGGACCGAAGCCGATGGTGAGACATGCTGCCCAGGCCGGGAGGTCGACACTACTCTGCGCTGCCGAAAGCAGCGCGATCATGGGACAGGAATCACTCCCGGCCGGCGAGTCCGAGTCGAAGAGACCGGAGGACTTGATGGAGCAGCTGCGCGCGGCAAAGAAGCGCGCGCAGGCCGAGTTCGAGCGGAGTGAGCTCATCCGATTTGCCGCTGCCAAGCTGGAGGGCTGCGCCGGCTACGCGACGCGGGGCATGGCGATCTCCGTCGAGCCAGGCGAGTCGCGTGCTCTCGAGGAGGAGCGGGCGGGCCTCTGGGTCACCTCGCAAGCCAGCGATGAGTTCTGCCAAGCCTGGGTGCGCACGCGCTGGGTACCGGCCATCGACGCCGTCCTCAAGGTGGTGAACGCTGACGTCGTCGATCAATTCGAGCCGCAGCTGCCTCCCGACGTCAGGTTCCGGCCGGAGGTGATCAGAATCGCGTTCAGAACTGTCCACCGGCTCTTCGATCGCCTGCTGAAGGACAAGGGTGCCGAGAACGAAGTGGTGCGCCGCGTTGCCGAGCTCTGGAGAGAGCTTGGTGGCGACCGCTTCCTCATCCAGCAGGTCTTCCACCAGTTGGCACTGCACGTCGACCATGCAGCGCGAAGCGCGGGAGATAGGAAGGACAGCCCCGCGGCCACTCCCCCTGCGCAGGCGCCTGGCAACAAGACCAGCCCCCCGGTCACAACGCCGGTGAGCAACGAGCCGATTCGGCTCTCTGCGCCCGAGCTGGCAGAGAGGTTCGGCGTTCCGCCCGAGGCACTTCGGAAGGCCCTGGAACGGTATCGCCAGGCGAACCCCGATAAGGGATACATCGAAGCCTCCGACCGGGGCCGCAAGGAGCCCAAGTACGTGTACGACCTCGCGGCAGTGCTCCACGTCATCGAGGGCGTGAAGGGGCGGGCAACGAAGGAGGACGACAAGCCAGAGGGCCCGACCTAGCTCGTCCGTCAACGCGTCCGTCAAGCGTCCGTCACGTCAAAATCTGGGTTCCTAGCAGCTTGCCCCGACTGAGGTTGCGGATGCGTCCGGCGTCCGCGTGACGTCCGCTCGCAACACAAGCATTCAATCCTTCTCGATGCTCGCGCGCAGAATGAAACTGCGCGACATCAAGACCGCGGAGCTGCGACGGATTGTCGCGGCGACCGAACGTGCGGCCGGGCCGGATTCCCCTTCGCTGAAGGTGCTTCGCCGGGAACTCCTCCGGCGACGCAACCGATCGCGGAGGACGACTACTCCGGCGAGTGCCCTGACTCGCCTACTTGGAGGCAGGGAGGCGCGCGACAGCTACGCGGGGCAGAGGAGCCGGTCGTGACCGACCACTCGGCTCAGTACTCCTTCACCGTCACCGACGTGCGGGGCTACTACCAGCGGCTCCGCGACCTCTCCGACATCGGCGCGGTCGCCCACGAGTTGCTCGGCGACCGCATCACGCAGGAGTCGCGCAGCACCATCTACGTCGACTGCCCGCGCCACGAGTCTCAGTCGGGGCGATCGTTCACGATCAGCCTGCACCTGGGCGCGTGGTACTGCCACGCCTGCCGGGCCGGCGGCGGCGTCATCGAGCTGGTCGAGTTCGTTCAGACGGGCGCGGTAACCAAGTGCTCGCGTTCCGGCGTCACGGACACGCACAAGCAGGCGCGCGACTGGCTCGCGGAGAGGGCCGGCATGCCGAAGCTGTCGGAGGCCGGCATCTCCCCGGAGAAGATCGCCGAGCAGGAGAAGCTGCGCGTCGAGGCCGAGCAGGTTTTCGCCTGCCTGACCGCGTACGCCGAGATCTGCCACGCGGCGCTGCTCGCGAATGCCGAGGCGCTGGCGTGGCTCAAGGAAAACTACGCGATCAACGACGAGTCCATCGCGCAGCACCGAATCGGATGGGCCGACGACGCCGGAGCCTTCGACCTCCTCGTCCAGCTGGGATTCACTCCCGAGATCATCGCCGCCACGGGGCTGTTCCGCCTGGACCTCTCCAGCCCTGCTCCGTTCTTCCGCAAGCGAGTCGTGTTCCCGTACTGGGCGGACGGGCGCGTCACCTACATGACCGGGCGCCGCACGCCGTGGTCGGAAGACAACGAGTACGAGCTGGCCAAGTACAAGAAGCTGCCGCTCTATGACGAGAAGAAGCATCCGCACATTTCGAAGGCGATCACCAACTCTACCCTCTTCGGTGAAGACATCCTCCGGACCAGGCCGCCCCAAGTTGTCTTGACCGAGGGCATCACCGACGCCATCGCGTCCATGCAGGCGGGGTTCGCGACCATCTCCCCGGCCACGGTCAACATCGGCGAGAGGGACTTCGACCGCATCGTCGCCAAGCTCAAGGGCGTCGAGGGGGTTCAGATCGCCTTCGACAACGAGCTGTCCGCCATCGGCGCGGACTCGGCGATCGAGATTGCCCGACGACTCGACCGCGCGGGCATCCCTGCCGAGATCATCACCCTGCCCCTGAGAGAAAAGCAGGAGAAGGCGCGGGCCGAGTTCGCCGCGCTGCTTGGCGGAGCGTGCGACGACTACCTACACGCGCCCGCGAACAAGCGAGCCGAGATCCTGAAGGAGGCTCTGAAGGAACGCCTTGACGACGTCGAGCGAGCGAAGGGCCTAGTCGCCGATGCGAAGATCGACGTGAACGAATGGTTCAAGACCGGCGGCACGCCCGAGGCGTTCGCCGAGCTCCTGGCTACAGGCAGGAACCACATCCTGGTCCAGATCGATCAGGTGCGGGCGATCGGAGACCCCGACGAACTCGCGCGAGCGTTCGAGCCGATCCTCCGCGACATCGCGGCGCAGGGCCAGGTCGCCCGGGAGAAATACCTGCAACTGCTGAAGGAGAAGACAGGACTGGGAATCGTAGTTCTGCGCCGCATGGTCGGAGAGTTCGTTCAGGACGCCCGCAAGCAGGAGCGGCGGAAAAAGGTACGCGACCATGCGAACGCCGCGACCCGCCCCACTTATCGCGCCACCGCGGACGGGCTCGTGCTCGTGAAGCCCGTCGACGGCGGAACCATCGAGGTCCCGCTGACGAACTTCACCGCGACGATCACGGCCACGATCATCATCGACAACGGCGTCGACGTCGAGATCCATCTGGAGATCGAGGCGCACCTGCGAGGCGCTACGAGGGTCCTCCAGGTCGCCTCGAAGCTCTACTCCTCGATGTCATGGGCGCTGGAACACCTCGGGCCCAGCGCCATCATCTTCGCGGGATTCTCACTGAAAGATCACGCACGCGCAGCGATCCAGGTGCTGAGCGGCGAGAAGAAGGTGCGCAGGATCCTTGCGCACTCAGGCTGGCGGGAGATCGAGGGCCACGGGTGGTGTTATCTCCACGCGGGCGGCGCCATCGGCGCGAGCGGCCTGATCGACTCGATCGAGGTGCAGCTCCCCGCCGCGCTGGCACCGATGGTCCTGCCGAAGCCGCCCGAAGGCGTAGACCTCGTGAAAGCTATCGGGTCCTCGCTGGAGCTCCTGCTGCTCGGACCACCGCGGGTCATGTTCGTCGTCATGGCGGCGGTCTGGCGGGCAGTTCTCGGCGGCACGGACTTCTCCGTCCACCTCGCCGGACCGACGGGCGTGTTCAAGTCAGAGGTCGCGGCCCTTGCCCAGGCGTTCTTTGGTGCGCTGTTCAACGCCCGGAACCTGCCTGGGTCTTGGTCGAGCACCGGGAACGCGCTCGAAGCGCTGCTCTTCGCCGCGAAGGACATGCTTACGGTCGTCGACGACTTCGCGCCGACCGGGTCGTCGCACGACGTCCAACGCTACCACCGCGAGGCCGACCGCCTCCTGCGCGCGGTCGGGAATCGCTCCGGCCGCGGCCGGCTGCGCCCGGACGGAACGCTTCGTCCGGTCCACCCGCCGCGTGGCGTCGCGCTCTCGACCGGTGAGGACATTCCGGCAGGCCAGTCGTTGCGAGCCCGGATGCTGATCGTCGAGCTCGAGCATAGTGAGATCGATGCAAGGGTCCTGACTGTCTGCCAGAGGGCGGCCGCAGATGGGCTGTATGCGGCAACGATGGCCGGGTTCCTGAAGTGGCTCGCTCTCCGATACCAGGAGACCCTGCCGCGCATCCGCGAGCGGGAGGTGGCTCTCCGCGGCGAAACCAAGGCCGAGCACCGGCGGACGCCGGCTGTGATCGCGCAGATCCAGGCGGGCATGGAGGTGTTCCTGGAGTTCGCGGTCGAGGCCGGTACGATCAGTAAGGAGATCGCGGAGGACACGCGCACGCGGTGCTGGACCGCGCTGCAGGAGGCGGCGGACGCCCAGGCGCGACACATCCTCGCTGCGGAGCCGACGGCGATGTTCTTCGCCTTGCTCAGGTCCGCGGTGGCAGCAGGCGAGGCACACGTAGCCGACAAACGTGGCGAGCATCCCGACGAGGTGGTCGCGGTGGCTCTGGGGTGGGACTCTCGCGTCTTCGGATCTGGGGAGCACGAGCGCACTGACTGGGTCCACAAGGGCGCTCGAATTGGCTGGGTCGACGGCGCCGAGCTGTACCTCGATCTGCCGGCAGCCTACCAGGCCGCACAGGGTCAAGCCGGAGACACCGAGCGTCTGACGGTGTCGATGCGCACGCTCTCGAAACGGCTCGCGGAGAAGGGCTACCTCGTCACTCAGGACGAAGAGCGCGGCAAGAACACCATCCGCAAGATGCTCCAGGGCGCCCGTCAGGTCGTCTTGCATGTGCGCGCCGATGTCTTGCTCGACGCTTCAGGCCCGATGGGAAGAGGCCAGGACGCCGCGCAGAATCCTGATGTTCCTGGTGACGACGAGGCGGAACAGGAGGGCGAGCTGTGAGCGACGTTCATGCCCTCTTCGCCGAGCTCCGCGGCCGCGGCATCTCGCTTCGCGCAGTAGGGAACCGCCTGCGCTACCGCCCCGTGGCGGCGGTCACGCCCGAGCTGCGAGAGAGGATGGCTGCTTGCAAGGAGGAGCTACTCGCGCTGATGGAGCAGCTCGAGGAGCGGGCCGCGATCATCGAGTACGACGCCCGGATCCCGCGTGCCGAGGCCGAGCGCCGGGCTGGGCTCCTGTTCCCGGCGCCGCCCGAGATCCGCGATCCCGAATCGTCCAGATCCGTGGGAGGGCGATGATGCCCTTGCGCGACCTCCGCCTAACCCGTGCGCCGCGGCACCTCGCCCGCGCTGGGCTCCTCTGCTGGGCGCGCGGCCGGCTCGGACGGCTCCTCGTGGACGGGCTCGCGGTGCGGGTCACCAGGCGCGGCCGGCTCGTGGTCACGTGGCCCACGCGGCGCGACTCACGCGGTCACGAGCACCGCCTGGTCTGGCCGCTCGACCGGGCCGTGCGCGAGGCCGTCCGCGCCCAGGTGCTGGCTGCGCTGCGCCGGAGGGGCGTACTCCCGTGAGGCCGCTACCTGCGGTGTACCAGGAACCGCACGAGCTCGCGCGAGCGAAGGCATGCGGTCCGAGCGTCCATGCCGCTCGCGAGCATGGCACGGAACAGGCGCAGGCGCAGCTCGGCTTCCTTCACGGGAGCCAGGGTACGTGAGCCGGCGCGCGTTCTGGCCCGTGGGCGCGGATCCCGCCGCCGCCAACGGTGCGGACCAGTCCCCCGCCGCCCCGCCCACGGTGCGGCCCAGCGCGCCCGTCGCCAAGCTCCCTGCGCGTAGCGCCACACTGGCAGAGATCGACCCAGTCGTAGCGCGCCACGCGGCCCTCGCGCGCCTGGGAAACCTGCTCTCCGAGGCAGCGGGAATCCTGCACGAACTCTCGCAGGTTCCGCTTGATGACGCGCGCGATTCGAGGGACATCACGTGTGTGGAAGCGACGAGCAAACCCGCGCGCCTTCTGACCGCCGAAGACCTCGCGGCGCGGCTGCAAGTTGAGGTGCGCACGATCCGGCGATGGCGCAAGGCCGGGAAGATCCCCGCGGGGATCGAGCTGGGCGATTCGGTTCTTCGCTGGCCGGCGGATCAGATCGAACGCTGGCTGGCGGGAGGTTCGACGTGAACCGCGGCCGCGCGCTCGGACCCGGCCGGCTGGAGAAGCGCGGCGAACAGTGGGTGATCTGCTGGACTGACGCTCAAGGCACCCGCCGTCGCCGATCTCTCGGCACCGACAAGCGCGTGGCCGAGCGGCGCCGCCACGAGTTGATCTCGCAGCGCGACATGGAGCTCGACGGCCTCGGCTCGGTCGAGGGCCAGATGCGCACTCTGGCCGAGATCCAGAAGGACTACCTCGCCGCCCTGCGCGGCACAGTCACCGAGCGCCACTTCGAAGGCGTCGAGGCGCGCCTGGGCAAGGTGGTCGCCGCGCTCGGCGGAGTGCGCGTGCGCGACCTGCGCGCAATGGACGTGATCCGCGTACGGAACGAGATCAAGGCTGGGGGGGCGGCGAACCGGACCGCCGACACCTACACGCACAGCCTGAAGGCGATGCTGAACTGGGCCGTCGCCGCCGGGATCATCGCCGCGAACCCGATCGCGTCGCTAGAGCGCCTCCCAGGGAGTCGCGACCACCAGGTCTACCGGCGGCGCGCGCTGACCGACGCCGAGATCGAGCGCTTCCTCGCTGCCTCCGAGACCGAGGACGTTGAACTCGCCGTGCTCTCCCCCACCACGCGCGTCCCGCAGACACCGCTCTGGCTCGCGTTCCTGGAAACCGCTGCACGATACGGCGAACTGACCAAGGCCACCTGGGGCGACCTGGACCAGACGCGCCGGATCCTGGTCCTGCGCGCGGAGAACACGAAGAGCCGCAAGCAGCGCGCGATCCCGCTCGGGGATGAGCTGACGCACGAGCTGGTTCGCCTGCGTGCAATCCAGGAGACCGTGCTCGGCCGGCTCCCAAACGTCGAGGACCGCATCTTCCTCACACCCGAGGGCTGCGCCTGGCCGTGGCACACGACGAACGTGATGCGCATCCTCGACAGGCTGCTCAATCGCGCCGGGATCGCGAAGGTGAACGTCCAGGGCGAGAAGCTCGATGTCCATGCTTTGCGCACGACCTGCGCGTCGAGGATGGCGCGACGCGGCGTGCCGCTCGCGATCACGCAGCGCTGGCTCGGGCACTCGGATCCGAAGCTGACCGCGCAGCACTACACGGACCTCGGTGTCGAGGACCTGCGCG
>JANOGB010000218.1:0-2575 GCA_031413955.1 Planctomycetota bacterium | reverse complement strand
GGGTGTAGGACCCGATTAACGTTGAGCTAGCGAGACACGGGGCTCCTTCCTACCTTGGACGTAAGTTCAGAGATCCAAGGCGTTTATGAGAACGAAAGGAAAGAGCCCCGTGAAGAACATCGTACCGGAGGTGCTGGCTCGTTTGCACGAATCCCTGCCGGTTTTGCTGCAGAAGGTGGGAGCGCGCGGCCTGACGCCGGAGACGTTCGTTGGGCTGATAGCGGATCTCCAAGTGGCCTTTGACGAAGCAGCGCTCCTGGCGCTGAAGGCGACGGTCTTGCAGTTCGAGGAGCGCAGGGATGTCGTGGAACACGAGGGTCGGCAGCACCGGTTCAAACTGGTGTCGGAGAAGGAGTGGCTGACACCGTTCGGCCTGGCGCGCCTGCCCCGGCGGTACTTTCAAGCCGATGCGGGCGGGAAGGGTGTGGTGCCGCTGGACGTGCGCAGCGGGATGGTCGATCGCTACCTGACTCCCGACATCGAAGAGCTGTGCGCCTTCACGGCCGCGCACCTGGTGCCGAGCGAGGTCGCGAGCTTCCTGGCCAAGGTCTTGCCGCGGGCTCCGTCGACCAAAGCGATCAAGCGGGTGATCGAGGATGCTGGATCGTTTGCCGAGGAATCCGGAGTGGAGATCGATGAGGCGCTGCGCAAGGAAGCGCCGCTCAGCCGGGAGGGCGACGTCCTGGTGCAGAGCTGGGACGGCGTCAATACTCCTCTGCGCGAGGCAGGGGTCAAAACCGGTCGCAAACCCCAGCGTCCCGGGGTACGCGACGGCGATCAAGCGCCAACCGTGTGGCGGGAAGCCGGGGTGTCTGCGATCTCGATCTATGGTCGGGACGAGGAGGGAAAGGCTGTGCGGCTGGATACGCGCTATTTGGCACGGATGCCGGAGCCAGGCATGGTCACACTTCTGGCGCAGCAGGAGCGCGTGGTGCAACCGTTGCTGAAAGGACGAAAGCTACGCGAGGTCGTGCTCCTGTGCGACGGCAAGCGGGCGATCTGGGACGCGGCCAAGAAGCTGAGCTCCTATCCGCGGGCCACGTGCATCCTGGACTTCTTCCATGCGACGGAGCAGCTCTCGAAGGCTGCTGAGGCGCTCTTCGGGGAGAAGAGCATCCCCGGAAAGCGCTGGTACGAGAAGTACCGCGAGCGGCTGCGAGACGAGGCTCGGGGTGCGCTGGCCGCGATCCGCTCGCTGGAATACCACGCGATCAAGCTGAGGCGCGGCTCAGATCGACACAAGACGGTCCGACGCGCGATCCGCTACTTCCGTCGCAACCGGTTGAAGATGGCCTACGCCGACTTCCGTGCCCGAGGGCTACCCATCGGCAGTGGTCCGGTCGAGGCTGCCTGCAAGACCGTCGTGGGTGCCAGGCTCAAGCGCAGCGGCATGCGCTGGTCCCGGATCGGCGGACAGTACGTCCTCAATCTGCGAGTCCACGTACTCTCCAAACGCTGGGAGGTCTTCTGGAAGACATACCGCCAACTCCGCGCCGCGTGAAGCTACGTGGAAACGGTCCTACACCCTATTCTTCGAAGAACTCGCGAACGAATGAAGGACGCCGTGCGTCCATGTCTTGTCGCGAGCAAGGGGATTGCGCTCGCACTCCGTCACCGAGAGTCCGTGACCAAAAATTCGTCACGAGGAGTCACCATGAATAGTTCCAACGCTCGTCGGCCTTCGAGTGTTCCGCACTCCGCTCGACCAGAGGTTCGCGGTGTCTGTCACGTCGTTCTGCGAGTTCGGCGCGGCTTGCCGTGGCTCAGGACGCCGCGGGGGTGGCGGGAGGAGTCTGGAAGACCACCAATGGCGGAGGGTCCTGGGCGCCGCTCGACGACTTCATGGCCAACCTGGCCGTGAACGCGATGGCCATGGACCCCGGCAACTCGAGCGTCCTCTACGCGGGCACCGGCGAGGGCTTCTTCAACGGCGACGCGGTGCGGGGAGCGGGGATCTTCAAGACCACGAACGGCGGGAGCACTTGGGCCGTCCTGGCCAACACGGTCAACGCGAACTTCCACTACGTCAACGACGTGGTCGTCAGCACCAACAACAGCCAGCGCGTATACGCGGCAACCCGCACCGGCGTGTGGCGCTCGCTGAATGGGGGCACAACCTGGGCCCAGATCCTGACCACGGCGCTGAGCGGGGGCTGCCTCGACCTCTTGCAGAGGCCGGGAGGGCCAGCCGACGAGGTCTTCGCGTCCTGCGGCAGCTTCGGGGGCGCCGAGGTCCGGCGTTCGGCGAGCGCAGACACGGGGGCCGCCTTCAACCTCGTCCTCACCGAGCCCTTCATGGGCCGCACCACCCTGGCCATCGCACCTTCGGATCCGAACGTGCTCTATGCCCTCTCCGCCAGCGATGACGCGGGGTCGGCGAATTACTACCTCGGCCTTCACGCCGTCTTTCGCTCGACCAACGGCGGGCTGACGTGGGCCGCGCAGGTGAGGAACACCAACCCGATCAAGCTCAACACCCTGCTCCTCACCAACCCGGTCATCGCCTCCCTCACCGAGTGCGGTTTTGGCTCGAACAGCTTTTCGAATCAGGGCTGGTACGACAACGTGATCGCGG
>JANOGB010000217.1:0-13384 GCA_031413955.1 Planctomycetota bacterium | reverse complement strand
CGAGCCCGCCAGACCGCCCACCACGCCCACTGGCTTGCTGAACCGCCACGCCCGAAACCTAGCAAGCGCGGGCCGACGAACGCCAGTTCCAGCTCGGGCTGCCGCCCAGGTCAGGGGTTACGGCAACATGCCGGAGCCCTGTCCCGCCAGGTCGCGCCCGCCCCGGTCGCCAGGCAGGAGTGTGTCCCGTGCGAGCCGACGATCCATCCCTTGCCGCCAGAGTCGCTGTCTCCGTCGGCCCACTGACCGCGAACCCCCTGCGCTTCGAGGTCCACGCGCTTCCAGCACCTCCCGTCGAAGTAGAAGAGCCCTTCGTCGGAGAGCGCGTTGGCGCAGGCAGGAGACGCTCCCCAGATGCGGTGGCTGCCCTTCAGACCGCTGTCCATCGTCGACCAGCGGTGGCCATCGAACAGCACGGAGAGCGCTTCCCCCGCGGCCAGGACCGACCCGTCACCGAGGACGCCGATCGAGTCGAGACGGTGGCTGACAGCGAAGGCTCGCTCCCACCCGCCTTCTCGGCGATGAAGAAATGCCGTCGACAACGTGAACAGCCGCCGAGAGTGGCCGAGCGCCCAGAGATCGGTCGACTTGGGTCTGGCAATGGCGACCACCTTCGCCTTGCCATCGACCCTCTGCTCCTTCCAGCTCAGCCCCACTCACATCCCCCCTCGATTCGGTGTACACCGCGGTTGCGGTTCGAAGGGTAGAGGAAGGCGGGAGTCCGTCAATGGGGAAGGAGTCGTTGCCAGCGTCCGGGCGAGCCTCTGTCCGCCAGCAAGGCCTCTCGAATCGCTCTGGAACCCTGCAGCGAAGGTCTCTAGCCTGCGTCCACCACAGCGATGGACCCGATGGACCAACGAGAAGAAGCTCCGGAACGGCGCGCATTCCTCGCGCGCGCCTCGACTCTGCTCATGGCCGGAGGTCTGGTCTCGGGCTACGGCGCCTGCGGGGCGATGGGCGTGCGCTACCTGTTCCCCGCCACGCAGCGCGAGCGCCGCTGGCAATTCCTGGCGCGGGCCGAGAGCCTGCGCGTGGGCGAGTCGCTCGAGTATCGCGCGCCCAGCGGTGAGCGAGTCGCAGTCGCGCGCCGGGCCGCGGAGGGCAAGGCGGAGGACTTCGTCGCGCTGTCCTCGACCTGTCCGCACCTCGGTTGCCAGGTGCACTGGCAGTCCGTCGACAAACGCTTCTTCTGTCCGTGCCACAACGGCGCCTTCGATCCCGAGGGCCGCGCCACGGCCGGTCCGCCCTTCGAGGCAGGGCAGTCGCTCGCGCGCTTCCCGCTGAAGATCGAGGACGGCGTGCTGTTCATCGAGGTGCCGATGGAAGCGCTCCCGGGGCCAGGCGGAGCCGGCTAGAGCTTGGGCGCGCTCTCGTCCTGGTTCGCAGCGCGCATCCCGATCCAGCCGGGCGATCTGCGCGAGCTCACCAACGAGCCCGTTCCGAACCATCTCAAGCGCTGGTGGTTCTGCCTGGGCGGCACGCCCGCGTACTTGTTCGTGGTGCAGATCGTGACCGGGATCCTGCTGGCCTTCTACTACCAGGCCAGCCCGCAGACGGCCTGGGACTCGGTGCGCTTCATCACCGAGGACGCGAGCTACGGCTGGTTCCTGCGTGGCCTGCACAAGTGGGCCGCGACACTGATGATCGCCAGCGTCGTGCTGCACCAGATGCGCGTCTACTTCACGGGCGCCTACCGCAGGCCGCGCGAGCTGAACTGGATCGTGGGCATGGGGCTGCTGGTGCTGAGCCTCTTGACCGGATTCACGGGCTACAGCCTGGTGTACGAGCAGCTCAGCTACTGGGGCGCGACGGTGGGCGCGAACATCGCCGACAACGTGCCAGTGCTGGGAGCGCTCGCGAAGCAGCTCCTGCTGGCGGGCGAGGTCTACAACGAGCACACCCTCTCGCGCTTCTTCCTGCTGCACGCGGCCGTGCTGCCGAGCGCGATGGTCGCCCTGCTGGCGGTGCACATCACGCTGATCCGCCTGCAGGGCGTGACCGAGTTCGTCGACGAGCGCGAGCCCGAGCGCGACCGCGGCACGTTCAACTTCTTCCCCGAGCACTTCGCCACCGAGCTCACGATCGGGCTGGTGCTGATGATCTTGCTGGCGGCGCTGGCCACGATCCTGCCGGCCACGATGGGGCCGCGCGCCGATCCGCTGGTCACGCCCGAGGTCATCAAGCCCGAGTGGTTCTTCTACGTGGCCTTCCGCTGGCTGAAGCTGTTCTCGGGCACGGCCGCGGTCCTCTCGATGGGCTTCATCGTCTTCGTGATGGTGGCCTGGCCCTTCATCGACGGCTGGATCCGCAAGCGTCGCCCGCACAGCGAGTTCAGCGTGTACCTGGGAATCATCGCCGTCCTGGCGCTGCTCGCCCTCACCCTCTGGGAAGCCGCAGTCGAGCACTGAGAGGCCGAGCAGAAATCGATGATACAGCCTCTCAGATGTCTTCTGGCGCATCGCCTGACGGCGCTGCTTCCCGTTCGCGAGCAATTCTTGCTCGCTCTCTGAGTTCGAGACCTCCATGAACCTCTCCACCAAGCAGACCATCATCGGCCTCCTGGGCTTCTTGTTCCTGCTGTCGCTCGTCTTCGTGCAGTACAAGGAGGTGACGCGCCGGCGCGCCGAGGCCGGGATCGGCGCGGTGCACGTGGCCGTACCAGCCACCTCGCAGGCTTGCGTCAAGTGTCACGCGGAGTCCACCGTGGCCATCATCGATCACTGGAAGGGCAGCACGCACGCGGTCTCGGGCGTGGGCTGCGTCGAGTGTCATGCTGCCGCAACGGGAGAACCCGACGCCTTCATGCACTACGGTGCCTCGATCGCGACGGTCGTCACGCCGCTGGACTGCGCGCGCTGCCACCCGCGCGAGTTCGAGGAGTTCGAGGGCAGCCACCACGCCAAGGGCGGCAACATCCTGGCCTCGCTCGACAACTTCCTGGCCGAGGTCGTGGAGGGACACCGCGGGACCTTCGATCCGCACTCGCCGACGCCGGGCAAGGGCGGCGGACCCGTGCAAGGCATGGCCTCGGTCAACAGCGGCTGCAAGCAGTGCCACGGCAGCAAGCTCGCCCTGGTCGCCAGCGACGGCGGCCTCGTCACGGTCGACGACCTGGCCCCCGACGCGAGCGGCAAGCCCACCAACCGTGCCGCGCTGGAGCGCATCGCGCGCGACGCGGACGGCAAGCCGACGCTGCACAGCTCGACCTGGCCGAACACGGGCATCGGCCGGCTCAACCTGGACGGCTCGCGCGGCTCCTGCTCGGCCTGCCACAGTCGCCACGACTTCTCGCCGCGGCGCGCGCGCCAGCCCGAGAACTGCGGCAAGTGCCACCTCGGTCCCGACCACCCGCAGAAGGAGATCTACGAGGAGTCGAAGCACGGCGTCGCCTACCGCGACCTCAAGGATCACATGAACCTCGACGCCGACACCTGGGTCCTCGGCCAGGACTACTCGCAGGCGCCGACCTGCGCCACGTGCCACATGTCCGGGCACTCGCGCAACGGCGGCAAAGTCACGCACGACCCGGGCGAGCGCATCTCCTGGACCAACCGCCCGCCCATCAGCCTGGTGATGGACACGGACGCCGAGCACAAGGTCGTCAAGTCCACCGATCCCGCCGAGCGTGCCGCACAGACCACCGACACCTGGCAGCAGAAGCGCCAGCGCATGAAGGACGTCTGCATGCATTGCCACACGGGCAGCTACGTGGACGGCTTCTACCAGCAGTACGACGACCTCGTGGTGCTGTTCAACGAGAAGTTCGCCAAGCCGGGCAAGAAGATCATCGACGCGCTGCTCGCGAACGGCATGCTCACGAAGGCCGAGTTCGACGAGGAGATCGAGTGGACCTGGTACTACCTCTGGCACCACGAGGGCCGGCGCGCACGCCACGGCGCCTCGATGATGGCGCCGGACTACACGCACTGGCACGGCATGTTCGAGGTGGCCGAGCGCTTCTACCAGGCGCTCATCCCGCAGGCGCGCGAGCTCTGCGCGCATGCCACCGAGGAAGGCAAGGACGCGGCCGCGAACGCAGTGACCGCGGTCATCGACGAGATCCTGGCACGCCCCGAGCACCGCTGGCAACAAGGCGGCTGACGGCAGGCTCCAGACTCGCCCGGACCGGCGACTCCGGGTGCGGGGGGATGGGGCTTGCCGGCAGTCCATGCCGGACGAGGACCGCGGGCGCGGTGTCGGTTCGTGCGTCTACGCCCGTTCCGTGCCAGACCGCGCCGTCGTGCACGGCAACACGTCGATCGCCTTGGCCGGACAGAGCCAGGCGCACACTGCGCAGCCGGTGCAGAGCGCGAGGTCGAGCTCGGGCGCCGCGCCCATGGAAACTCGGATCGCCTTCGGGCGCACCGGGCAGCGCTCCGCGCACACGTCGCAAATGCTGCCCTGCGCGGCGTAGCAGCTCTCCTCGCGGACATGGACGCGGCCCATGCGCGCGGCGCTCGGCGAGTTCAGCGGGCGGAGCGCGCCCGGCACGCAGACCGGGATGCAGGGCATGTCCTTGCACATCCAGCAGGGCTGATCGAGCGGCAGGATCACGGGCGTGCCCTCGTTCGCCGCGCCCAGCTCGTGGCCGGCGCGGCGGATGGATTCCTTGGGGCAGGCGATCAAGCAGGCGTCGCAGCGCGTGCATGCGGCCAGGAACTCGGGCTCGGGCAAGGCGCCGGGCGGACGCAGGAAGACTGGTGCGGGCGGCGCCGGGCGTGGCGCCTCGGGAACGACGCCGCTGAGAGCCTCCATCCAGCCGAACCCGAAAAGCTGGCGTCGCGAGAGCTGCATGGTCATGGGTTCGCGCTCACATGGCCGAGGTGCGCATCTCCATCGGCTGCTTCAGCAGCCACAGGCTGAACACGCTGAAGAGCACCATGCCGACCAACATCGGGATCTGGCTGCGCAGCGCCGCGCCCCGCTCGGGATACAGACGCCGCGCCGTGCGCTCGGCGATCCACAGCGAATAGAGATGCCCGATCAGGACGAGCAGCACCTGCACGCCCCACAGCGTCGAGAGGCGCGCGAGCGGCGCGAGCGTCAGGCCCGTGGTGCCGAACAGATCCCACTCGCCGACGCCCGCGAAGCCGAGCACGCTCCAGGACTCGCCGGGGGCGAAGCCGAGGGGATTCGAGGCCAGCGTGACCACCTTCTGGCCCTCCATCAGCAGGTGCTCAAGGTTGTGCGCGAGGTGATAGAAGAGCGCGATCGGCAGCACGCTGTAGGCGAAGCGCACGAAGGCCGTGCGGAAGCTCACCGCGCTCGAGCGCGCGAACAGCGTGGTCAGCCGCACGAGCAGCGCGTACAGCGCGATCGGTCCGAGCATCAGCAACGTCATGCCCGCGCTGAAGCTGGCCAGGTACGGCAGCCCCAGCGCGCCCTCGAACCAGGAGAGCAGCGCACGCCACGATCCGGTCATGGTCAGGCCGTGGAAGCCCGTGATGGAGAGCATCAGCAGCGCCAGGTAGGCCTCGTCCTTGCGAGCATGCCCCTCGAGCGCGAGGTCCGCGCCCCAGGGCCGCGCGTTGACCACCATGTTGTCGGATGGGCAGGACTTCACGCACTCGAGGCATTGGATGCAGTAGGTGTTGGCCTGCAGCGCGCCCGGGAAGATCCCGGTGGGGCACGCGGCGCCCTTCTCGTTGCCGTGATAGCAGTCCTTCGTGCGGCACGAGCGGCAAACCTCGCGGTCGGCGGGGCGCACCTCGGAGGCCGAGAAGAGCGCGTACAGCCCCGACACGCGTCCGACCAGACAGGCGTAACGGCAGAAGGCGCGGCGCTCGAAGACCAGCGCGCATGCGAGCGCCAGGCTGACCATGCCGAGCGCGATCCACGCGGTGGCGCGCGGGCTCATGGTCACGCCGAAGCCGAGCTCGAGCCAGGTCAGCCCGACGAAGAAGCCCGTCGCCAGCCACACGTTGCGCAGGCGCTTCGGCCAGGCGAGACCGAGCCCGAGCCCCATCTGCTTGCGCCAGAACACCAGCCGCTCGGCCCAGCCCGCGAGCGCGTCCCACGGGCAGACGTAGCACCACGCCTTGCCCGCGAACAAGATCAGCAGCACCAGCCCGCCCCACCACACCGTCCAGGTCAGGAGCGGGGCGAGATTGCGCTCGGCGAGTTGATCGCCGTAGAGGCCGGCCGTCACCACCAGCGCGAACACGCCCACGACCACGAGCTGGCACAGCGTGCGGAAGTGCGGCCAGCGCACGAGCGCCTTGACGCCAGGCAGGCGGAAGAGCCCGAAGCGCGGGCGCGGCTCCGTCTTCCCGCGCGAGGCACGCGCCACGATCTCGAACAGGCCGAAGCTCAGCACCAGCACGAGCGCCACCGAGATCGCGTACAGCCACGGCGGAATGCCCCACATCGAGTGCACGAACCAGCCCGCCGGGTCGGCCCCGAAGTCGTCCCGGTGCGCGACCGTGCAGAAGCGCCAGGTGCGCCCCTGCCAGGTGAACTCGGGCGCGCTCTCTGCCACCGCCACGCGCTCACCCGTGCCGGCCAGACACACCGGGCAGTTCTCGCGCACATAGGTGCTCGGCTCCGCCAGGAAGCGCGCACGGCAGCGCTCGTGGCAGAAGGAGTAGCGCTCGCCCTCGTGCACGACCGTCAGCTCGCCGCCGACATCCATGCCACACACCGGATCGCGGCCGAGCTCGTCGCCCGCGACGGCAACGCCGGCGGCGGAATCGAGCACCACCTCGTCCCCCCCACCGAGGTGGTCGAGCGCCACGAACAGCACGATCGCGGCGAACAAGAGGTAGGGGAAGAACAGGCGCAGCATGGTCAAACCAACATCGCCTCTAGCTCCCGTGAGCTCCTTGACCGAAGTCAAGCCGCCCGCGGCAGCAGTGCAGCAGTACGGAGCCGCTGCTACCGCTATCTGTGCGTGGCGTACCTGGGGTTCCCGCCCGCGAAGTAGCTGATGTGGATCCGGCCGTGGAGGTCGACGGTGAGCGCCGTTTCCGAGTACTCGGCCGCGTCGACGCGCACGACGCGCCACTCGCCGCCTGAGTTGGTCGCGTACCGCAGCTCCCCTCCTCCCGACGACAGGAAGTAGCTCACGTGACAGTGCCCGAAAACGTCGAGCGCGAGGGCGGGCGTGTGCAGCGTCAGTGCATCGTCGATCTGCTCGACGGTCCAGGCTCCCGAGGCTTCGCGGCGCGCATGACGGAGCACGCTCTGGCCGTCGACGAACGCCGCGTGCGCCGTGCCCTCTGCATCCACCGCCAGCGACAGGCCCTCGATGTACCCGGGCGCGATCATGGAAAAGGCCCAGCTCCCGCCCTGATTCGTCGCGTACTGCAACCCGTGGCTCGGGGCCGCTCCCGAATACAGGACGTGCGCGCTGCCGTCGCCCTCAACGGCCAGCGACAGCCGGCTGATGTCCTGGTCGCAGCCCGGATCGCCCGGGTCCACGATCTGCACGAGCCACGCGCCGGAGGCATTCGACGCATAGCGCACGCCTCCGCCCCTGAAAGCGAGGTGGACGCGGTCGAGCGGATCCAGCGCGAGACTCGAGTCGCAGGGTCCGAGCGCGCCGACGACTTCAGAGCTCCACGTCCCCGCCGATTCGGCCGCGTGGGTCGGACCATCGAGCCCGAGGTAGCTGAGGTGCACGTTGCCACGGGAATCCGTGGCGATCTCGGCATCCGTCCAGGCCGTGAGCGCGACGGGGAGCGACACCCAGGGACCGGCGCTGTCGGTCACGTGGTAGTTCTGCTGCTGCACCCCCATGCCGCTCGGCTCGCGCCGCGAATGATGGATGTGGACATGGTCGAGCGAGTCCGTCGCGATGGAGGTGTCCGCGTACACCCACGAACCCTCGCCCGCGGGCGCCGGCAGCACCTCGGTGCGCCAGCCCGCGGTCGCCCACACGACCTGGGACAGCGGGCCCTCCTGGATCCCGCTCACTGCCGTGACGGCGTAGTAGATCGTGCGCTCGTCGGCGAGGCCGCCGTGCTGGAAGGGACTGACCGCACCGCGGACCTGACTGGCCGTGGCGCTGGAGAGATCGGACGTCTCCGACCAGTAGAGGTTGTAGGAAGTGGCCTCGGCGACCGGCTCCCAGCGCAGCTCGATCCCCCCGTCTCCGCCTCGAGCGTCGACGCCGGCCGGCGCGGCGGGCGTGCGCGTGATGGTGACGGTGTCCAGCCCCGGCTCGCGCGCAGGGCCGAACGCGCCGACCTCGATGACGTTGGGGCCCATGACGAGCGGCACCGTCGCCGACCACCTGTGACTGTACGAGACCCAGCAAGTGGAGAAGAGGCACGCGCAATGCCCGGAGACGAAGTGGAGCGCGCCGCCGCGGTCTCCAGTGCTGTGGTTGCTCCACTGGACGTCGATCTCGGACTCGAACGGGCCGCGGACGGGCGGGCAGCCGCCGAAGGCGACATCATCGGGCGGACAGACGTCGCAGGAGGCCAATCCGAACAGCTCGACGTGCGTGGACGCAACCGCGGTGCTGGTCGAGTCGATGAACACATCGTACGAGTCGGGCACGGCTCCGCCGTCGCCGCTCTCCATGTGGCACGCGACGAACGGGAGCACCAGGACGATCGGCAGACCGAGCCATCCGTTGCAACAGCGCGCTCGTATCCGGACCATGACCCCGACATCTTCGCTCCTCGCGCAGGCCGGTGACGTCGAGCAGAGTTCGAACACCGCCTCCCGCCAAGTGCGTACGGAACTCGGCGTACGCTCCGTGGGCCTCGCCCAGGGTTCTCCTGAAGAGCTGCGGGTGAAAGAAGCGCAGGCATCCGCGCCGTTCTGACCAGGAACCGAGCAGACATGCAGGTCCTTCCCCTCCCTGGCGTTCTCGAGCCCGTCAGCGCCCTGACTCACCTGCTGGGAGCGCTCGTGTTCGCGCTGCTCTCGATTCCACTGCTGCGTCGAGCGCGCGGCGATGCGCGGCGCGTCGCCCTGCTCGGCGTGTACGCCTGCGCCTGCGTCTTGCTGCTCGCGATGAGCGGCGTGTACCACATGCTGCCCGAGGAGAGCACCGGGCGCGCCGTCATGGGCCGGCTCGACAAAGCCGCCATCTTCGTGCTGATCGCCGGCACGCACACGCCGGTGCAGGGGCTGTTCTTCCGTGGCGTCGCGCGCTGGGGCGTGCTGCTGGCCCTGTGGCTGATCGCGGCGGCCGGCATCACGCTCTTCACGATCTACTACGCACACCTGCCGCGCGGCCTGGCAACGGGCGTGTACCTGCTGCTGGGCTGGATCGCCTTCCCGTCGGGGCTGCTCGTCTGGCGCCGCATCGGCACCAGAGAGATCGCTCCGCTCGTGCTGGGCGGGCTGGCCTACTCGCTCGGCGCCCTGCTCCAGTGGCTGCGCTGGCCGAACCTCGCGCCAGGCGTGTTCGGCCCGCACGAGATGTGGCACCTCGCGGTGCTCGCGGGCATGGGCCTGCACTGGGCCTTCCTCTTCAGGAACGCCGACCGCGCCCTGGACGGGTGAGGGCTACGATCCAGGCATGCACTCCGTCCCCGTGACGATCCTGGGTGGCAGCGATCGCAAGCCGGGCACGTTACCCGAGAGCGGCTGCGCCCTGCATCCGCTCGCGACGTACAAGGGTGTGGCGATTCGCGTCGAGGGGCGCCCGCTCGTCGCCTGGCTCGTCGAGCGCCTGCTCGCCGCCGAGGGCTTCGGCCCCGTCACGATCGCGGGACCGGCGAAGGTCTACGGGCCGCTCGGACTCGACGCGCGCGTCATCGACACGGATGCGAGCGTGGCGCAGAACCTGCGCGCCGCCATCGAAGCGCACGGGTTGGCCCACACTGGACCGATGGCGGTCCTGGCATGCGACGTCCTGCCGAGCACGGCCGAGCTGATCGAGCTGCGTGCGCGCTACGAGCAGGCCGCGCCCTGCGCCCTGTGGTTCCCGTTCGTGCGCGTCCCGGAGGACCTGACCCGCCTCGGCGCATTCGCCTGGAAGCCGGAGTACCGCGTCGTGCTCCCGTCCGGCGAGAACGTGCCGATCCTGCCGGGGCACATCGGCATCTTCGATCCCGCGAGCCTGCGTCTCCCCCTGCTCTACCGGCTGTTCGACGCCGCGTACCGCACGCGCAATCACTCCGTGGGGTACCGGCGCGCGGTCATGCTGCGCATGGTGCTGCTCTCGCTCCTGGCGCAGGACGTGAAGCGCCTGGTGAGCCTGCAGACGCCGAGCCGCACGCTGACGATCCTCGGCAACGGCCTGAAGCTCGCCCATGAGCTGCGCGCTGGCCGCATCCGCCTGGCGGAGCTCGAGCGCCTGATCGGACGCATCTTCTTGCGCCAGCACCTCACCGGCCTCGCTCCCGAGCGCGGCATCCGCTACCCAATCCTCGACATGATCAGCCTGGCCGAGGACATCGACACGGAAGAGGAAGCGCGCGAGATCCACGGCGAGGTCGGGCCCATCGGGCCACGCTGAGCGGCTCCGCAGCCTTCTCCACGCTCGACGTATCCAGCAGAATGACCGGGGCCAGTTCGTCGGCTCAGGCGGTCGAGACGCGGCGGCGGTCGAGCTTGATCCGCGCGGCGCGCACGAGAACCACGAAGAAGGCCAGCGCGCCGACCCAGGTGAGCAGCGTGATCGTGGGGCTCGTGGGCTCGCCAACGACGAGCGGGAAGTCGATCTCGTAGGGCTGGCCGTCGAGCTGCATCTCCAGGCGCAGGCGGTAGCGGCCCTCGTCGCCGAACTGGGGCGAGAGTTTGTGCAGGTTGCTCTCGAAGCGCGTGGCGGTCGGGCCCCAGACGACCGTGGGCCCGAGCAGCCCGTCGCGCTCCAAGCGCGCCTCGATCGCACCCGAGTAGATCGCCGAGGCGTCGTCGCTGCGCACGATGTAGGCGTTCACCTGGGAGAGCTCGTGCGGCGCGGGCTTGCCGGGGTAGCCAGTCACCTTGACGACGTACGGGCCGGCCTCGACGCTGTAGGTGATCACGGGCGCCTGCGGATAGGACTCGTCGTAGGCGTAGTGCGGGATCCCGAGGATGTGGTGTGCGGTGGCGAGGCTGGTCAGGGAGAGCACCAACCAGCCGGTGAGGAGCCAGCGGCCACGAGCGCTCACGAGTGAACCTCCTCGCGCCGCTTCCCGCGACCCAGCACGTAATGCAGCGCGTCGTCCGGGCAGTCGGCCACGCACTTGCCGCAATTGTCGCACTCACCGCCGATCTGGTCGGTCATCGGGCTGAGGCCCATCTCGCAGGCGAGCACGCAGCTCCCGCACTGGGTGCAGTTCACCGGGTTGCGCTCGACGTTCACGACGCGCCGGTGACCGAGCAGCGTGTAGACCGCGCCCCCGGGGCACAGCGCGCGGCACCACAGGCGCGGCCCGAAGCCGAGCTCGACCAGCGCGATCGCGAGCAAGAACCACGAAGCCAGGGTCAGGCCCGCCGCACTGAAGCCGAGCCGGCTCTCCTCGGCGCGATCGAACATCACGGTGACACCGTTGTGCGCCTCGCGCCCGATCAGGGCCGGCGGGTACAGGTAGCCGAGCATGGGCAGCCCGATCACGAACGAGAAGGCCAGCCCCACGGCCAGGATCAAGTACTTGTCGCCGTGCCACAGGCGCACCTTGCCGGGCTTGAGCTCGAGCACGCGCAGGAGCCCGCGCAGTTTCCCCGAGAGCTCCAGCAGAAAACCTGCCGGGCAGAGCCAGCTGCAGAAGACGCGCCCGAGCAGCAGCGTCCCGAGCACCGGGATCAGCACGCCCACGATCAGGATCCAGGGCAGCGAGCGACTGGCGGCGATCGACTCGAGCGCCGCGAGCGGATCCGTCAGGGTCACGCCGAAGACCTCGAGCGACCACGTGCTGCCGCGCACGCTGCGCGCCGCGATTAGCAAGCGATCCTGCTCGGCCTTGCGGCGCTCACCGATAGGCCGTTCCACGTGGGTTGCGAACGCCAGGGTGGCGTCGGTCGCCCTCAGCGCGACGCCCTGCGGGCTACCCGCAAAGCGCTCGCTGACCTTGTCGAGCTCGCGCGCGCTCAGGTAATTCGCGTAGCGCGCCAGGACCGGCGTCAGCAGGGTCAGGAACAGCACGAAGACCTGCAGCGTGCGCCGCGAGAGCTGATGGAGCCGCGGGAGCTTCATGCCCAGCTCCTCCCCGTCACGACGCGGATCGCCTTGCGGTCGTAGACGATACAGGCTTCCTCGCACAGGCCGCAGCCGACGCAGTGCTCGGCGTGCACCGTGGGCGCGTTGCGCAGGCCCTGGGTGATGGCCCTGTTCTTCAGCGGACACGCCGTGTGGCAGGCGCCGCACGCCCCGGTGCCGTTGTGCGAGACGCACAGGCGCTCGTCGACGACGGCCGTGCCCATGCGCGCGGCGGTGAGCTCGGTGAGCACGCTCAAGGCGCCTGAGGGGCAGGCGCGAGTGCAGGCCAGGCACAGGTTGCAGGCCACGCGCTCGGCCGTGATGTGCGGCGTGCCTGCGTGGCGGCCCTCGAAGGGCCCGAAGAACTCGATGCAGGCTGTGTCGCAAGCTTGCGAGCAGAGCTGGCAGCGCACGCAGGTCGCGAGGAAGGCTTCCTCGTCGAGCGCGCCCGGCGGCCGCAGGATGCCCGTGGCGAACTGCTCGTGGGCCCGCGGCACGGCACCGCGCCGCAGCATCGTGGCCACGGCCGCGACGGCCGAACCCGCGAGCCCGATGCGCAGTGCGCCGCGCCCCGCGTCGAGCAGCAGGGCGCGCCGATCGCGCGCGAGCCTCACCCCGTTCCTCCGCGCGGGACGATCACGATCGCCTGCGGATAGCGGATGCAGGAGCGCTCGCACAGCCCGCAGCCGACGCAGAAGTTCGGATCCACCTCGGGGCGCTCGAAGAGCCCGGCCTTCAGCGCGAGCCCGCCCAGCGGACAGGCGCGCGTGCACACGCCGCAGCTCGCGCCGTTCCACGAGTAGCAGATGTTGTGGTCGACGCGCGCGGTGCCCATGTGCACCTTGGCGAGGATGTCCTCCTTGGTCTTCTTGACGACCTGCAGCGCGCCGCTCGGACAGGCGGCGGTGCACAGGAGCTCGTCGCCCGGCACGCTCGCGCACAGCATGCAGGCCTGGCGCCGCGGGAAGATCACGGGCGTGCCCTCCTCGGCCGCGCCCGGCACGCGCGAGAAGTCGCTGCCGCTGCGCGGCGAGAGCGCCACGATGGCTCGGTTCGGACAGGCGTCGCCGCAGCGGAAGCAACGGATGCAGCGCGAGAGGAATTCCTCCTCGTCGAGCGCACCCGGCGGGCGCACCCCCACCGCCTCCGCATGCCCCGAGGCCGTGCCCTGCATGAGCACGGCTCCCCCACCGCAGGCCGCGCCCGCGGCCATCAGGTTCTGGATGAAGGAGCGGCGGTTCATCGCCGCATGACCGTCTGCTCAACCGGGAGCGCCAGGCTCCAGCCTGGCTCTTCGGATCG
>JANOGB010000216.1:0-3534 GCA_031413955.1 Planctomycetota bacterium | reverse complement strand
TGAACTGGTCAAGCCGGGTCTACAGACCCTCCGCCACGACGTGGCCCCTGCAGGTCACCCTCCTCAAGGACGACAAGCAGCCGGTCGAGGGGATCAAGCCGAAGGAGGGGACGACGGGGTGGTCGGACACGTGGATGATCGCCAGTGAGGCCGCCAACCCGAACTGCATGTACATGTGGATGGACCACATGATGTCGCCCGAGGCGAACGTATCGACGTATCGAGGGCTCGGGACGGTTGCAGCCTCCAGTTGACGAGCGAACCGCAGAAGACGCCCGAAACGCAGGCCCAGTCATCGGGCCCGGTGATGACGACGCTCGAGAGCGTGCCAGCGAGTGCCGCGGCCTTGTCCAGGATGTACGCCCTCGTCCCGCGGTTGTTTCCATTGGCCGTGCCAATGAACATGTCCGCCGTGATGACCACGTGGACCGCACCAAAACCCATCTTCGGGTGGTCGGCGAACGTCGTGAACGTGGGGTCAGCGTCGAAGAAGTAGAAATCCCAGCTCCCCGTGGGATCGTCCGTGTCGCTGATGGCGAACAGGATGCGGGTTGCGCCGATCCCCGAACCGCCCCGGGCGCTGGCGAGGAAGCGCCCGGAGACCACGTCGTAGTAGACGCGGCAGTGCGTCACCACGCTCGGAGTACCGGCGGGCATCCAGAAGGTGAGCGTGTCCACGGGCGTGCCGATCGTCGCACCGAGGCGGTCCTGGATGAGCGTGATGTTGGGCGCCATCACCATCAGGTGATTCGGCCCGACGGCACCCGCGGGGTTCGGAGGATAGAACAGGGTGGCGAAGCTGTCCGGGCCGTCGCCTTGTCCGGCCGTGCTCAGGCTGGCCGAGGGAGCTGCCCCGAAGCCGACGCAGGCAGCAAACTTCTCGATGCCGCCCGGAGTGCTCGGAGTCCCGTCGACGGGCACCACGTTGTTGTCGCGCCGCGACATCCTGAGCATCGCCCCATCGACCTCTACCTCCTCGACCACCACACCCTCCGTGCTCTGAGGCTGCTGCGCCAGCGCCTTGAGGACTTCCTCCATCGGGTAGGCGTTCGGCGGGAGGGACTCTTGAAGCTGACGCAGCTCCGACCAATGGAAGTGGGTCGGACGAACCGCCGCCCTGGTCATCTCGTTGCTGGTCAGCACGGCGGACTGGCGATCGGATCGACCGAGCGCCTGACCTCTCTTGCCTTGGGCAGGTGCACCGGACGCGAGGAGCGCGAGCACCGTCAATCCGACGGCGCTGCGCGGCAGTGAAGGCAGAACTCTCATGTTGCTATCCTTGGTTTGGTCTAATGGTTCCGTGGGACGACTCGTGCATTCGTGGTCCATGAGGACCCCTCCACGAGCCTAGGAGCGCGGCCCGTTAGCTTAGTGAGGTTGCTCCAGGACCGCTAGGTGGGCAGGCCGTTGAGCCTCGCGGGTCGGGCCCGTTTCGGCCGGGATATCAAGGCGCTCCGGTCCGAGACCCGTCACGGCCCTCGGGGGTCGCGAGGACCCGAGAATGCTGTTCCAGGGCCGGACAGGGGGTTTGGGAGGGGAACGAGGGCGAAGATCGCAACGGCCCCCTCCTGCGCATACGCGGGGCCATCCCTACGGGATTCTAAGTAGGGATCTTGACCGGGATTCTGCGGGACAGAGTCAATCGAACGCCTCACCTGCGATCGGCGAGGCGATCGGGGTGCCAGCCACCAGGACCTCGCGCAGCTCGAGGGTGCGCCGGTCGAGGGCGAGCAGGTCCGCCCACGCCCCCGGGACGAGGCGGCCGAGCTCGTGCTCGAGTCCGAGGGCCCGGGCCGGGCTCTCGCTCGCCATCGTCAGCGCCTGGGCGATCCCGGCGACTTCCGCGCGCACCAGCCTGCGGACCGCCTCGAGCTGACAGGCCTCGGCCCCGGTCAGGCGCGCGGGCGCGGCGGGATCGTCGGACACGAGCCAGATCGCGCCGTCGCGCACGCGGCAGCGGCGTCCATGGGACTCGAACTCGGCCTCCGCGAGCGCGGCGCCCCTCAGCGCGTCGCTGACAAGCGCGAGCCCGAGCGGGCCACGGGCGCGCAGCGCGATGCGGAACGCCTCGGGGCCGACGTGCACGAGGTCGCCGATGATCTCGGCCACGAGGGCGTCGTGTGCCAACGCGAAGCTCGCGAGCGACGCCTGGCGATGATGAATGCCGCTCGTCGCGCCCACGCCCATCGCGTTGAACAGGTGCGTCGCGCCGCGCGCGCCGTGCTGCGCCGCGAGCTCCGCCTCGTACGCGCTCGCCGCGCTGTGGCCGAGGGACACGCGCACGCCGAGCTGCGCGAGCTCCGCGATCAGCTCGTGCGCGCCGGAGAGCTCCGGCGCGACCGTCACCTGGCGGATGCCGCGCGCATCGGCCGTGGAGGAGCCGAGCAGCTCGCGCAGCGCGGCCGGCGACGGGGCGTGCAACCGGTCGGCCGGCAGGCCGCCGGCGCGCGCGGGATTCACGAAAGGCCCCTCGAGGTGGAGTCCGAGGACGCGCGCGCCGCCCGCGCACTCGACCCGGCGCTTCCACACGCGCTCGGCCTGGCGTCCGAGGCGCGCTGGAGCATCCGGGAACAGGGTTGGCAGGAAGGCCGTCGTGCCGGCGGCCGCCAGCGCCCGCGCCAGACCGGGCAGATCCTCGTCCGGATCACGGCCCGCGTAGCCGTGGACGTGCAGGTCGATCAGGCCGGGAGCGAGAATCGGCGCCCCGGCGGGCACGTCCGGCAGGCGCTCGACCGCGGCCAGGCACGCGCCCTCGATGCAGAGGCGGCCGGGGACGAGCTCGCCCCCGAGCAGCAGGAGCCCGACGCGCTCCCTCATCCTGTTCCTCCCGCGCCTTCCCCGCCCGCCCGGTCCTCCGTAGGGTCCGCCGTCGCCGGGTCCGCGCCCAGGGGGGCCTCGTCGCGCTGGACGTACCAGAGCGAGTTCGAACCGTACACGCGCTCGCGCACCACCAGATCGGGTGCGAACTCCCGCGCCGCGACCATGCGGTGAGGCGCGTGGAAGACCAGCACGCCCTCGGGCGCGAGGCAGACCCGCGCGAGCTCGTCCAGGGCTCCGAGCACGGCCTGGCGCGAGCGCAGCTCGCCGAGCAGTGGGTAGGGCGAGTCCAGGAACACGATATCGGCCGGCCGGTTGCCCCAGGTGGCGCGCTGCAGCGCGTCGCCGCGCACCAGCTCGACCGCGTCGTCCAGGCCGAACTCGGCCACGTTCTCCTCCAGGCACTGGCAGGCCGGGGCCGCGCGCTCGACGAAACGCACGCGCCGCGCGCCGCGCGAGAGCGCCTCGATCCCGAGCGCCCCGCTGCCTGCATACAGGTCGAGCACGAATGCGCCTTCGATCCAGGGCTGCAGGGTGGCAAACAGCGCCTCGCGCACCCGGTCCAGCATGGGCCGCGTGCCTTCGCCGCCCGGGGCCTTCAAACGCCGTCCGCGTAGCTCGCCAGCGATGACTCGCACGATGGCGGACAGTTTGGCAAAGCGCACGGTTCGCATCGCCAGCCCGCCGGCGTATCTTCGAGGAAAATGCCGCGCCTGC
>JANOGB010000215.1:0-3133 GCA_031413955.1 Planctomycetota bacterium | reverse complement strand
TCGCGTTCCAGTCCTTGATCTTCTTGGTCTCGGTCGTCGGCGTGACGGTGACCTTCATCTGCCCCATCATCTCCAGCATCGGCGCCATGTCGGCCGGCATGTACTTCTTCATGTCGAGGGGCAGGTCGAGAGCCGAGAACGTCTTCGTCTTGGCGTCGAGCAGGTACAGCTTCTTCAGGTCGGCGCGCACGATCGTGATCTGCTCGCCCTCCTGCACGCGCATGCGGTCCGTGCCGATCCACGTGACCTCCTGGGAGTCCTGCGCGGGCTGACTCTGGCCCATCATCGAGGCAGCGTCGGTGTGCTTCTCCTTCGTAACGACGAGGTCGGAGCACCAGGCGGGGCTGGAGAGGGCGGCGGCGAGCGTGAAGGCGAGGAAAGTGCGCATGGGTGGTTCCGGAGCCGTGGGGAGAGGATCGCGCACAGTCTATTCCGCGTCGCCGCGCGGGACGAGGCGTCGCCGATGCCCTGCAGGACCCCTCAGCTCCGGGTCCGCTCGACCAGGAAGACCTTCTTGCTCTCGGGCCCCACCGGACGCAGCTCGAAACCGGCCCCGCGCAGGGCCGACTCGAGGGTCGCCTGGCTGGCGTCCTCCGGGGGGCGCGGCACCGTGACGTTGGCCAGCGCCTCGGACGTGGCCCGATCGAAGGTGTAGTTGGCGTCGTTGATCCGCTGCGTCAGCGTCAAGAGCTCGCGAGCCGGGATCGTCGGCGCAGGCGCGGAGTCACGGGGAGCCAGGCAGGCAAGGAGCGTGGCGATGACCACGGCGAGCGAGAGAATGATGCGCGGGAGTGACATGGGGTTCCTTCTCGAAACGCGGCTCGGCTTCGACGTGGGAGTCGCGCTTTCCTTCCGGGGTGCGCCTCGAGGAAAAGAAAAGAGGAAGAGAAAGAGCCAGGCTGGAGCCTGGCGTTCCCAGGGTGCAACCGGGCCGGGTACCTTCCAGAGCAGGCTTCGCGACCTTCCGGAAGAGCTTTCCGCGCGGAAGGGTCGGTGGGGGCCGAACTTCTGGGCGAGTTCGTCCGTCGCACCGGGCGCGCGGCCTGCCTGGATTCCATTTCCGCCTCTACAATCCGGCCCTACGACTCTTCCGGCCCCCCCCCGGCCTCGGAACCGCAACGCAAGACCATGCACCTCCCCCGCCCCGTCCTGGCCGGTCTCTTCTTCGCCCTGTCTGCACCGTGGCTGTCGGCGCAGATCGAGCACGGCGGACGGCCGCCCTCGCAGCTCCTGGGCCTGAAAAAGCTGGTCCCGACGGCCCGGATGCGCCCCGTACGCGCGGACCTCCTGCTGGCCGAGGACGCCGCTTCCACGGCTCCGGGCGAACCCGCGAACAAGCCGCTGCGCTTCGCCGACGTGCTGCCGGTCGATCTCGACCTCGTCAATGCGGGGGTGTGGGAGGAACTGCCGGGGGGCGGACGCGTGTGGCGCCTGCGGGTTCATTCGCCGGGGGCCAAGTCTCTGGCGCTCGTCTTCCGGCGTTATCAGTTGCCCGCGGGCAGCGAGCTGTTCGTCCACGACGACGCGCGGAAGACCGTGCGCGGGGCCTACACCGAGCACGAGAACCGGCTCGACGGGGAGTTCGCCATGCGTCCGCTGCGCGGCGACGCCTTGACGCTCGAGTACTTCGAGCCGGCCCACGCGCGCGGTCTGGGCGAGCTCGCGCTCGGGCTGGTCGCGCACGACTATCGCGGCGTCATGGATCAGCTCGATCCGCAGGACCTGCTCGACCCACAAAACAGGAGCGGGGATGGCGGGGGTACCTGCGAGGTCGACGTCGCCTGCCCGCTGGGCGATTTGTGGGGCCCCCAGATCGACTCTTGCGTGAAGATCACGTCGATCTCGGGGGGCGCCTTCTGCAGCGGCTCCCTGCTCAACAACACGGCCAACGACGGTACGCTGCTCGTGCTCTCGGCCGCGCATTGCGGCGCACTGGGCTCGGCCGTCTTCACCTTCAACTTCGAGCGTCCGGACTGCCGCATGGGCATGCCGCCGGCGACGAACACGATCACGGGCGCGACGCTGCTCGTCATGGACGAAGCGACAGACGTGCAGCTCGTGCGCCTCGCCGCGCCGCAGGGCCCGCTGCCCTTCCCGGTCACCCTGGCGGGCTGGGATCGCTCGGACGTCGTGCCCACCTCCTCGGTGCTCATCCACCATCCCGGTGGCATCGAGAAGAAGATCAGCCGGGACAACGATGCGCCGGGCAGGAGCGGCAACTTCTGGCGCATCTTCAACTGGGAGCGGGGCGTCAGCGCGGGCGGTTCCTCGGGCGGGCCCCTCATCGATCCGGCCGGTCGCTTCATCGGCAACCTGGACTCGGGCGCATCTTCTTGCCCCGTGCCGAACAACGACTTCTGCACGCGCCTGGCGGTGGCCTGGCCGCTGCTCGAGCCCTATCTCGACCCGCTCGGAACGGGGCAGCTCACGACCGATGCCCTCGACCTCGCGCTGGTCACACCGCAGCCCTTCAGCGTGACGGGGATCTTCCCGACCGAGATCCCGACGCTCGACCCGAGCCCAGCGCGGAAGCTGCGCATCTTCGGCTCCGGTTTTCCAAACACGACCGAGGTGCTCGTCAACGGGATCGCGCTCAATCCCTTCTACTATTCGCGCAGCGGGCACTCGTTCCTCAACATCGACATGGTCCCGCTGCCCGTCGGCCAGTACAGGCTCGGCGTGCGCGAGAGCGGCGTGACGACGGAGTTCCCGCTGACTGTCTCGCTGGTGAGCGATCCGCGCCTGCAGCTCGGACTCGGGGTCCTGAACGAGCCGGTCACTTCCGCCTTCGGACTCGACGCCTTCCACGCCGACGTGCCCGACCACGTCCACTACTGCTTCTGGTCGCTCTCGAATCTGCCCAGCGTCCATCCGCTGCTGAACCTCGGGATCGGCAACAACTTCACCGACCTCTTGATGTGCCAGATCAACCCGATCCCGACCCGGGGGTTCATCCGCATCCACCACGGCATCAAGCCGGGCATGCTGCCGTTCGGCACGACCGTCTACACCCAGTCCGCCTGCGTCTCCCACGGCCGTCCGTTCGGGACGAGCAATCTGCAGCAGACGGTATTCCAGTTCTGAGCTCAACCGGGAGCGCCGGGCTCCAGCCCGGCTCCGTTCTCTTCTTCTT
>JANOGB010000214.1:0-1912 GCA_031413955.1 Planctomycetota bacterium | reverse complement strand
ATTCCTATCTGGAGCCGGGCTGGAGCCCGGCGCTCCCGGATGAATCATCCCTCCGGCACGGCCACGAACATCGCAAAGTCGTCGCCCAGCACGCCGGCTTTCATCAACCGATCCTCCTCGCGGAAGATCGTCATCAGGCGGTGGTTGTGCTCCCAGTCCTTGGGATCGAAGGTCTGGATCTGGTGCATGAGCACGGGCTGCAACAGCGCGCAGCCCGCACCGGCGTAACCAGGGATGGCAAAGCCGGCCGCGCGCAGGGTCGGCAGGATGTCCTGCGAGCGCACGGCCTCCGACGGATCGTCGGCCACGAGCAGGGCGAGATCGACGGGCCGCACTTCCCGGTGGTGGACCTTGTGCTCGTCGGGCACGAGCTCGCGCAGGACACGCGTGCCCTCGCGCACCTGGGCCTCGTTCCACTGGAAGCGGTTCGGACCGATGAACTCCTGGGCCACGACCAGGCCGCCGGGCCGCAGCGCGCGCCGCACCTCGGCCCAGAAATGCTCGAGCGCCTCGACGTGGTGGATCGAGCCCAGTCCCAGCACGACGTCGAACGAGCGCGGCTCGAGCGCGAGCCGGTTGAAGTCGCCCTCCTCGAAACGCACGTTGCGCACGCCACGGCGCTCGGCCTCGGCGCGCGCCAGCGCCAGGATCTCGGGCGTGATGTCCGTGGCCACGAACTCGCGGTCGGGGAAGGTCGCGGCGAGATGGAGCTCCTTGTCAGCGCGCCCGCAGCCCGGCGAGAAGAGGCGCGCGCCGGGCCGCGTCCGGTCGCGAATCTGGTTCGCGAGCGCATCCATCAGGCTGATCAGGCCGCCCACGGCGCGCAAGGAGAGATAGCCCTGCACCAGCGGGTGACTCAGGAAGTTGTCGTGCGTGCCGAGGTCCTCGCGCCCGTGCTGGCGGGTCCAGAAGTCGACCACGCGCCGGCTGGCGTCGTCCGGAGGACGGCTCATTCGCGCGGCAGTCTACCCGTTCCCACGCACGCACAGGGCCGGGTCTCGCCGGCCCCTGGAGCCCGGCGCGGAGTGCGCATACACTGGGGATCGAACCTGTTCGAGCGCTCGCGATGGCTGCCTTTCCAGCCCTACCCCTCGGCCGCCGGCCGATCCACTGCCGGTGCCTGGTCGTCTATCGCCTGGATCCGGGGCTCGTGCGCGAGCTCCTGCCCCGGGACCTCCAGCCACGTCTCGTGCAGGGCTTCGCGATCGGCTCGGCGTGTTACACGCGTCTCGGCGCGGCCCAGTTCTTTCGCCTCGGCGAGCGGCGCGCGGGCGGATCGGATCACCTCGCCTATCGCTTCGCCGTCCAGCGCGAGGACGGCGTGGAGGCCACCTGGATCGCGCGGCGCGAGACCTCCTCGTGGCTCGAGGCGCGCTGCGGAGCGAAGTTCCTGCGCGGTGAGTACGGCCGCTCGTCCTTCAAGGTGAAGGAGGACGCCTTCGCGATCGAGCTGGCGGTCGAGGGCGAGCGCGGCGAGGAGTTCTACCTGCGCGGCGAGGCCGCGGGCGCGACGCCCAACGCGCTCTTCGCGAACGCGCAGGCGCTCGAGGCCTTCCTGGGCGAGGATCGGCTCGTCCGGCCCTACGACATCTTCGCGCCGGAAGCCGACGAGCTCGATCTCGCCCAGCACTTCGCGCCCGAGCCGTTGGCGGTCTTCGAGGCGCGCTCGGCCTTCTTCGCCGAGGGCCCCTTCGCGGAGGAGCGCGCCGAACTCGACAGCGCCTGGCGCATCGTCACGCGCCGCCTGGTCGGAGCCGCGCAGCGCCGCCCAGTTTTCCGTGTGCTGCCCGACTCCGGTTCGTCGGTGCCGGCAATGCCGTCGATGTGAGTTCAACTGGGAGCGCCGGGCTCCAGCCCGGCTCCGTTTTCTCCCTCTTTTTCGCTCTTCCAAGAAGCAGAGCCGGGCTGGAGC
>JANOGB010000213.1:0-17804 GCA_031413955.1 Planctomycetota bacterium | reverse complement strand
CCGGCAGGTGCGCGAGCAGGTTTTCCACGCTCCCGAACTGTGAGATGAGCTCGATCGCGCCCTTCGGCCCGATGCCGTGCACGCCCGGCACGTTGTCCGAGCTGTCGCCCATGATCGCGAGCACGTCGACGACGTGCGCCGGATCCGTGCCGAACTTCTCGCGCACGGCACCCAGCCCCTGGATCTCCGGCGGCTCGCCCTGCTTGAAGACGTTGTAGAGCTTCACGCGCTCGCTCACGAGCTGCAGGAAGTCCTTGTCGCCCGTGACGATGAACACTTCGTAGCCCGCGCGCTCGGCCTGCAGCGCGAGCGTGCCGATCACGTCGTCGGCCTCGACCCCCTCGACCTCGAACAGCGGCACGCCGTGGGCCTCGATCACGCGGCGGATGAAAGGGAGCTGCGCGACCATCTCCTCGGGCGCGCGCTCGCGCGTCGCCTTGTAGTCGGAATAGCGCTCGTGGCGAAAGGTCGGGCCCTTGGCGTCGAGCGCCACGGCCACGAAGTCGGGCTCCTCCTCCTCGAGGATGCGCCGCAGCGTCATCGTGAAGCCGTAGGTGGCGCCCGTGGGCGTGCCGTCATGCCGCGCGAGGCGCGAGCCAGCCAGGGCGAAGTGCGCGCGGTAGGCGAGCGCGGTTCCGTCGAGCAGGAAGAGGCGCGGCATCGGGGCGCGGATGATAGCTCGCCGCAGCGTCAACCCGCGCCCGCTCCACGATCACGCGCGTCGCGGGTGCCGCCGCGACCAACGTACCTCAGCGGTCTGCGGGCGCCGTGTCGTGCGAGGTGCGCTCCAGCCAGATGGCTCCGTCGCCCAGTTCGGCCAGCCATTCCTTGCAGGCCCAGATGCCGTCCGCGTGGTCCGCTGCCTGGATGCGGAGTTCCGCAGGCCAGCTCGGGAGCTCGACCCGCGCATGCCCGTCTCCGTCGGAGGTGGCGACCAGCCGCTCTGCGTCGAAGACGAGTGCTCCGCGCAAGGGCTGGCCGGTCTGCTGGTCGAGGATGGAGAGCGAGCGTTCGAGCCCGGGCTCCAGCAAGACTCGACAGGGACCGCCCTCCGGGCCCGCGCGGGCGAGATCGAGCGCGCGCAGCACCTGCCGCCGGTAGCCGAAGGCATCGATTGCGAGCCAGGCATCCTCGTAGAGCTTGAGATCGAGCGCGAGCAGTCCATCCGGCGCGCGGTGGAACGACCAGTTCTCGCGCAACGGCTCCACGAAGCCCAGGGCCATCGCCTGCGGGATGCGGGCCAGCGTGTTCCGGTCGAGGATCTCGAGCGCCAGGGTGCTCAGCGGCAGGGGCTCGCGGCGACGGATGACGATGTCGCTGGTCCCGAAGGGCACCACGAGCTCGGCGGGTTCGTAGCGATCGCCGGAGAGCTCGGGCTCGGTGGACAGGCGCACGGCTCCGCTCCCGAGGCACGTGACGGAGAACGCTCCGCCGGCGTAGGTCAGGGTGGTCGTGGTGTGGCCGTCGTCGAAAGCTGCGACGATGCGCACCTCCTCGAGCGGCAGGCCGGCTTCGTCGAGGACGCGGCCCGCGACGGCCAGCGGGAGGACCGGCACGACGAGCTCGACCTCGCTCGTGCGCCCGCGCTCGCCCTTGGCGTGCGCCGCGATCCAGTCCGAGCTCTCGGCGTGCCAGAATTCGAGGCGGTAGTTCCCGGGCGCAACCGCGCCGAAGCTCGCCACGCCCGCGGCGTCGGAAGTCGCTTCGTCCACGCTGAGATCCCGGTCCTGGGTGCGGAGCTGGATCCGTTTGCCCTCCAGGGGGATCCCGCCCTCGCGGACGACCCGCGCGCGGATCCGCCCACCGCGCTCGAGCACCAGCTGCAGCGGGACGTCGGCGAGCGGCGCCTCCAGCACCACCATGTCGCTCACGAGGTCGTCACCCGCGCGCGCCAGGAGGACCATGCGCGCGCCCGGATCCGCGCTCGGGAAGGGCAGGTCCACGCGCCCGCGCGCATCGGTCGGCGAGCGCCCGCTGCGCACGCGCGCGCTATCGGAGACCACGCCGGGATGGAAGCGCCAGCGAATCTCGGCCGCGGTCGGGGCACCGTTCCAGGTCACGACCTCGAGCGCGAGCCAGGCCGCCGGGTCGCGCAGCACGAGCACGACTTCCATGGGCGCCCCGTCCGACCTCGGCTCGAAGAGCAGCGTCTCGGGCTCGATCGGGAGGTTCGCTCCCATGTGCCAGGCACGCACGGGACCGCGCGGCACGACCGCCCCGGTCTCGAAGCGCCCGGCCGCGTCGGTCGCGATGGGCGCGGACTCCTCGCCGAAGTGGAAGACGAGCTCCTCGTACCCGGCTGGACGCCGATCGCTCGAATGCAGCAGGACTCCGCGCAGGCGGAAGCGCTCCACCGCGGCCGCGGGATTCGTGGCCGCGGTCTGGAGTTCCTCTGGCAACGCCGTGCGGGTGACCTCCGCGCGCGGCGAGCCGGCTGGCGCCGCGCTCGGCGCCGGCGGGGGATCCAGGCTCACGCTCAGGGCCGGCGCACGCTCGCTCTCCGGCGGCTCCGTCGCGCGCTCACCACGCCAGGCTTCCTGCGACCAGAACAGCAGGATGCCGGCGGCCAGGACGAGGATCACGAGACCTAGCTTCTGGATCATGGCTCCTGCGCCGGGAGCGCCGGGCTCCAGCCCGGTTGGCACGCTTCAAGAAGACAAAGAGAAGAAGAGCCGGGCTGGAGCCCGGCGCTCCCGGCTACTCGAAGGTGACGGTCGCCGTGTTCGAGAGCGCGTACGAGCCGTGCACGACGGCGCGGGCGTGGAAAGTCGTGCCCACCAGCGCCGCGACGTTCGGGATCGCGAGGGTCACGCGCGACAGGCCGTTCGCCGGTGCGGTGCCGCCCGCCAGCAGGTAGATGCCCGTCTTCTTGATGCCGAAGAGGCCCGGACCCACGAGCGTCTCGCTGCGCGCGCTCGTCAGCACCGACCAGCGCGTGCCCGGATCCGCGGCCACGTGCAATACGAAGCTCGTGCCGATGCGCGGCCGGCCGTAGAAGTTGAGCTCCGGACCCGGGGTGTAGCTGACGATCGCGAGCTCGTCCACGCCCGCCTCGGTGACCGAGTCGTTGGGCTGGTCGCCGGTCTGGAAGCGCAGGCGCATGCGCTCGCCGAGCGTGATCAAATCGGAGGCCTCGAAACTGTGCTCGATCCACGCGTTGGCGGCGCCGCCGCTGATGGTCTCGACCGTCGTCCACGAGGCGCCGTCGTCGTCGGAGATGGACACCGTGAGCTGGTCGTTCAGGTTCGAGGAGTTGGCGAACCAGCGCTTGTAGCTCACACTCGCGCCCGAGACGCCGGAGAGGTCGAAGCGCGGCGAGACGAGCGTCGTCGGCCCGCCGTCGACGTCGTCGCCGCCCAGGGTGGTCGAGCCGTTGCCGGTCGCGAAGCAGCGCACTCCGCTGCCCGGCGTGGCGTCGTCCTCCGGGTTCGAGGGTGAGCCGGCGTTGCTCGTGCCGACCGGGTTGCCGTAGGCCCAGACGCCAGTCGTGGCCGCGTCGCCGGGCGCGCCCACGGTCCAGCTCAGGATCGCCTCGAGGTCGTCGGTCAGGATCAGGCGCGGCTCGCCGACGTGGAACGAGCCCGGGAACTCCTGGTCGAAGCCCTCGTAGCGCAGCGTGGCCACGTAGTCGACGCGCGTGCCGTTCAGGACGCCGGCGCCGATCGCGAGCTGCAGCGGCGTGCCGGCGTGCGACACGCTCGTGAAGGATGCCAGCGTGCCAAGCGCAACGAGGCCGGTCGTGACCGTGATCCCGGGTGTCGAGGTGGTGAGCTCGACTTCGACGTTGCCAGACGTCACACGTCCGCTGTTCCGGGCCGTTAACACCAGCCGGAACGACTCGCCGGGCTCGAAGCTGCCGTCGCCGTCGCCCAGCTCGCTGGTCGTGCGCGCCGTGTCGTGCACGTAGGCGCCCGCGGCCCAGGCCGTGCGCAGAAGACCCGGCTCGATGAGC
The DNA here is from genome assembly GCA_031413955.1 of Planctomycetota bacterium. GTDB lineage: Bacteria > Planctomycetota > UBA1135 > UBA1135 > JABFRZ01. The sequence continues at coordinate 13,852 of JANOGB010000213.1, read as the reverse complement.
TGCGCCAGCGGGACGATGCGCGCGGTCGGCGGCCAGAAGCCGTCGCTGTCATTGCCGAGCTCGGACGTGAAGGCGATCGTGCCCTTGGCGTCGTGGTCGTAGTCGATGGTCACGCCGTTGGCGAGATAGAGCGTGGACCCGGCCGGACCGCGGATCCAGTCGGTCTCGAGCGTGCACAGATCGCCGATCTCGGTGTACTGCGCGTCGTTCGCGGGCCCGGCGGCGACATAGCCCCAGGACCACAGCCAGAGATCCGAGTAGGTGTGGCCCGAGACCGCCGTGCTGAAGCTGCGGCTCGCGATGAAGGCTTGCATGGCGGCGACTTCGGGCTCGCTCGCCGCCGCGGTGCCACGGTAGGTCTCGGAGCTCGCCGTCGGCGAGCTGCCGGAATCGTCGAAACCCCACTGGAATGCGTAGTTGCGGTTGAGGTCGACGCCGAAGGAGCCGCCCGCGTTCGCGCGCCGGTTCTTGCGCCACAGGCCGCCGCCGCTCGGGTTGGTGCTCTGGTTGTAGACGTACCCGTCCGGATTGACGCACGGCAGGAACCAGATTTCGCGGTTGTTCACGAGGTAGGCCGAGAGCGGATCCGTGCCGTAGAGCTCGAGCAGCGCCAGCATCAACCAGATCGTCGCCTGCATGCTCTCCGGCTCGCGTGCGTGGTGCATGGCGTCGAAGCGCGCCTCGGGCTCGCTCTCGTCCGTGCCCGGGTTGTCCGAGATCTTCATGGCCCAGACCGTGCGGCCCTGGATGGTGGTGCCGATCGAGAACTTGGCCGTGGTCAAGGTCGGATAGGCAGCGTGGATCTGGTCGAGCACCGACTCCACCTCGCTGAAGGGGTAGTACCCGCCCATCGAGCCCGCACCGAAGGCCGGCGTCAGCCACGCACCGAGCGGCGGCGTGCCGCGTATGGCCTCGCGCGGCAAGAGGCGCGAGGCGTAGAAGCCGGCCAGGTCCTCGTGCACGACCGTGAAGGGGATGCCCGCCTCCGCCAGCGCGCGCCTGTCGGGCGCGTCGGCCACGAGGTCGATCTCGCCCGTGCGCCGGACCGCGGCCACGTCGAGCCCGAGTGCTTCCACGCTGGCGAGCGTCAGCGCGCCGGCGGGCACGCGCACCAGGCTCGCGACGGGCGCGGATTCGGTGGGTAGAGCCTGCTGGGCGAGGGCGAGAACGAGGGCCGTGAGCATGTTGGGGTGGATTCGGGGGCCACGCGCATTCTATGCACGCGGCGCGCGTACACACGGTCCTTTCGGTGGCGTTCCGGGCGGGACCCACGGCCTGGCGCGACCTGCCAGGCGAAGACTCCCCGGGGGGAGCAGAATCAGAAGAGCTCTTCGACCAGCTCCGCGATCGTGTCGGAGTTGTTGTTCCCGATCACGCGCCGCGTGCGGGCGAGCACGCGCGGCATGGCGTTGTGCATCGCGATGCCGAGCCCGGCCCGCTCCAGCATGGGCAGGTCGTTGTCGGCATCGCCCACGGCCACGACGCGCTCGGCGGCGATGCCGTAGCGCTCGGCGAGCACGCGCAGGGCCTCGCCCTTGCCCCGACAGGGCGGCTGGACGTCGACCACGAACAGGGCGCTGTCGCGGTGCGTGGCCAGGGCGTTGAGGGGAAAGTGCGTCACGTGCAGCGGTTGCGCGATCGAGCCCTCGACCTCCGCCGCCAGCGTGTCCGAATCGGCGTGCCGGTCGGAGAAGAAGGTCACGCGGATCACGTACTCGCGCGGCAGCTCCTCGAAGGGCACGTAGCGCATGCCCTCGAGGCCGCGCAGGGCGCGCTCCTCCTGGTCGCCGCGCGGGTGCGGCGCGTACTTGGCCCCGGCTACCTGGATCACGGGCATCAGCCGCGAGCGCTCGGCGTACTCGAAACAGCGGGCGACGACGCGCGCGGAGAGCAGGCGTTCCTCGAGCAGGCGCTTCTCGACCGGGCAGAAGAGTCCGGCGCCGTTGAAGACCACGGCCGGCGTGTCCATCGCGAGCTCGGTGAGCACCGGCGCCACGCCCAGCTCCGAGCGTCCCGTCGCGATCATCACGCGCACGCCGCGCGCGTGCGCGGCCTGCAGCGCGGCCAGCGTACGCGGCCGGATCCGGCCTTCGTCGGTGATCAGGGTCCCGTCGAGATCGAGCAGCAGCGCCTGGTAGGCCGGGCTCACTTCTTGCGCTTCTTCTCGGCGTTGGGCTCGGCCGGTTTGGGGGCGGACGGCGAGGGTTTCGAGTCCGTCTTGGGCTTCGAGTCGGCCTTGTCGGCCTTGTCGGTCTTGGTGGTGCTGGCGGAATCGGCGGGACTCGTGCTCGGGGAGCTCGACTTCGAATCCGCCTCGGCCGCTTTCTTGTACGAATCCGAGCGGTAGTCGGTCAGGTAGAAGCCCGAGCCCTTGAACAGGAAGCCGGCACCGCCCCCGATCTTGCGCTTGAGCTTCTGCTTCTTGCAGGCGGGGCACTTTTTCTTCGGCGCCTCAGAGATGTTCTGGAACAGCTCGAGCTCGTGGCCGCAGGCTCCGCAGAGGTACTCGTAGGTGGGCATGTGCTACTCGGACTCCTGCGGGCGCGTCGCGGTCGCGCCGGCCGGCGCGGTTGCGACGACCACGCGTGCGGGACGCAGGATGCGACCCTGCCAGGTGTAGCCCGGGCGCGAGGTCGCGAGGATGGTGCCGGGGGGCTTGTCGGCGGCCGCGCGGCTCTCGCCGGCCTCGTGCAGCGTGGGTCGAAGCTGCCGCTGGTCGGGACCATGCGCACGTCGACCAGCTCCAGCGCCTGGGCGAGCTTGGAGCGCGTCAGTTCCACGCCCGCGGCCAGCGAACTCGTCTCCGCGCTGGTCGTCCGCGCAGCCAGGGCCATGTCGAGGTAGTCCATCACGAGCAGCAGCTCGTCGAGCAGGGGCTGGAGCGTGCGGAAGAGCGCCGAATCGAGCTCCTGCTGCGCGCGTCGGCGCAGGTTCTGGTAGTCGGCCTGGGCGCGCAGCCAGCGCGCTTCCATGTCCGCGCAGCGCGCCTCGAGCTCGCTCACCTGCGCGGGAGAGTCCACGCTGGCCTGGCCTTCGCCGGCGTGCTGCCCGCTCGGTTCGTCGTCGTTCTTCATGGCTCGTGCAAGGCTAGTTGAAGACAGCTAGTTGAAGTAGTCGGCCAGCTTCTCGATGAAGGTCTTCTTGCCGGTGCGTTCCTGGTCGAGGCGCTCGAACTCGCGCAGGCACTCCTTCTGGCGTTCGGACAGGTGCTTGGGAGTCTGCACGAAGACGCGCACGAGCTGGTCGCCGCGCCCGCGGCCCTCGATCTGCGGCAGGCCCTGGCCGCGCAGGCGGAAGACCTTGCCGCTCTGCGTGCCCTCGGGGATGGTCATCTCGGCGCGCCCGCGCAGGGTCGGGATCTCGACCGTGTCGCCCAGCGCGAGCTGCGTGAAGGAGCAGGGCACTTCGGTCATCAGGTCGGTCCCGCTGCGCTGGAAGACGCGGTGCTCCTTCTCCTTGATCACCACGTGCAGGTCGCCGCGCGGCGCGCCGGGTTCGCCGACGTCGCCCTGGTCGGCGGCGCGGATGGTCATGCCCTCCTCGACGCCGGCGGGGACCTGGATCGAGAGGTCGGCCTTCTTCTGCAGGACCCCGGGGCCGCGGCACTCGGCGCAAGGCGATTCGATGACCTTGCCGGCGCCACGGCAGCGCGGGCAGGGCGTCGCCATGGTGAAGAAGCCCTGGTTGCGGTGCACCTGGCCGCGCCCGCCGCAGGTCGCGCACTGGATCGGGGAGGTGCCGGGTTTTGCCCCGCTCCCGTGGCACGTGCCGCAGTGCTCGGCGCGCTTGAGCGTGATCTCCTTGGCGACGCCCTGGTCGATCTCCTCCAGCGCGAGCTCGAGCACGATGCGCAGGTCGCGTCCCGGGCGCTTGCCACCGTGCGTGCGCCTCTGGCTTCCGAAGAACTCGCCGAACAGGCCGCCGCCGAAGACGTCGCCGAAGGCCTCGAAGATGTCCTCGATGTTGGTGAAGCGCGTGCCCGAGAAGCTGTCCTGCCCCAGGCCCGCGTGCCCGAACTGGTCGTAGCGCCTGCGCTTCTCCTCCGTGCCGAGCACGTCGTAGGCCTCGGCCGCTTCCTTGAACTTGGCCTCGGCCTGCGGGTCGTCCTTGTTCCGGTCGGGGTGGAACTCGAGCGCCTTCTTGCGATACGCGGCCTTGATGTCCTTCTCCGAGGCCGTGCGCTCGACGCCCAGCACCTCGTAGTAGTCGCGCTTCTCGCTCATCGATTCCCTGGACGTCTTCCTCGGCGCTCACATGACGGCGGGGTGAGACCGCCTTCGGCCCCACCCCGCGCGTGAACTCCACTCGTCGGCGAGGTGTGTCGACGACGCGTCATGGAGTCGCTCAGGCGATGCTGCCCGCGACCTTCTTCTTGCCGTCCTTGAGCTCGGTGACCATCGTGTCGGTGGTCAACAGGAGACCCGCGATGGAGGCCGCGTTCTGGAGCGCGGAGCGCACGACCTTGGCGGGGTCGACGATGCCGGCCTTGAACATGTCCTCGTACTCGCGCGTGAGCGCATTGAAGCCGAAGGTCTTGCCCTTCTCGCGCACCGTCTCGACCACCACCGAGCCGTTCTCGCCGGCGTTCTCGGCGATCCAGCGCAGCGGCTCGGCCAGGGCGCGCTCGACGATCCTGCGCCCGAAGCGCTCGTCGCCCTTGCCCTTGGCTTCGGCGATGGCGGGGATGGCCGAGAGCAGCGCCACGCCGCCCCCCGCCACGATGCCCTCTTCGATGGCGGCCTTGGTGGCCTGGTGCGCGTCCTCGACCAGGTCCTTGTTGGACTTCATGACGGCCTCGGTGTCGCCGCCGACCTGGATCACGGCCACGCCGCCGGTGAGCTTGGCCAGGCGCTCCTCCAGCTTCTCGCGGTCGTAGTCGGAGGTCGTGCGCTCGATCTGGGCGCGGATCTGCTTGACGCGTTCTTCGACGTTCTTCTTGGCGCCGGCGCCGGAGATGAGCGTGGTCGAGTCCTTGTCGACCACAACGCGCTTGGCTTGACCGAGCTGGCTCAGCGTGACTTTCTCCAGCGTCAGGCCGAGCTCTTCGGTGATGGCGATGCCACCCGTGAGCACGGCGATGTCGCCCAGGTAGGCCTTGCGGCGGTCGCCGAAGCCCGGGGCCTTGACCGCGCACACGTTGAGGATGCCGCGCAGCTTGTTGATCACGAGCGTGGCCAGGGCCTCGCCCTCGATCTCCTCCGCGATGATCAGGAGCGGCCGGCCCGTCTGGGCCACTTGCTCGAGCAGCGGGATGAGGTCGCGCGCGCTGGTGATCTTCTTCTCGTGGATGAGGATCGAGACGTCCTCGAGCTCGGCCGTGAGCTTGGCGGCATTCGTGGCGAAGTAGGGCGAGATGTAGCCCTTGTCGAATTCCATGCCCTCGACCACCTCGAGCTTGGTCGTGCGGCCGGTGCCTTCCTCGACCGTGATCGAGCCTTCGTCACCGACCTTCTCGAAGGCCTCGGCGATGAGCTTGCCGATCTCCTTGTCGTTGTTGGCCGCGATCGTGGCCACGCTGGCGCGCTCTTCCTTGCTCTTCACCTTGCGGGCTTGCAGCTGGATGTTCGCGACCGCCAGCTTGACGGCCTCGTCGATGCCGTTGCGCAGCGCGACCGGATTGACGCCCGCGGCCAGGTACTTCAGGCCTTCCTCGTAGATCGAGGCTGCCAGCACGGTCGCGGTGGTGGTGCCGTCACCCGCGACGTCGCCGGTCTTCTTGGCCACCTCGTTCACGAGCTTCGCGCCCATGTTCTCGAAGGGGTCGGCGAGATCGATCTCCTTGGCGACCGAGACGCCGTCCTTGGTCACGTGTGGCGTGCCGAAGGACTTCTGCAGGATGACGTTGCGGCCGCCGGGGCCGAGGGTGACCCGCACCGTCTTCGCGAGCTTGTTGATGCCCACGCGAATCTTCTGGCGGGCCTCATCGTCGAACATGATCTGCTTGGCCATGTGTTCTTCCTTGGGGTGTGTGTGCGTTCGTCTGTTCGGGTGAGGTCGCGCCTAGAAGTCCATGCCGCCGCCGCCCATGCCGCCCATCTCGTCCATGCCTTCCATGCCGCCTTCCGGCCCGCCGCCGCCCTTCTTCTTGGTCTCGGGCTTGGTGGCGATCAGGGCATCGGTGGTGAGCAGGAGCTGGGCCACGCTCACGGCGTTCTGCAGCGCGGCCTTGGTGACCTTGGCCGGATCGACGATGCCAGCCTTGAGCATGTCGACATGCTCGCCGACCAGGCTGTCGAAGCCCCAGTTGGGGCTGGCGTTCTGCAGCGCGCGGTGCGAGATCACGTCGCCGTCGAAGCCGGCGTTGTCGGCGATCGCCTTGGCGGGCTTGGACAGCGCCTCGTAGAGGATGTCGAGGCCGGCCTCGAAGTGCTCGTCCTTGCCGCGGCCGAGCTTCTTCAGCACCTCGCGCGCGCGCAGGAGCGCGAAACCGCCGCCGGGCAGGATGCCCTCTTCGATCGCGGCGCGCGTGGCGTGCAGCGCGTCCTCGATCAGGGCCTTCTTCTCCTTGACCTCGGTCTCGGTCGCGCCACCCACGTTGATCTGGGCGATGCCGCCGGTGAGCTTGGCCAGGCGCTCCTGGAGCTTCTCCTTGTCGTAGTCCGAGGTCGTGGTCTCGATCTCGGCCCGGATCTGGGCCACGCGCGCGTCGACGTCGGCCTTCTTGCCGGCGCCGTCGAAGATCGTGGTGGTGTCGTTGTCGATCACCACGCGCTTGGCCGTACCGAGGTCGGAGAGCTTGACCTTGTCGAGCTCTTGCCCGAGGTCGTTCATGATCGCGGTCGCGCCGGTCAGGGCGGCGATGTCCGCCAGCATGGCCTTGCGCCGGTCGCCGTAACCCGGGGCCTTCACGGCACAGGTCTGGACCACGCCGCGGATGCGGTTGACGACCAGGGTCGCCAGGGCCTCGGACTCGACGTCCTCGGCGATGATCAGGAGCGCGCGCTTCGTGCCCTTGATGAGCTCGAGCAGCGGCAGGAGCTTCTGGATGTTCGCGATCTTGCCCTCGTGCACGAGGATGTAGGGCTTGTCGAGCTCGCACTCCATCTCGTCCGGATTGGTGACGAAGTGCGCCGACAGGAAGCCGCGGTCGAACTGCATGCCCTCGACCAGGTCGATCTCGGTCTCGAGGGACTTGCCCTCCTCGACCGTGATCACGCCGTCCTTGCCGACCTTCTCCATGGCGTCGCCGATCAGCTTGCCGACGCCCGGGTTGTTGTTGGCGGAGATGGTCGCGACCTGGCGGATCTCGGTCGAGCCCTGGATCGGCTTGGCCACGCGCTCGAGCTCCTTCACGATCGCCGCGCAACCCTCGCGCAGGCCGGCGTTCAGCAGATTGGGCGCGTGTCCGGCGGTGATCGCGCGCAGTCCCTGGGTGAAGATCGCCTCGGTCAGGAGCGTCGCGGTGGTGGTCCCGTCGCCGGCCTTGTCGCTGGTCTTGCTGGCGACTTCCTTCACCAGCGCCGCGCCCATGCGCTCGTAGGGATCGGAGAGCTCGATCTCCTCGGCCACCGTCACGCCATCCTTGGTCACGGTCGGTGCGCCCCAGCCCTTGTCCAGCACCGCGTTGCGACCGCGCGGGCCGAGGGTGCTCACGACCGCTTTGGCGAGCTTCTGGACGCCGCTCTTGATGGCGTCGCGGGCGTCGGACTGGAAAACCATCTGCTTGGCCATGGGTGGTCGCTTTCCGCGTGGATAGGGCTCGAGGGGAGACGCGCCCGCAGGGGCGAGGTGCGCCGCGCACGCAAGAAAGGTGCCGAGTTGGAAAAACCTCCTGGCCACCCTCAGCACCAGCGGAGCGAGCCAGCTCAGCTGTCCTTTTGGCAGGCGCATTCCCGATGGAATCGCGGCTCTGTCAAGCTGGCAGCGCCTTGTCGCCAGGCGTCCCCCGACCCGATCATGCGCCGCCATGCTCCTCGCCGCGGTGCTCTGTGGAACCTTGCAAGAGAGCGCCGCTCCGCGCCTCGTGATCGAAGATCTCGAGGGCAAGCAGAGCGAGCTCGCCATCAGCGCGTTGCCGCTCGAGGATCCGCGCACGAAGGGGGCCTGGATCGTTCGGCCCCTGGACTACCCGGTGGTCGGGAAGGCGAGCGGGTCCGTGCAGGGCGTGCGCGCGCACGTCACGCTGGTCAACGGCGACGTGCTGGGCGGACGCGTGCGCGGCGGGGCGGGCGAGGTCCTGCAGCTCGAGCTCGTGGGCGGCGTGATCGTCCCCTTCGACCTCGCCAGCCTTCGCAGCCTGGAGTTTCCCGAGCAGATCCCGGCCGATCAGCGCCTGGCCATCGCTCCGGCCGAGGAGGGCGACCGGCTGTACCGGCGCGCGGGGGAGCTGGACGCGATCGACGGGACGCTCGAGGGGTTCGAGACCGAGGGCGTGCGCTTCGACAGCGTCCTCGGCCTGCGCACGATTCCCTGGGGGGAGATCGGGGCGCTGTTCATCGAGTCGCTGGAAGGCGACGAAGAGCGCGCGGCGGACGGCCGGGTGCCCGTCGTGCTCAGCTTCACTGGCCCGCAGGGTGGGCGCGTGCGCGGCGGTCTCGTGGCCCTCGAGCGCGAGCGCTGTCGCCTGCTGCTGGGCGGCAAGACCGAGGTCGCGCTGCCGCTCTTCGCCATCGCCGAGCTGGTCGTCGACGACGGTCGCCTCACCTTCGTTTCCGAGCTCGTTCCGGGCGCCGAGGTCGGACGGGGCGCGCCCTTCGGTGACGAGCTGGGGATGAGCTGGCCCCACCGCATGGATCGGAGCGTGCTCGGCGGCGAGCTGCGCGCGGGCGGAGCCGTGCACCGGCGCGGGATCGGCATGCACGCGCCGAGCCAGCTCACCTTCGCGCTCGACGGTGGCTATCGCGCTCTGCGCGGGCGCGTGGCGATCGACGACAGCACGCTCGTCAACCCGAGCGCGGCGCGCGGCAGCGTCGTGTTCCGCGTGCGCGCGGACGAGAGTGTGCTGTGGGAGAGCTCGCTCGTGCGCGGCGGCGATCCGGCGCTCGCCTTCCCGACCCTGAATCTCTCCGGGAAGAAGGAGCTCGTGCTCGACGTCGACCCGGCCGGCGATTTCGCGGGCGACCGCGCCAACTGGCTCGACCTGGTCCTGATCCGCTAGTCGACCGGTTCCGCTGGCGGCTCGACGGGCGCTTCGGTCGCGTCCGTCGGCCTGTTGCGGTAGTAGATGCCCTGGTTGCCGCCGTGGCGTTTCGCCTGGCGCAGGGCGACCTCGGCGTGGCGGCGCAGAGTCTCGAGGGAATCGATGTCGTTGCCGTCGAAGGTCTCGAAGCCGATGCTCGCGCTCACCGGCACGTCCTCGCGCGCGCCATGGATCCGTCCGCTGAGCTTGGCGATCTCGGTGCGCAGCCGGCTGACCACGTGCGCGGCGTTGATCTTGCCGGTGTAGGGCAGGAGCACCCCGAATTCGTCGCCCCCCAGCCGGCCGGCCACGTCTTCCGTGCGCAGGTTGCGGCGGATGACCTCGCCCACGCGCGTGATCAGGAGGTCACCGACGGTGTGATCGTGGCGTTTGTTGATGGCGCCGAACTTGTCGAGGTCGATCAGCACCAGGGCGAGCTCGAGCTTGTGGCGCTGCGCGGCCGAGAAGTGCTCGACCAGGCGCGCTTCGAAGGCCTTCGGGCGCCACAGGTCGGTGCGGTCGTCGTGCAGGGCGCGGTGGCGCAGCTCGCTCATCTCGCGCAGCAGCCGGGCCTGCTCGAGCAGGCGCTCCAGGCGTAGCTGCAGCTCCTCTTCGGGGGCGTCGCGGAAGACGATGTCGAAGGCGCCGGACGTGAGCGTCTGCCCTACTCGCACGGGTGCAGCGCGGTCGTCGCGCTCGCACAGGATCAGGACCGGCACGGCCCCGCGCGCGTGGTCCAGGGCTTCCAGCTCCTCCAGGCCGCTCTGGGTCAGGGGGTCGAGCAGGATCACCCCCGGCCGGAAGGCGCCGATCTGGCGCACGGTGTCGCGCAGGGAACGCGAATGGGCGAGCTCGAAGGGCCGTGCCGCCAGGAAGGCCGTGCGGGCCTGGAGCTCGTCCCCGCGGTGGTCGGCGACCAGGATGCGCGCGGTCTCTTGGGTCATGCTCGTCCGGAGCTCAGGCTGCGCACGGCGGGGCGGTGAGGGGCTGCCGGCCTTGCCAGCCACCTCCGGAAAGGCCTCCGGAGAGAGTTCGAAAGCGGCGTGGATCCTTCCCATCATACCCGATTGCTTTTTGGGCGCGGGGATGCACCGGACGCTTCCGCCGCAAGCGGAAGGTTGTGTAGCCCCATCGGATGTCGCTACACTCTGCCGGCTTTCTTAGGCCCATTTGCCCGGCGCAAAGGAGCGCGTCTCCAGCGCGGCCGGTGGGTCTCGATCCACCCGGGGAAGCGCTCCGCCCGTCGTCGTGCGACGTGAGGGGTGTTTCGTCTGCTGAACCGGGCGGAACGAGTCGACTTTTCCCCTGTCATTGATGGAAACCCTAACCGTTCAACAACTCATCGACGCCGGAGTTCACTTCGGATGCCGCGTGTCGCGGTGGAATCCGAAGATGGCCCCCTACATCCACGGGCGCCGCAGCTTGATCCACGTGATCGAGCTGCGCGAGACGCTCAAGGGCCTCATCCGCGCGCAGAACTTCCTGTATCACACGGTTGCCGAGGGCAGCCAGATCCTGTGGGTCGGTACCAAGCGCCAGATCAAGGGCGTGATCGCCGAGGCCGGTGAACGCACCGGCATGCCGGTCGTCACCGAGCGCTGGATCGGCGGCACCCTGACCAACTTCAGCGTCATCCGCAGCCGGCTGCGCCGGCTCGAGGAGCTCGAGACCATGGAGGAGAACGGCTCGGTGAGCCAGTACTCCAAGAAGGTCATCGCCTCGTTGCGCCGGGAACGCCGCAAGATCACGCGCAACCTGGCCGGCATCCGTGAGATGACCTCGATCCCCGGCGCGATCGTGATCATCGATCCGAGCCGCGAGGACAACGCGGTGAAAGAGGCCAAGAAGATGGGCCTGGTCGTGATCGGCATCCTCGATACCGACTGCGATCCCGACGGCATCGACATCATCATCCCCGGCAACGACGACGCGCTGCGCTCCGTGCGTCTGCTGGTCGAGATGATGGTGAAGTCGGTCGAGGAGGGCGCGGCCACGCACCGCGAGCGCCTGGCCGCGACCGGCGCCGCCGAGCGCACCGAGGACCAGCCCGTCTCCGACGAGCCGCGTCCCACGCGCCAGCGCACCCTGCCGCGACCCATCCGTGCCATGCGCGAGCTCCCCAACATGGGCGAGGAGAGCGGGCTCGACGACGGCGATTCCGACCGCCGGACGGGGCCACGCGTGGCCACGGCCGAAGTGCCCGCCGAAGTGCCCAAGGAATAGCAGGCTCGCCGGGCACCCGTGCGGACTGCCGGGGACCCTCGTCCCCGGCTCGCATCCACCCGGGCGCGTGAGCCGTCACCGCCGAGTCACCACGCACCGCAAAGTCCCTCAGAACTGCCATGGACATCACACCCCAGATGGTGCGCGAGCTGCGCGACCTCACCAGCGCGAGCATGATGGAGTGCAAGAAGGCCCTCGTCGCGACAAACGGCGACGTGCGCGGCGCCGAGGACCACCTGCGCAAGCAGGGCCTCAAGGCGGCCACGAAGAAGGCCGAGCGCTCGACGGCCGAGGGGCACATGTTTGCCAGCACGACCCAGGACGGCCGGCGCGCGCACCTGGTTGGCGTGGCGTGCGAGACCGACTTCCTGGCGAAGTCCGACAAGTTCCGCGCCTTCGTGGCCCGCCTCGAGCGGCACGTCGCCGCCCAGGACCCGACCGGCATCGAGGACGGAGCGCGTCCGCTGCTCGCCCAGCGCCTGGAGGGCCAGGGTCCGGCGGTGCGCGAGGCGCTGCAGGAGGCGGCCGGCAGCTTCGGCGAGAACACGCGCGTCACCCATTGCGTGCGCCTCGAGAACCCCGAGGGCCAGGTGGGCACCTACGTGCACCACGACGGCAAGCAGGGTGCGATCGCGTCGGTCACGACGCAGGCGAAGCCCGCGCAGGCCGCCGAGGCGCTCAAGGGCCTGTGCCAGCACATCGTCGTCTTCCGACCGCTGTACGCCAACCGTTCCGACGTCCCGGAGAGCGAGATCGAGCGCGAACGCGTCGTGATCCTGGCGGCCGAAGACATGCGTTCGAAGCCCGAGAACCTGCGCGAGAAGATGGTCGTCGGCCGGCTCAATTCGTTCTTCGCCCAGCAGGTGCTGGCCGAGCAACCCTGGATCCACGACGAAAAGCAGAGCGTGCAGAAGGCGCTCGAGAAGGCCCTGGGGCCCGGCACGAAGATCGCGTCGTTCCTGCGCGTGCACCTGGGAGCCTGATGTCGAACTGCGCGGGCTTGCATCCCCATGCGGCCCGTTGCAACCTGAGGCCGAGATGAGCTACCAGCGCGTGCTCCTGAAACTCTCGGGGGAGGCCTTGGGAGATCCCGAGCTGGGGCACGGCATCGACCCGACCGCGGTCCAGGGCATCGCGCGTCAGGTGGCGCGCGTCGCACGCCTGGGCGTCGAGATGGCCATGGTGGTCGGCGGTGGCAACATCCTGCGCGGCGCTACCTTCAGCCCGAGCGGGGCGCACCGCGCCAGCGCGGACTACATGGGCATGCTGGGCACCGTGATCAACGCTCTGGCGCTGTCCACCGCGATCGAGGACCAGGGCGTCGACACGCGCGTCCTCTCCGCGCTCGACATTCGCCAGGTGGCGGAACCCTTCGTGCGCCGGCGCGCGCTGGCGCACCTCGAGAAGGGCCGCGTGGTGATCCTGGCCGGCGGCACGGGCAACCCGTTCTTCACCACCGACACGGCCGCGGCCCTGCGCGCGGCGGAACTCGGCTGCGAGGTCCTGCTCAAGGCCACCAAGGTCGACGGGGTGTACAGCGCGGACCCGAAGAAGGACAAGAAGGCTCAGCGCTACCTCGAGCTCACCTACATGCAGGTGCTCGAGCAGCGTCTGGCCGTGATGGATGGAACCGCGATCACCTTGTGCATGGAGAATCACCTGCCGGTGGTCGTGTTCGACCTGTTCGTGGAAGGCAACATCGAACGCGTCGTGAAGGGCGAACCCCTGGGCACGACGATCAGGAGCGAGCTGTGAACACCAAGACCGTACTCGACGATGGACGTGGGCGCTTCGAGAAGGCCCTGACGCACCTCAGGGACCAGCTCAAGAGGATCCGCACCGGGCGGGCCTCGGCCGCGCTGGTCGAGGGCATGCGCGTGGACTACTACGGCACGCAGACGCCGATCTCGCAGATGGCGCAGATCTCCATCCCCGAGCCGCGTCAGATCCTGATCAAGCCCTTCGACCTCTCGATGTTGAAGGAGCTCATGAAGGTCGTCTCGCAGGGCGATCTCGGGGCCGCGCCGCAGAACGACGGCAAGGTGCTGCGCATCACGCTGCCGCCGCTCTCGGGCGAGCAGCGCCTGAAGTTCTCAGCCAAGGTCAAGGAGATGTGCGAGGAGACGCGCGTGGCCATGCGCAACACGCGCCGCGAGCTCAACAAGCACGTCGACGCGCTCCAGGACGGTGGCCTGACCGAGGACGAGCACAAGAAGGTCCAGATCCAGGTCCAGGATCTCCTGAAGGAATACGAGAAGAAGGTCGACGAGACCCAGAAGGCCAAGACGACCGAGATCGAGCAGGTGTGAGCGTGCGCGCGCCTGCGGGCGCGAGCGTGGCCCTCCGATACGACTCTCCATCTCCGGTTGCCTCCGGACCTTGCCCTGCTCCAGCTTCCCCCGTATGTTTCCTCGCCCTCGTCGCTGACGAGAGCGTGGGCGCATAGCTCAGCCGGTAGAGCAACTGGCTTTTAACCAGTAGGTCCCAGGTTCGATCCCTGGTGCGCTCACC
>JANOGB010000212.1:0-5791 GCA_031413955.1 Planctomycetota bacterium | reverse complement strand
CACGATGCGCTTGCCGACCTTTACATCATCTGCGGCCGGGGCCTCGGAGTTGAACACGCCCTCGGTCTCGTTCAGGAATCCGCCGCGGAAGGTGACGTCGACCGTGGTCGCCTGCCCACTGGCCAGCGTGCGGCCCTGGATTGTGATCGTTGTGAAGAACAACCCCTCCCCGTCGATCGGGCTGTCCACGCGGAACGCGCGCGAGCCGATGATCTGGCCGTAGACCGCCTGGTCGGCCTTCAGGACCATCTCCTCCAGGGTGAAGCTCTTGATCTGGGCGTGGGACACGAGGCTGAACGCTCCGAGGAGCAAGGCCCAGCGCAGGAGGCTGTGGATCGTTCTCATGGGCATGCGGATCGAGGAAAACGGCATGGATCGGCCGCCAAAGGGGGTGACGGGGCGGCCAGGGGGGGCTGGCTATCGCGGGCACGAGCCCGAGAGCTGCCATTTAATCACCGCGGACCCGATTTGTGACCCGCACGTCTCGGAATCGTGGCCGATTTCCTTGCCCATCAATCGTCCGGGCCCAGGGATGGCGGCGTTCCTTCCCCACCGGCTTCGGGAGCTTGCGGGCGGGCCAGGAGCTCCCTGAGCTCCTGGTCATCGGGGTTCTCCGCCAGCCGCCGCTCGAGCAGCTTGCGCCCACGGGCATCGCCGCAGCGCATGAGCGCCAACCCCACCGCGCGTTCGACATCGGGCCGGCCGGGGTACAGGTCATAGGCCTGCTCCAGGACAGCGACGGCGCCCGGGACGTCACCCAGTTCCTGCGCGCAGCGTGCGGACTCGAGCAAGAGCTCGAAATCCTCGGGCAGAGCGAGGCGGGCGCGCTCCACGAAGCGCAGAGCCGTCGCCGGCTCGAGCACTTCGAGGTAGGCGCGCGCTACGGCGCGGTCGAGGGCGGGCCAGGGCGCGAAGCGCTCGGCCAGCGGCTCGAGGTACACCAGCGACTGCTCGGGCATGCGCTTCTCCGTGAACAGCCAGGCCAGGGCCTCCCACAGCACGCGCGTGAGGGGATCGAGCGCGCCGCTTTCCGGCGCGGCCGCGAAGAACGCGCGCAGCGCGTCTTCCTCGATCTCGATCTGCTGCGCGCGCGTCTCGTAGGGCGACGAGAGTTGCTGCGCGCCGAAGTGCAGCGCGAGGCCGCGCGGCAACTCGGGCGCCGCATCGCAGCGCAGGCTCGCCGTCCAGGCGCGCTCGTTCCGGAACGCGCGCAGTTGCGGCATGGTGCAGAGGATTTGCGCCGGGCGCGGGCCGGTGTGGCCGGCAACGCGGAAGGTCGGGCCGGCTGCCGATCCTGCTCCGAGCTCCAGACCGCGCACCAGCCCCACCGAGAACGATTCGAGGCGCTCCACGGTCAGGATCAGCGGTTCGAACTCCGTCCCGCGCGCAACGAGCGAGTCACCTCCCATCCAGGCGATGCCGAGCGTGCCCTCCGGGAGCTCCAGGTCGGTGAGACGCGGCGCCTCGGCGCTGCCCCAGATCTCGCGCGCCTCGCTCTTCCACGTCACGATCGGGCCGAAGGCCGGCGCCGCGACCACCCAGTGGTAGTCACCACGCTTGAGCTTGGCGCGCGCTTCGGCTGCAGTGACGACCCGGCCCGGCGGCGGCTCCGCGCCGCGAAACAGGCGTTCTTCGAGCGCAGCCATGGCTCCATGCCAGGGCGCGGTCCGGTCCAGCTCGAGCGTGCCGAGGGAGGCCAGGACGCGCGCGCGCGGCGGCGTGATCTGGCCGACGAAGAGCGCGCGCACCGCTCCAGCCTGCTGCTTCTTCGGCAGCAGCGACCAGGCGAGCCGCAGGCGGCGCTCGTCGGCCTCTTCCTCCTCGGCCACGGGTGTCAGGCGCTTGCGGTCGAGGGTCAGCACGAGCCTGCCT
Source organism: Planctomycetota bacterium (assembly GCA_031413955.1). Classification (GTDB taxonomy): domain Bacteria; phylum Planctomycetota; class UBA1135; order UBA1135; genus JABFRZ01. The sequence goes on along the minus strand of JANOGB010000212.1, from coordinate 3,919 downwards.
TCACGCGCGGACTCGAGCGCCAGCAGACCCTCGGCCGTGGGCCAGACCAGCTCGGGCCGGACGGGCTTGGGCGACCAGGGCGAGAGACTCCACAGCACGAGCCGCGGACGGAGCCAGGGAACGAGCGCGACGAGCAGGGCGCAGGCACAGCCAGCGGCGCGTGCAGTCGTGCCCGTGACCGCGACGACGACCAGGCCCGCCGCGGCCGTGCTCGTCCCCACCAGCGCGAGCTCCCACGCGAAGCTCGCGCCGCCGAGCTGGTCGGAGGTGAGCGGCACGCCCCGCGCGCGGATCAGGAACGGGAGCACGACCAGGCCTGCCGCGGCTCCGACCAGCGCGGGCACCATACGGCCTGCGTGGCGCATGGATCCCAGCGCCGTTCCGAGCACGAAGCTCGGTGCGATCAGCGCCGCGGCGGCCAGGATGGCCGTCGTCCACAGCGTGCCGATCGAGGCTCCATCCAGCGTGGGGATCGCGGCCAGACCCAGGCTCCCGCCCAACTTGCCATCGAGCGTGCGCAGCACGTCCAGGATCGGGTCGAAGCGGCGCAGGTAGCCATGCAGTCCGTCCAGCGACAGCACGCTGAGGAACAGGAGCCCGGCCACGGTCGCGGCCGCGCTCGCGGCCAGGCAGGCGGCAAAACGCGTGCGCTCGTGGGCGAGCTTCGCGAGCAACGGACCGAAGGCCACGGCTCCGAGCGCGAGCAGGGCCAAGAACACGCCACCGACGACCGTGTCGTCGGCGCTCGTCCCCAGGGTGAAGAGCCGCACCTCGTGCGCCAGGGTCTCGAGCGCGAGCGCGCAGCCCAGGCCGATCACGAACAGGCCGAGCCGCTCGCCGTGTCCGATGGCCTCGGGCGGCTCGGACTGCTCGGTTTGCTCGCTGTTCGCCCGCGAGCCCGCCAGGGCACGCAAGACGAGCGTTCCGCACAGCAAGGTGAGCACGTAGCCGGCGCGGCTCTCGGGCGTCACGTCGAGCGCCAGTCCGTGCAGGACGAAGCCCGTGCACAGGGCCGCGAGCCAGCCCGCGCCCGGACCGCCGCGCATGACCGGACGCGTCGGCGCGAGCGCGAGGGCGAGGGCGAGCAACGCGAGCGCGCGGAACAGCCCGCGGGTCGAGCCCTGCACGACCACGAGCTGCGTCCAGTCGAGCCCGAGCGGCGCGCGCAGACAGGAGAGCAGGATGCCGGCCGTGGCGCCGTGGGCCATGCGGCGCAGCCAGGGATTGCGACCCATGCGTGAGCTCAGGGTACGTCGGCGCGTGCGAGGCTCCAAACCGTCACTGGAGTCTTCGCGTCACGCGCGGATTCTCGGAGCAGGAAAACGCACCGCGGAGACACGGAGGACGCGGAGGAGCGTGGAGAAAGAGGAAGAAAAATGGGAAGAGAAATGGCCTGCGGGGCTCCAGCTCTCCGAGAGTCGACGATCCGGAGGCCCATTCTTCTTCCTGCGCGAGGCTCCGCGCCCTCCGTGTCTCCGCGGTGCGCTTGGGTCGCGGGCGTCAGCCCGCTCCAGGCGGGAGAGTTGGCGAATCGGCGCGCATCGGCGATGCTCGTCCCGACGTTGAAGCGCTCCCCGTCCAGAGTTCGCGGTGCGTTCGCGGCGGGCACGCGGGCGGCCCTGCAACGGGCTCTCGTGCGCTGGTTCCAGGACGAGCGCCGCGACCTGCCCTGGCGGCGCACGCGCGATCCGTACGCCATCTGGGTCAGCGAGGCCATGCTGCAGCAGACGCGGGTCGCGGCCGTGATCCCGCACTATCTGCGCTTCCTGGCGCGCTTCCCGGACGTCGCTGCGCTGGCGGCGGCCGAGGAAGACGAGGTGCTGGCGCAGTGGAGCGGCCTCGGCTACTACGCGCGGGCGCGCGCCCTGCGCAACGCGGCGCGCGTGCTCGTGCTCCGCTACGCGGGCGAGTTCCCGCGTACGCGCGCGGCGTGGCTCGCCTTGCCGGGCGTCGGCCCGTACACGGCGGGCGCGGTGCTGTCGATCGCCTTCTCGGCCAGCGAGCCGCTGGTCGACGGCAACGTGCAACGCGTCTTCGCGCGTCTCTTCGCGCTCGAGGATCGTCAGGGATCGAGGGCGCTCTCCGAACGCTGCTGGGCGCTGGCGCGTGAGCTGGTTCCCGGAGTCCCGGCCAGAGGAGCGCCGCACGCACTCGATCCGGGAGACTGGAACCAGGCGTTGATGGAGCTCGGCGCGCGTCTGTGCACGCCGCGCGCGCCGGAGTGTGGTCTGTGTCCGCTGCGCGAGCGCTGCCGCGCGTTCGCGCTGGGTCGGGTGCAAGAGCTGCCGCGCCCACGCGTGCGCCGTGTGCCGGTCGACGTGCGTCTCGAGATCCTGGTGGCGCGCTCGCGCGGCAGGTTGCTGTGCGTGCGCCGGCCCGGGGAAGGGCGCATGGCGGGTCTGTTCGAGTTCCCCACGCGCGAGCTCGTGGCCGAGGGGGACGAGCCGCGCCTCTGGCCGGCTGTGCTGCCGCGTGGACTCACACACACGCCGGAAGAGCCCCTCGGCGAGCTCGGGCACACGATCACCCATCACCGCCTGCGCGCGGAGGTGCGCGCCGGTCGTGTCACTGGCCGGCGCCTGCCCGCGGCGGCCCGCTGGGCGGAACCCGACGAGCTGGCCGCGCTCGCCCTCACCGGGCTCGCGCGCAAGGTCCTGGCGCTCGCGCGGAGGCGGGATCCGTCGACCTCCGGGAGTGCGCGGTGACGCGGCTCTCGCTGGTGCAACGCATGGCGCTGTCGTTCGGCGCCGCGGCGCTCCTGCTCCTCGCTCTGTTCGTGCTCGGCGGCGTGAACCCGGCCGATGTCCTGGGCACGCTCACGCGGCTCTCCCCGGGTGTCTATGGTCTGGCCCTGCTCCTGCACTTCGCGACCATGTGCCTGCGCGCCGTGCGCTTCCAGCTCCTGATCCCGCGCAGCGCGCGGCCGGGTTTTCGGCACGCCCTGTCGGTCGCGGCCGCGCACAACATGGCTTCCTACGTCCTGCCGCTGAAGACCGGCGAGGCCTCGCTGATCGTGTACTTGCGGCTGCAGTGCGGCACGCCCGCGGGCATCGCGCTTGCCGCCTTGCTCGTGTCGCGTTTCCTCGACGCGGCGGCCCTGTGCGTGGGGCTGGCCGTGGCCTGTACCAGCCTGCTCGGCGCGGGCGCGGCGCCCGAGTGGATGGAGAGCACGGTCTTCGTGCTGGTGTTGCTGGCGGGTCTCTTCCTCCTGCTCTCGCTGCGCGGCGATCTGCTGGTGCGCGGGCTCGCGGCCGGTCTCCGCTGGTTGCGCGTCCAGCGCTCGCAGCTCGGGCAGAACCTGCTCGAGCGCACCCAGGGCCTCGCGCTCGCCCTGCGCGCCGCCAGCGGAGGCTGGAGGCTCGGCCTGGCCGTTCTCGCCACCGCGCCGATGTGGTTCACGGTCTTCGGCTTCTATGCCCTGCTGGCGCGCGAGTTCGGCATCCCCGCCAGCGTCACCTTCCTGGAGCGCGCCTTCGGGGCCAGCCTGTCGGCGCTGTTCAATCTGCTGCCGGTCAACGCGGCCGCCGGGGCGGGCACGCAGGAGCTCGGCTGGGTGACGGGTTTTCACGTCATCCTCGGCGTGGACGAGCGGCTCGCGCTGACCTCGGGCATCGGCGTCCATCTCGTGCAGCTCTTCAACGTCGTGCTGATGGGGCTGCTCGCGCATCTCGCCATGGGCGTGCTGCCGCGCTGGCGAGTTCCGGACTCTTCGGACAGCGGGTGAGGGGCGTTTCGCGGACATCCTGCGGACAGCGCGCGCTACCCTGGAGTCATGTCCGAGCACCGCAAACCCGGGATCGTGCTGGTGCCCCTGGCGCCGGGCTTCGAGGAGATCGAGGCGGTGGTGGTCATCGACGTCTTGCGGCGCGCGGGAGTCGAGGTGCGCGTGGCGGGGCTCGAGCCGGGGCTCGTGACGGGC
>JANOGB010000211.1:0-8240 GCA_031413955.1 Planctomycetota bacterium | reverse complement strand
TGATCGCGAGCTCGACCGCCAGGAGGCCGAAGAGCGTCGTGAACTTGATGATCGGGTTCATCGCAACCGAGGAAGTGTCATTGAACGGATCGCCGACCGTGTCGCCGATGACGGCCGCGGCGTGCAGCGGCGTGCCCTTCTCCTTGAGCTCGACCTCGACGATCTTCTTCGCGTTGTCCCAGGCGCCGCCGGCGTTGGCCATGAAGATCGCCTGGAACAGGCCGAAGAGCGCGATCGAGATGAGATAGCCGATGAAGAAGTAGGGCTCGAGACAGGCGAAGGCGAGGGTCGAGAAGAACACCACCAGGAAGATGTTGAACATCCCCTTCTGCGCGTACTGCGTGCAGATCGCGACGACCTTCTTCGAGTCCTCGATCGAGGCTCTGTCGCTGCCATCCAGCTTGATGTTCTTCTTGATGAACTCGACCGCGCGGTAGGCGCCGGTCGCGACAGCCTGCGTCGACGCACCCGTGAACCAGTAGATCACCGCGCCGCCCATGATCATGCCGAGCAGGAAGGGCGGGTGCAGCAGCGACAGCTTGTCGATGTTGACCTTCAACCCGTGCGTCAGGGCCATGATGATCGAGAAGATCATGGTCGTCGAGCCGACCACGGCGGTACCGATCAGCACGGGCTTGGCCGTGGCCTTGAAGGTGTTGCCCGCGCCGTCGTTCTCCTCGAGGAAGTGCTTGGCCTTGTCGAAGTCGAGCTCGAAGCCGAAGTCCTTCTTCACCTCGGCCTTGACGCTCGGGACGTTCTCGATGAGCGAGAGCTCGTACACCGACTGGGCGTTGTCGGTCACCGGACCGTAGGAGTCGACCGCGATGGTCACCGGGCCCATGCCCAGGAAGCCGAAGGCCACCAGACCGAAGGCGAACACCGCCGGCGCCAGCATGAGCGGCGTCCCGTCGGCCATCGGACCGCCCAGGCCCATCAGGCTGACCCAGTAGGCGACGCCCATCAGGGCCGTGATCACGACGCCCATCCAGTAGGCGCTGAAGTTGCCCGCGGTCAGGCCGGCCAGCACGTTGAGCGAGGCTCCGCCCTCCTTCGAGGCCTCGACGCACTCGCGCACGTGGCGCGAGTTGGTCGAGGTGAAGACCTTGATCACCTCCGGGATGATCGCGCCCGCGAGCGTGCCGCAGGTGATGATCGTCGAGAGCTTCCACCACATCGTGCCGTCGCCGAGCGTGGGGATCAGCAGGTAGGAAGCCACGTACGTGATCGCGACCGAGACGAGCGAGGTCAGCCACACCAGGGACGTCAGCGGCGCCTCGAAGTCCATCTTGTCGGCGTTGCCGTGGCGGGCCTTGGCCAGCGCTTCGTTGACCATGTAAGAGAGCCCGCTGGCGATCACCATCATGATGCGCATCGCGAACAGCCACACGATGAGCTGGACCTTGGTGGTCTCGTCGGGCACGGCCAGCAGGATGAACGAGATCAGCGCCACGCCGGTGACGCCGTAGGTCTCGAAGCCGTCGGCCGTGGGGCCGACCGAGTCACCTGCGTTGTCGCCGGTGCAGTCCGCGATCACGCCCGGGTTGCGCGCGTCGTCTTCCTTGATGTTGAAGACGATCTTCATCAGGTCCGAGCCGATGTCGGCGATCTTGGTGAAGATGCCGCCCGCGATGCGCAGGGCCGAGGCGCCCAGGGACTCGCCGATCGCGAAGCCGATGAAGCACGGGTAGGCGTAGTCGCGGCTGACGAACAGCAGCACCAGCAGCATCAGCAGCAGCTCGACCGAGATCAGCAGCATGCCGATGCTCATCCCGGCCTGCAGCGGGATCGCGTAGCAGGGGAAGGGCTTGCCGCGCAGCGCGGCGAAGGCCGTGCGCGAGTTGGCGAAGGTGTTGACGCGGATCCCGAACCAGGCGACGCAGTAGGAACCGGCGATGCCGACCAGGCTGAAGCCCAGGATGGTGGCCACCTTGATGGCCGGCATGTCCCGCAGGACGCCGAAATAGACCACCATGATCGCGCCGATGAAGAGCTCCAGGATCAGGATGAACTTGCCCTGGGTCACGAGGTACGTCTTGCAGGTCTCGTAGATCAGCTCCGAGATCTCGCGCATGCTCCGGTGCACGGGCATGCGCTCGAGCTTGCGGTAGATCACAAGCCCGAAGACGAGTCCGAGCACGCACACCACGAGCCCCAGCATCAGCAGCTGGTTCCCGGGCATGCCCAGGAACTGGACCTGCGACAGGTCCGGCATCACGAGGTCGAGCTCGCTCTTGTGGGGCGTACCAGTCTGCAGCAGGGGGAGGACGGACATCGCCGGTGGCAGGGGTGAGGGCTGGCCATCCCGAGCGCGGCGCGCGGGGAGGGCAGGGAAGAGTTTGGCGGGCGGACAATATAGTGAGCGGATGCCCGCGCGCACCTTCCGAGTCCCCCCCGAGCTCGACGGAGAACGGCTGGACCGCGTCCTGACGGCGTTTCTGGCGGGTGAGTTTTCCCGCGCCCGCATCCAGGAGTGGATCCGGGACGGGGGCGTGCGCATCGACGATGCGCCCGCCGAGCGTCCCGCGCAGCTCCTCGCTGCGGGTCAGACGATCGACCTGTTCGAGGTGGTCCGCTCGCGGGTTCGTGCGGGCGGCAGCGCGGGGGCCGAGCTGGTCGTCCTGTTCGAGGACGAGCACCTGGCGGTGATCGACAAGCCGGCAGGACAGCTCACGCACCCGACCACGGTCGTGCAGGGCGGGACGGTCTCCGAGCTGGCGCTGGCACGCTGGGGCAGCTTGCCCACGCCACAGGGTGCGGACCGCCCGGGGATCGTGCACCGCCTGGACGCCGACACGAGCGGCTTGCTGGTGCTCGCCAAGAGCGCCGCGGCCGCCGAGCGCCTGGTCGAGGCCTTCCGTGAGCGCACGGTCGAGAAGCGTTACCTCGCGCTGGTGCACGGCGAGCCGCGCTTCGACTCGGACTGGATCAGCGCGTCCATCGGGCGCTCCAGCAAGCGCTCGGATCGCATGCGCGCCCTGCCGGAGGGCGAGGGCCGCTCGGCCGAGACTTTCTATCGCGTGCTCGAACGCTTCCGGCAGTTCGCGCTGCTCGAGTGCCGGCCCGAGACCGGCCGCACGCACCAGATCCGCGTGCACCTCGCCTCGATCGAGCACCCGCTCGTGGGTGACCGTGTCTACCCGGGCCGCGCGCGCGCGCCAGTCCCGAAGGATGCGCCCGCGCTCGGGCGCCACCTCTTGCACGCCGCGGGCTTGCGCTTCGCGCATCCGCTCAGCGCGACCGCGCTCGCCTTCGAGAGCCCGGTGCCGGCCGACTTCGATGCCTGGCTGACGTGGCTGCGCGGCGCGCAGCGCGCCTGAGCCGCCGGTACGGAGCCAGAGCAAAATCCGTCGGGTGAGCAGGAAGACGCTGCGGCGCCGCAAGGCGTTCCCTGCGCAACCGACGGATTTTGCTCTGGCTCCGTACTGGTCAGCGTTTCAACCTGGACATCTGTTCCTGAGCCCAACCGCGCCACTTGTCCGTTTCGCCACGCAGCGTGATGTCCTCGAGCATTCCCATCAGCCGATCGTTCTTCCAGGCAGTGCGCAGCGTCAGCCTGGCGATGGCCTGGATGGTCCGGATGTGCGCGGGCGAGGCCTCGAGGGCCGCGTTGTAGGCCTCGAACGCTCGCTCGTACAGTCCCGCCCTTTCGAGAGTCAAGCCGAGATTCAGCCGCGGATCCGGGTTCCCGGGCATGAGCTTGCGTGCCAACTCGAACTCGTTGGCGGCCTCGTAGAGCCTGGACTGCCGCAAATACAGCACTCCCATGTTGTTGTGCGCGGGGCCGTGGTAGAGGTCGGCCCTCAGGGCAGCGTTCAAGAGTTCCTCGGCCTTCGCCGGGTTGCCTTCGATGACGTCCAGAGCCTCTAGGGTCAGCTCATGGGCCTTTTGCGGATCGCGGCTCGCTTCCTCCAGATTCGGGGAGATCCTCTGCGGAGACGACGTGCAGGCGCAGAGGCAGAGGAGCAGTGCGAAGGCGGAGGCAGCGTACTTCATCGGGACTCAGAGAAGAGGAAGAGTACGTCTGCGAAACGAGGGGCCGGCCTCCCAAGCGCTCTTCGCCTGCTCATCGGATCAGCGCCGGCTCGACTTGGGGCCAACCGGACTCGAGGGCGATGTCATGCTTTACTTCCACGTCGCTCAGGAACTTCAGGTGCTGGAAGTCCGCGCCACGGAGGATGCTCGCGCGGATGAAAACATAGAAACGCGAGTGCGAGGTCAGCGTGGACTCGGTGCGGAACAGCCATCCGATCAGGGGCAGGCGTCCAAGGAAGGGCACGCGCGAGAACCCTTCCGTCTTGCTCGTCGTCTCCAGCCCGCCGAGTGCGACGGTGTAACCGTCGGGGATCGTGGCGATGCTCTGCAGGTTGTTCTGCTGGCGCGGCGGGGGCAGCGAAGGGTCGCTGGCTGGGCCCACGAACGTGCTCAGGACGATGGAGTACTCCAGGACGAGGTGGTCGCCCTCGGCGATCTGGGGCCGGACCTCGATCGTGGTGCCGGCGTCCTGCGTGCCACCGAAGGTGGTCGTGGCGACGACGGTGGTGGCGTTGGTGCTGAGGAAGGGAGTCTGCAGCACCGAGGTGAGCTTCGCCTTTTGGTTGGAGTTCACCAGGACCTTGGGGATGTTGAGTGCGCGCCCCTTGTTGAGGACCTGCAGGGCGTTCACCAGCACGCTGAAGTCGCCTGGATTGAGCACCACGCCCGTGAAGCCGGACAAGCTCGGGAGCAGGGGGATCGCGGCGGCCGGGTCGGGCGCACCCAGGCCGAAGAGGGAGGAGAGGCCCACGATGGTGCCTTGGTCCTTGATGCCGCCGATCTCGACCCCCAAGTCAACGGCGTCGCTGTCGCTCAAGTTGAGGATCAGGACCTCGAGCATGACTTGCGACGCTATCACGTCGAGCGTCTTGATGAGCCCCTCGAGCTTGTCGAGGAGGCTCGCATCGCCGGTGGCGAACAGGGTGTTGGTGGCCACGTCGGCACTCACCAACACTCGCGAGGCAGTCGCAGGGAACGGCGTCCCCCCAGTTGCCGACGGCTGCGGCACAGACTCGGCTTCTGGGTCGGGCGTCGAGGCATTCAGGTTCGACTGCTCGCTCGGCCTCTGCTCCGCCAGACTCAAGAAGCCGGTGCCGACCAAGCGGTTCAGGAGGTCTGCGAGTTCCAAGGAGCTCCGGTTGCGGATCGAGAACACGCGTACGGGCTGGCTGTCGATGGGTGCCCAAGCGTCGAGGCGTTCGAGCAGCTCGGCAACCTTCTGGTGCTGGCCCGGGGTAGCCGTCAGGACGAGCGCGTCCGTGAGTTCGTCCGCCAAGAGCTTCCAGCCCTCGCCCAGCCCGCCCGCCTCCGCGCCACGAGCAGCCACCTCCGCGAGCCTGGAGAACTCTGCGAGCGGAAGGCTCTTGGGCGTGTAGCTCAGCGTCCTGACCTCCTTGCGCTGGTCCATGCGCGCGATCATGTCGAACCAGAGCTCGCGCTCCTCAACGGGCGCAATCAGGAGAACGGCCCGTCCGGCCCGGGAGGGCAGGAGCTTCCCCCTGAGCTTGAGTCCGTGGACCAAGTCCCGAGTGATGGCCAACACTTCGACCAGCGACACCAAGGCGTCGGGCTCGACGTACCGCAAGGGAATCTCCGTCACCGTCTCCGGCGCGGCATCCAGGAGTTCCAGGAGCTGAAAGACCTGGTCGAGGTTGGGGCGCAGGTCCGCCAGCAGGATCGAATTGGTCTTCCCGAGCGCCAGAGCCAGCACGCCGGATCCAGACATCACCTGCTGGATCGTGGGCAGCACGTCCGTCGGCGACGCGTACCTGAGCCCATGCAGGACCTTGGCGTACCCCGCCCTGGATTTGGACAGATCCGCTTCCTCGAGACGCGCCAGGCTGCCGGCTTCGTCCAGCTTGACGACGGTGATCGTCTCTTCGCCCGGCATCTGGATCGTCGTCAGGCCGTGCGACACCAGGGCCCGGTTCGTCAGCGCCCACAGCTCCCGGTCCGAAAGGCCTTCTATTTGCCGCAGCCCGACCGTTCCCGTCAGTTGCCCGGGCTCGTAGTGAACAGCGAGCTGGAGCTTCTCGGCGCAGAGGTCGACGAGGCGCGCCAGGTCGACTTTCTCCTCGATCTGGGCGCTGGGTCGACTCCGGGTGGCTGTGGAAGCAGCAGGGCCTTGCGCTGCGAGGAACGAGGCGAGACCGAGGAGCACGGCCGTCGCCCTCGTGGACGGGATGACAGCGTGGCGGGAGAGGCGTAGCCGGGGAATCGCGAGGATCCAGGATCGAAGTGCCAGCGACGCGTGTTCCAAACTCTGCCAGGACTCACGTTTACTCACTTACTCACGATCCCTCGATGAATGGTGTTTGCCGTTCGTGCAGAGGTGGAAATACGAAAGAGCAAAGAACTCTAGCCCGCGAGTACATGCCGGCAGGGTATCGCGTTCTGGCCTGTTTGTCGAGGCGAATGGACGGAGCTCACCCACTAGGTGAAAATGGGGAGTCGATTCAGCATTTTCGCGGATGGTCGTCTGTTCCGAGCATTCCTAGAGTCTGACCTTCATCAACCGTCGGCTGCAGACAGCTCACTCGAAGTCTGTCCAACACTGGCTCTTCCGCAAATAAGGAAATCACATGAACTTCAAATCTTTGATAATCCCGGCAAGCCTCGGATTTGCCGCTCTCCTGCTCGGGGCGTCGCCAGCACTTGGTCAGAAACCGTCGCTCGGCTCGGCGCAGCGTTTTGCCGTACTGGGTGCCTCGACGGTGACTGACGCCGGCGCGAGCACCATCACCGGCGATCTGGGTGTCAGCCCGGGTACCGCGGTCACGGGCTTTCCTCCGGGGACCATGACGGGAACGCTCCACGCGGGTGATGCGGTCGCGCTCCAGGCTCAAAGCGATCTCACCGCGGCCTACAATGCCTGCGCGGGCGCAGTGTCCACCGTCACTTTGACGGGTCAAGATCTGGGCGGGCGCACGCTCACGCCCGGCGTCTACAAATTTGCAGCGTCGGCGCCCTTGAATGGAGTCCTTACTCTCGACGCTCAAGGCAATCCAGATGCGGTCTTCATCTTCCAGATCGGGAGCACGCTCCTGGCCGCGATCAACTCGTCGGTCAAGGTGATCAACGGGGCTCAACCTGCAAACGTCTTCTGGCAGGTCGGCAGCTCCGCCACCCTCGCGGCGGGCGTTGCCTTCAAGGGCAACATTCTCGCGCTCTCGAGCATCACCCTGAGTCAGGGGACCCGGGTGTCCGGGCGAGCCCTGGCACGAACGGCTGCCGTGACGATGGACACCAGCAGTGTTTCAATCCCATCGAACGTCAGCACGCCGCCCGTCGTACCGCCGCCGCCGGTCAGCTCGATGCCGTCACTCGGTGCGGCACAGAGCTTTGCGGTCCTGGGTGCCTCGACGGTGACCAGTACCGGTCTGACCATGATCAACGGCGATCTGGGTGTCAGCCCGGGCACCGCGGTCACGGGCTTGCCGCCGGGGACGATGACGGGAACGCTTCACGCGGGTGATGCGGTCGCGCTCCAGGGTCAGACCGATCTCACCGCGATCTACAACGCTCTCGCGGGTGCGGCGTGCACCGTGACCTTGACCGGTCAAGATCTGGGTGGGCGCACCCTGAGCCCTGGCGTGTACTGTTTCGCCGCCTCGGCGCCCTTGAACGGAATCCTCACCCTGGATGCCAAGGGTGACCCCAATGCGGTTTTCATCTTCCAGATCGGGAGCACCCTCTTGGCCGCGATTAACTCGTCGGTTCGGGTGATCAACGGCGCTCAAGATGCAAACGTGTTCTGGCAAGTCGGCAGCTCCGCCACCCTTGCTGCAGGCGTTGCTTTCAGGGGCAACATCGTCGCGCTCTCGAGCATCACCTTGAGTCAAGGGACCCGGGTGTCCGGTCGAGCCCTGGCTCGAACGGCGGCCGTGACGATGGATACCAGCAGCGTCTTCATCCCCGGTTCGTCGCTGTCTTTTTGAGTTCTCGAGTCGTCCTCTTTCCATTTGGGTCGTCGTACTCGACGCAGGGCTCTGCACCTCGCGCACCGACCAGCGCATGACCCACGACGGGCCGCCACCTCGCACGAGGTGGCGGCCCGCATCCTTTGGTGAAGTACTCTCGCGCTCGAATGGCCGAGGGAGGTTGTGTTGATCCTACTTTCCGCACCTGTGGTGTCGGTTTCTGATGATTATGCAAGCGCCCATCAGATTCCGTAGTGGCGGGGATCCATCTGGAGGAGGCGGAGGACT
>JANOGB010000210.1:0-4939 GCA_031413955.1 Planctomycetota bacterium | reverse complement strand
CCCGCCTGTTATCTTCGTCCGATTCCCTGCCTGTGGGGGTGTGTATAGCAATAATAACGGATGGCGCAGAGCGGGGCTGCAGCCCGGCGCTCCCAGGTGAAGAAGAGCGTGCGCGGGACATTCAGGTGGTCACGAAGGAAGTCACCAGCGACTGACACACGAGGTGCCAGCCGTCGACGAGCACGAACAGGAGGATCTTGAAGGGCGTCGAGATCATCACGGGCGGCAGCATGAACATGCCCATCGAGATCAGGACGCTGGCCACGACCAGGTCGATCACCAGGAAGGGCAGGAAGAGCAGGAAGCCCATCTGGAACGAGGTCTTCAGCTCGGACAGCACGAAGGCCGGCACGACCACGCGGAACGGCAGCGCCTCCTGCACCAGCGAGCCGCCGTCGTCGACCGGCTTCTCGACCTTGGCGAGTTCGAGGAACAGCTCGACCTCGGAGACGCGCGTGTTCGCCACCAGGAAGCCGCGTAGCTCGCCCCAGGCCGTGCCGGCGGCTTGCTCGGTGCCGAGGACGCCGGCGCGATAGGGAACGTAGGCCTTCTCGTAGGCGCGCGAGAACACCGGCCCCATCACGAAGGTCGTCAGGAAGAGCGACAGCGCGATGATCACCGGGTTGGGCGGCAGCTCGTTCACCGACAGCGAGCGGCGCACGAACGAGAGCACGATCACGATGCGCGTGAAGCTCGTGACCGTGATCACGAGCGCCGGCAGGACCGAGAGCAGCGTGAGCAGGAGCGCGATCTCGACCGCGGTCGAGATTTTCAGCGGGCTCTCCGCTGCCCCGCTCGCCTGGGGCCCAGGCTCCGCGAGCATCCCGGCCCCCGCTGCCGGTTCCGCGCTCGATCCGGTACTCGTTCCCGTTTCCTGCCCGGCCAGCGCCCCACCGAAGAGCAACAGGGCGAGAACAGTCAGGGCAACGATGCCGAGCGCCCTCACGCCAACACTCCTTCCTTGGGGACGGATGAAGGGGCCGGCAAAGGCCGGAGGGCGAGTTCGCCTTCCAGGGCCGATCCGAAGGAGCGCGACGGGATCGACGGCCGCGGCGCCGGGGCGGCCGCGAAAGGAACCAGAGCCTGGCTGGAGCCTGGCGTTCCCGGCTGAAGGGACGCGGCATCGAGCTCGGCCAGCACGCGCACCTCTTTCTCGCCCGCCCCGAGCAGGAAGCTCCGGTCATAGCAGCGAACGACCACCAGTTTCTGCTTACCCGAGAGGGGCAGCACGTCGAGAACCTGCAGCGAGCGCCTGGACGCGCGTGCCTTCAGGCGTCCGCCGACGGTGCGCCGGAAGACCCAGGCGAGCGCCAGCAGGGCGGCGATCGAGAGCGCGCACACGACGAGGTAGCGCGTCAGGTCGGGCCCGGTGGCCTGACCCGCCTCGGTAACGAGGACGGTTGCGAGTCGCATGAGGGGACGTCCGGTGGGGACCGGGGAGGTCGCGCTCTGCATCGACGAAAACCCGAGAATCCAGGAGACCGGGATGGTTTTTCTGACTCTTCTTTCCTGGAGTCGGAAAAGGGCTCCCTGCGGGCGCTCAGGAATCGTTGGCGCCCGGACCGATGAGGCTTCAGGCGGGAGCGACGCGGAGGACTACATGAAGAACGTCAGGAATGGGAAACCCGAGGGGAAACCCGAGGACGACGAGCTGGCCCGCGCCCGCGAGCTGCTCGCGCGCACGGTCCGCTTCCTGTCGCGCTGCAACGAGGACCCCGAGAGCGGGCTTCGCTCCGACGATCCGCGCGAGCTGATCCAGGGCCTCCAGGCGCTCTCGGTCGATCCGGCCGAGACCCCCGCCGAAGAGTCGCTCCCCGAACCGCGCACGATCCAGATCCGCCGCCGCAAGTCGGCCTGAGGATTCACCTGGGAGCGCCGGGCTCCAGCCCGGCTCTTCTCTCTTTGCTCGTTCCGTTCTCCGGAGGAGAAAGAGAAGAAGCAGAAGGACCAGAAGAAGCAGAAGAGGCAGAGCCGGGCTGGAGCCCGGCGCTCCCAGGTGAAGGTCAGCTCACCGGAGGCAGCATGAGGATCTTCTCGAAAGGCGGGAACGGGTCGAGGCAGGTGCCGACCCGGGCGACGACGAGCTCGCTGCCCTCCTCGTAAGGGAAAGCGGGGCGCACGTCGGCACGCACGCCCTGGCAGCCTTCCGAGTGCACGGACCAGCCGGCCGCGCCGAGAGTCGCAAGAGCCGTGGCGCTGGCGCTTCCGAGCAGGCTGCCGATCTCGAGCAACGCGTCCTTGGTGGCCGCGTCGAGCGTGGAGTCCTCGCGGCGCGAGGCCGCCGCTTCCTCGGGAAGCATGAGCAGGAAGCTGGCCATGGTGATCGCCTCGGGCAACGGCACGAGCAGCGCGCCGAAGCGCTTCGGCTCGCCCTCTTTCGCCAGGCCGAGCTTGAAGGAGATGTGGACTCGCCCCTTCCCGGCCGGGCGCGAGCGCGCGCGCGTGACGTCGAGCATGGTTAGGGGAAGCTCGCGCCCCAGGATGACACCGAGATCCTGGCCCATGCGCTCGAGCAGCGCCTGGATCAGCGCGGGGTCCTGGATCGAGGCCGAAGGCGCAGCGATCGTGCGACTTCCCGCGGAACCCTCGCCACTCTGGATGGGGACCATGAGGCGCTGGAGGTTCCCTCAGGCCCGTACATCGCACGAGTCGCCTCTGGCACCCTGCGACCGTGTACGCCGCAGGCGGGAACGAGCCTCCGAGCAGAGCGCGCGCTCGGCGGCCAGCTCCTCGCGGCGCCGCGCGAGCAAGGCGACGGCCACGGCATAGAGACGCTGGCAGCGCTCGATCGCATCCTGGTGTTTGGCCCGCCCACCGGTCGCGAGCTCGGCGTGCACGTCTTCGAAGGCGCGCAAGACGTGCGCCCAGCTCGAGTCCATTGCCGACGGTGTGAGCAGGGGCTCGGACTCGAAACACGAGAGCAGGTTCTCGAGGCTCGCCTCGAGCGCTGAGAGGTGCTCGGCCAGCGCCGCCTGGCTCATGCGCCGGTCTCCAGGTGCTTCCAGCCGTCGAGCAGCGTCCTCAGCACGTCGCGCGCCGAAGCCAGGGGCGCGCTCGAATCGGTGCGCATCGCGCGGCAGATCGCATCCTCGGCGAAGAGGTACAGCGACTCCAGGTTCGCGGCCAGCTCCGGCGCCTGGGTCGGATCGAGCGCCGCGCGCAGCTCGGCCACGATCGCCATGGCGCGCAGACAACGCTCCTGGAAGCGCGCGCCTTCGCCCGCCCCGAGCGCGGCCTCGGCTTGATCGAGGAAGCGCAGTGCGCCTTCGTACAGCAACTGCACGAGCTTGAGCGGCGGCGCGTTCTCGATGTGAGCCGAGCGGTAGGCGGCGGCGGCGGAGCTGGGTGCGTTCATCGTTGACTCTGCTGCAAGCTCTGCTGCAGGAATGCGGACTGGGACTGCAAGCCGCCGAGGAGCTGCTCGAGCGCCGCGAACTTGGCTACCAGCGTCTGCTCGAGCGACTCCAGGCGCCGCTCCTGGCGCTCGATCTGCGCGTCGAAGTCGCGGATCTGCCGGCCGATCGAGTCGCGGCGCGCGTCGAACAGGCCGTCGATCGCGGTTTCGCCGTCGGGCGCGGTCGAGTCGTCGATCAGGCCCTTCAGCATGTCCTCGAGCTTGACGAAGATGCCGCGCTCGTCGATCGTCAGCGTGCTGTCGTCGTCGGCGCGCCGGAAGAAGTCGGAGAAGAGCTCCAGGTTGCCGGAGAGCTTCGCGTCCAGCTTCTCGTCGTCGATCTCGAGTGTGCCATCGTTCTGCAGATCGATGCCGATCAGCCCGAGCGTGGAGTAGCCGTCGACCGTGTCGGCCGCGACCAGGGTACGGTCGGCCTCGAGCACCGCGCGGCGCAGGACCGAGCGTATGGACTCGAGCGCGTTCTCGCCGAACAACGGGCCACCTGTTCCGCCCTCGAGCGAGAACGTGTTCTGGTCGTTGACGAACTTGATGACCTCGTTGTACGAGTCGACGAACTCCTTCAGCTTCGTGCGCATGCCCTCCGGGTCGAGCTCGACCGTGAAGGAGAGCGATGCGCCGACGTCGGTCTTGCGCGAGATCGAGAAAGAGACACCCGGCAAGACGTCGGAGAACAGGTTGCTCGAGCGCTGCACGGCCAGGCCGTCGACCTTGACGCTCGCGTTCGAGGCGATGGAGACCTGCGTGGCCCCCGTCAAGCCGGCCACACTCGAGGTCAGGCCCGTGATCGCGAAGTCGGCGCCCGTCTCGTCCCCGGCCAGGACGAGCTGCCAGGAGGGCGCGCTGGTGGTGCCCGCGTTGATGACCGAGGCCGTGACGTCGTCGCCGGCAGCGGCGTTGATCGCGGCCGCGATGCCGTTCAGGCTGTCCGAGCCAGCCAGGACGTCGACGCTGTAGGCGGTGCCGGCCGAAGTGGTGGTGGCGCCATAGGTGAAGGAGATCGTCCCCGCGCCGAGCGCGGTGGTCGGATCGGCCACTCCAGCGAAGGCGTAGCGGTCGGCCGCGGCCAGCGAGAGCACCTCGAGCGTATGTGCGCCGGCCTCGGCGCTGCCGCTGAGCGTGAAGTTCGCGATGCCTTCCTCCCCCACCGCCAGCTTGTGCGCGAAGAAGTTGCCGGCCGTCTGCAGGTCGCGCGCCTTGTCCTGCAGCTTCTCGACCAGACTCTGGAAGGTCCCGAGCAGCGTGAGCCGTTGCTGCTCGTCTTGCTTGCGCCCCTCGAGCTGGCGCATGGTGCGGCCCTCGACGGCCAGGATGGCCGCGATGATCGCGTTGGTGTCGAGGCCGCTGGCCAGGCCGCCGAACTGGATTCCCCCGAGTGTCATGGTGTTCCTTTGGTTATCGGCGCGCAGCGGACCCGTCGTTAGCTCGGTTCATCCGGGAGCGCCGGGCTCCAGCCCGGCTCTTCTCTTTCTTCCGCTTCTTCCCTTTCTGCTTTGGAGAACGGAACGAGCCAGAGAAAAGAGCCGG
>JANOGB010000209.1:0-8324 GCA_031413955.1 Planctomycetota bacterium | reverse complement strand
CATCGAGAGCCTGCCCTTCCTGGAGGCCATCCGGCAGTTCGCCCTGGAGAAGCCGCGCGGCGACTGTCTCTTCGTGCACCTGACGCTGCTGCCCTTCCTCAAGGCCTCGGGCGAGCTCAAGACCAAGCCCACCCAGCAGTCGGTCGGCAAGCTGCGCGAGATCGGCGTGCAGCCCGACGTACTGATTTGCCGCACCGAGAAGCCCATGACCGAGGACATGAGCAAGAAGATCTCGCTCTTCTGCAACGTACGCCGCGAAGCCGTGATCGAGGAGCGCGACGTCGAGTTCTCGATCTACCAGGTGCCGGTCATGCTGGTGGATGCCGGGCTCGACCGCATCATCGCCCAGCACCTGTCGCTGCCGCTCGAACCGCGCACCGATCTCTCGGACTGGGAAGCCATGGTGGCCGAGGTGAGGAGCGCCCGGCGCAAGGTCGAGATCGCCATCGTCGGCAAGTACATCGAGCTGCACGATGCCTACAAGTCGATCTACGAATCGCTCGCCCACGCCGGCATCGCCAACCACGCCAAGGTCGTGCTGCGCAAGATCCGCGCCGAAGATGTGCTGGAACACGGCCTGGAGTGCCTCGCGGGCGTGGACGGCGTGCTGATCCCGGGTGGCTTCGGCGAGCGCGGGCTCGAGGGCAAGATCGCGGCCATCCGCTGGGCGCGCGAGAACCGCGTGCCCTTCTTCGGCATCTGCCTCGGGCTGCAGTGCGCGGTGATCGAGTTCGCGCGCAATGTGCTCGGTCTCGCCGACGCGCACACGCTCGAGTACACGCTCGCGACCCCGCACCCCGTCATCCATTTGCTGCCCTCGCAGCACGACGTGGCCGACAAGGGCGGCACGATGCGCCTGGGCGCTTACGAGTGCCGCCTCGCCCCCGGCTCCCTGGCCCAGCGCCTGTACGACTCCGAGACCGTCTCCGAGCGCCACCGGCACCGCTACGAGGTCAACAACGCCTACCGCGAGCGCTTCCGCGCCGCCGGCTTCCTGGCCAGCGGCGTCCATCCCGGGCTCGACGTGGTCGAGATCATGGAACTCGAGGGCCACCCCTTCTTCGTCGGCGTGCAATTCCACCCCGAGTTCAAGAGCTCGCCCTTGCAGCCGCACCCGATCTTCCGCGGCTTCGTGGCCGCGGCCCTGGGCTCGCGCACGCGCGCCGGCAAGTCCGACCTGGTGCCACTGGAGTCCGAAGCATGAGCCAGCCCCGCATGGATCCGAGCCAAGCCCACTCGACTCACGCGCAGCGCTCCCCACGCACGGCCGAGGATCTGCCGCTGCCCGGTGGCAACTTCACGCTCTTCGTCCAGAAGCTCGGCTACCAGGCGCTCATCACGCTGGGCGTGGTCGAAAACCCGCTGACGAGGACGCGCGAGCCCAACCTCGGTCACGCCCAGAGCGTCATCGACGACCTGATGATGCTGCGCGAAAAGACCAAGGGGAACCTCGCGCCCGACGAGGATCGGCACTTCACGCAGGTGGTCGGCGACCTGCAGCGGCATTTCGTGCAGCTGAAGCAACAGGGCGAGGGCTGAGGGTGTCCATGTCGATCGCGCCGCGTCTCCTCTTTCCCCTGCTGCTCTGCGCCGGGGCACTCTCGATCACGCAGCAGCAGCCCGCACCGATCCGTTTCCAGGCCGGCGCACAGACCTACGAATGGGTGCGGGGCTGGGGCACTCTGAGCGGCGGAAAGCAGCTCGGCAATACCCACGGCTGCATCGTGGTCGACTCCGAGGACCGCGTGTACCTGTGCACGGACACGGAGGACGCGGTCGTCGTGTTCGACCGTGACGGGCACGTGCTACGGACGTGGGGCAAGGAGCTCGCCGGCGGGCTGCACGGGCTGGCGCTCGTCCGGGAAGGCGACCAGGAGTTCCTGCTGCTCGCGCACATCGGCCGCCATCAGGTCCTGAAAAGCACGCTCGAAGGAGAGGTCCTGTGGACGCTCGACTACCCGAAGGAGTCGGGCCTCTACGAGAAGCCCGAGCAGTACCTGCCGACCAGCGTCGCCCCGCTCGCCGACGGGGGCTTCCTGGTGGCGGATGGCTACGGCAAGTCGTGGATCCACCGCTACGACAAGGAACGCAAGTACGTGAAGAGCTTCGGCGGCCCGGGCACGGAGCTCGGGCAGCTGCGCACCCCGCACGGCATCTGGGTCGACACGCGCGGCGCGCAACCTGTGCTGCTGGTCGCCGACCGCGAGAACAACCGCGTGCAGGTCTTCGACCTGGATGGCAAGCCCCTGCGCGAGGTGAAAGACGTCGAGCACGACCTGCTGCGCCGGCCGTGCCACATGCACCCCTTCGGGAGCGAGCTCGCGGTCGCCGATCTCGCCGGACGCGTCACGCTGCTGGATTCCCGCCTCGCCCTCGTCGCCCACCTCGGCGACAACCCCGCGGCGGCGCAGCGCGCGCGCAACGACGTCCTGCCACCGGAGTGGAAGGACGGCGAGTTCATCTCGCCGCACTGCGCGAACTGGGATTCGCAGGGCAACCTGTCCGTGACCGACTGGGTCTCGAGCGGCCGCATCACGAAACTCGCGCGCGTGAAGTGAGCGACGGGCGCTCGCGCGCGGAGGAAAGCGCGCGGCTCGCCCCTACCAGCCCAGCGTTCCGGCCTCGTGCTTCTCGTTCAGCTCCAGCGCCAGGCGCAGGGCCTCTTCGCGCGTGGGGAAGAGCTCGACGCGGCGCGTGTTGAGGGCGTTGGAGGACTTGTGCGCCTTGTCCATGCCGGCACGGAAGGCGTACTCCTGCTTCGCCTGCGTGTCGTGCACGGCGAAGCTGAAACCGAGGTCGCTGACGACGAAGCGGCGCTTCTTCTGGGAGCTGGCCATGGCCCGTGAGAACTACCGGTAGGCCGGGATGTCCGTCAAGGCCTGGCCGATGGCCAGCGTGTGGATGTCGTGCGTGCCCTCGTAGGTGTAGACCGACTCCAGATTGCACATGTGGCGCCCGGTGTGGTACTCGAGCGTGATCCCGTTGGCGCCGAGCATGTCGCGCAGGGTCCGCGCGGCATTGAGGGCCATGGCCACGTTGTTGCGCTTGGCCATGGAGACGTGCCAGTGCTTCATGCGCCCCTGGTCCTTCATGCGTCCGACGCGTAGCGCGAGGAGCTGCGCCAGGCTGATGTCGGTGGCGATGTCGGCCAGCTTCTTCTGCGGGATCTGGAAGGCCGCCAGCGGCTTGTCGAAGACGATGCGCTCCTTCGCGTAGCGCAGGGCTTCGTCGAAGCAGGCCATCGCCGCCCCCACGCCGCCCCAGGCGATGCCGTAGCGCGCCTGCGTGAGGCAGCCGAGCGGACCGGAGAGGCCCTTGGCCTCGGGCAGCAGGGCCTCGGCGCCCACGCGCACGTCCTCCAGCACGAGCTCGCTCGTGATCGAGGCACGCAGGCTCCACTTGTGCTTCTGTTCGGGCGCGTGGAAGCCCTTGGTCTCACTGGGCACGAGGAAGCCGCGGATGACGTCCTCGAGCTTGGCCCACACGATGGCGATGTCCGAGTTCGTGCCGTTCGTGATCCACATCTTGCGGCCGTTCAGGACATAGCCAGTGCCGTCCTTCCTCGCGACCGTATTCATGGCGCCCGGGTTCGACCCGGCGTCGGGCTCGGTCAGGCCGAAGCAGCCGATGAGCTCGCCCGCGGCCAGCTTGGGCAGGTACTTCTTCTTCTGCTCCTCGCTGCCGTAGGCGTAGATCGGATACATCACGAGCGAGCCCTGCACCGAGACGAAGGAGCGCAGACCCGAGTCGCCGCGCTCGAGCTCCTGGCAGATCAGTCCGTAGGCCACCGAGTTCAGGCCGGCGCAGCCGTACTGCTCGGGCAGGGTCGGACCGAAGACGCCCAGCTCGGCCAGCTCGGGCGTGAGCTCGCTCGGAAAGGTGCCGGCCTCCCAGTGCTGCATCACCAGCGGCATCCAGCGCTCGGAGACCCAGCTCCGGACCGTGTCGCGCACCATGCGCTCGTCCTCGGAGAACTGGTCGTCGAGCTCCAGGAAATCGAGCGGGCGGTACGGATCCATCGGGTCGCAGGGGTCGAGAGATGCGTTACGGGTGTGCGCGCGTGGCGAATCTCCACGCTCGCCGCCGGGGGAAATCGGTCGGCCTGGGATTCTATCCGAACCCCCGCCCGCGAATCCCTCCTGGCCGCCGGACATGGGCACGCAGGGGCGCACGTGTCACACAGGTCGCAATTGACTCGCCTGCTGGCACGCCGATCGCTGACAATGCCGAGCTCGCCATGCAACTCGCTCGAAATCCAGGCGCACACCTGGCCGGCGTCGCTTCGGCTTTCCCACCCAACGTCGTCGACCAGGAAGTCACGATCCGCGGCCTGTGCCAGCTCTTCCCGGGCGAGAACCCGGCCTTCATCCGCGGGCTGGTGAGCCGCTCGGGCGTGGCCACGCGGCACATCACGCCCAGCGTGCCGGAGGTGCTCGCGCCCAGCGACTTCACCGCCCGGAACCAGCGCTACGTGCGCGAGGCGCACGCCCTCGCGCTCGCGGCCACGCAGAAGCTCTTGCTGGAGACGCGCACGGATCCCGAGCGCATCGACGTCCTGATCGACGTGTCCTGCACGGGCCTCACGATCCCCGCCCTCGACGTCGCGCTGGCCCAGGCGCTGGGCCTGCGCCCGGACGTGCGCCGCATCCCCATCACCGAGGCCGGCTGCGCTGCGGGCGCGCTCGCCCTCGGACTGGGCGGTTCGTTGAGCGCCAGCGGAGCGGTGGTCCTGATCGTGGCGGTCGAGCTGTGCGCCCTGACCCTGTGTCCGGGCGACCTGTCGCGCACCAACCTCGTGTCGGCGGCCCTGTTCGGGGATGGAGCGGCAGCCGCCCTGCTCGTCCCCGGCGGCAGCGGTCCGCGCGTGCGCGCCACGGGCTCGTACCTGATCCCCGGCTCGCGCGAGGCGATGGGCTTCGACGTGGGCACGCACGGGCTGCGGATCTTGCTGCAGAAGGAGCTGCCCGACATCGTCCAGCGCGACCTCTGTGCGGTGATCGAGCGCTTCCTCGCCCAGCACGAGAAGCGGCGCGAGGACATCGGCCTGTACCTGCTGCACCCGGGCGGACGGCGCATCCTGGAGGCCTACCGCGACGTCTTCGGCCTGGGCGAGGCAGAGCTCGCTTTCTCGCGCGAGTCGCTGCGCCGCTACGGCAACCTGTCCTCGGTCTCGATCCTGACCGTGCTCGAGCTGGCGTTCGCCGCGGGCTTTCCGCTGCCGGCCGGCAAGGACGCGCTCGTGCTCGGGGTCGGGCCCGGGCTGTCGCTCGAGCTTTCGCTGCTCACGAACGAGGCATGAGCCTGCACACGCTGGCGTTCTTCGAGTGCCTCGTGGGCTTGACTGCGCTGCAGCGCCTGCTCGAGCTCGTGTACTCGAGGAAGAACTTGCGGCGGCTATCGCCCGCGGCGCGACCGGCCGACTCCAGTGCCAACTGGGGCGCGCTGGTCGCCCTGCAGAGCCTGTGGCTGGCGGGCTGTGCACTCGAACCCGCCCTGCGCGGCACGCTCCCCGGCGCGACCAGCTTCTGGACGGGAATGGTCCTGTTCCTGGCAGGCGCGGGCCTACGCACCTGGTGCATCCTGACCCTGGGAGCGCGCTGGAATGCGCGTGCGCGCGTCGCTCCGGACCTGCGCATCGCCAGCCGCGGCCCGTATCGCTGGCTCCGCCATCCGAACTACCTCGGCGTGCTGCTGGAGCTCGTCGGCTTGCCACTCGCGGGCGGCGCCTGGTGGACGCTCGCGTTGTCCGCCCCGCTGCAGCTCGCGGTGCTCCAGCGCCGCATCCGCGGCGAGGATGCGTTGCTCTTCGCACTGCCCGGCTACAACGAGGTCATGGGCCACAAGGGAGCCCTGCTTCCCCGCTGGCCACACAGGTGAGAGCGCGCTTCGACGTGGCCGTGATCGGAGCGGGTCCGGCGGGCGCAGCCGCGGCCCTGACCGCCGCGCGTGCGGGTCTCTCGGTCGGGCTCTTCGAGCCGCAGCCCCTGCCTGACAAGCCCTGCGGAGAGGGCATCCTGCCGTCCGGCGTGGTCGCACTGCGCGAGCTCGGGCTGGAGCACCTGCTCGGGCGCGGACAAGCGCTCGGGCGCATTCGTTACGTGCTCGCCTCCGGGCGCGAGCTGGAGATCGCCCTCCCGGCCGCGGGCTGCGCGCTGGAGCGTCCGCTGCTCTCCGCGGCACTGACGTGCGCGCTGGAGAGTGAGCCGCGTATCACGCGTCTGCATCGGCGCGTGTCGAGCCAGCGCAACGGGCCAGAGTTCCTGGTGCTGTCCGGGGAGGAGTCCTGGTCGGCGCGAACGCTGATCGCCGCGGACGGATTGCTCGGCGACGGAGCTGCTTGGCTGCGCGGCCCGCGCCAGCGCGCGCGGCACGAAGGGCCGAGACGCTACGGATTGCGCGCCCGCGCCGAAGCGCGCGCTCCTCTGGAGCACGTCGAGGTACACCTCGGACGGACGAGCGAGATCTACCTGACTCCGCTCGGTCAGGGACGCATCAACGTGGCCGTTTTGCTCCACGCACTTCCTGGCGGCGAGCGCTCCAGCTCCGCATGGCTGGCTGCAGCGTTGCAAGAGCACCCGCGCGCCGCCCGCGTGCTCGGCGACTGGATCACGGCGCCGGAAGCACGCGCACTTGCCCGTGCCTGCCCCCCGCGCGTGGCCCGAGCGGGCGCTTTCCTGGCCGGGGACGCCGCCGGCGGAGTCGACCCGGTGCTCGGCTGTGGCGTCGCGATCGCGCTCGGCACGGGGCTCGCCGCCGCGTGCGCCGCGCGCGGCGTGCTGATCCAGGGTTCAGGCGCGAGGGAACGCAGCTATGCGGATCTCGTGCGCCGCGAGACGCGCGCACGGCGCGCGCTGGCGAACGGCCTCCTTCTCCTGGCCCGTCATCCGCGCCTGCAAGAGGGTGTGGCGCGAGGCCTTGCAGCCTGGCCGGCGGCAGGTGCACGACTCGCCAGGAAGGTCGCCGGCGGTTCCCCGGTATGCGAGGGGCGCAAGTCCCTGGACCAAGTGCTGGCCGAGGAAACCTACCAGCCAACTCTTCCAGGTCTCCCAGGACGACTCAGCGGGCACTCCCTCGACTGGCGCTGAGCGGGGGCTGCGCCCCGAACGCCTGGGTTCAGGCGAGCTGCTTCAGGCCCTTGCCGACTCGGAAGCCGACGCGCTTGCCGGCTTCGATCTGGATCGGCTCACCCGTGTGCGGGTTGCGGCCGACGCGCGGTTTTCGGTTCTTCACCTCGAACGTCCCGAAGCCGGTGATCGTGACGGTTCCCTCCTCGCGCAGCCCCTTGCGGATGCCGTCGAGAACCGTGTCCAGGAGATGCCCGGCAGAGAGCTTCGAGGTGTGCAGCTCGTGCGAGATCTGGGTGACGAGATCGCTCTTGTTCACGGCGCGAGGGTGGGTTGCAGATGGGAAAAGGCCTGGCCCCCTGGACCGGGGACCAGGCCCTGTTTCCGACTCAGGCCTTTCGGCGACCCTTTTTCGTTGCCTTCTTGGTCGCCTTCTTGGCCTTCTTTTTCCGTTTCGCCATATGTTGATGAATCTCCTTGGGGCTTTCCCAGTTGGGCGCGTTGTTGAGCGCCCTCACCACGACATCAAGTTCTCCATCGGCGGACTTGGCGCGGGTCTTTCCCTTCTTCCGCTAGATTTTTTTCGCTAGCGAGCGCGAATTGCGCGCGAACGAGAGCGGATCCGCGCCCTCCGAGGTGCTTCGCAACGCATCGAACACGCTCGATGGCGGCGTTCGATCGAGTCGGTAACCCCCGCACGGCAAAGGAGCTTAGGGCAAGGGCACCAGTCCGTACACGAGCGCACTCGGACAGCTCGTGACGCGCGCAGCGCGGCGCGCCTTCAGCTCGCCTTGGCGCGCACAGGTTTTTTGATGCGCCCGCTCTTGATGCAGCGCGTGCACACCGTCATGCGCTTCACGCGCGCCCCGTCCTGGACCTGCACCTTCTGCAGGTTCGGAAAGAACTTGCGCTTGGTGTGTCCGGTCGTCTTGAGACCGACGCCGCCCTTGCGCTTGGGCAGACCGCGGCGGGCGATCGCACCGCCGACCCTCGTTCGCTTCTCGCAGATGTCGCAGACTCTAGCCATGGTGACCTTGCCCTGGGGACGCGCCTTCGCGCAGCAAAAGGGCGGAAAGCCTAGCCGGGGCTGGGCCAGTGCGCAAGGCACGCCAGCATCCGGGGCGCACGTCACGAGAGTGGTGCGGGAAGACTTCGCGGTTGTTGAGGCGTCTTTCTTGCGGGTAGTATATCCGCAAGAAAGGCCGCCCCATGCCCGATCCGACGATTCCTGCTCAGGTCCGTAGCTTGGTGGATCAGCTC
>JANOGB010000208.1:0-2376 GCA_031413955.1 Planctomycetota bacterium | reverse complement strand
GCCACGGCCCGCTGCCGTGGCCCCTACTCGAAACTTCCAGATTTTTCCGGCGAGCTCGGCGTAGAGATCATCCAGGGCTTTCTGAAGGTCGGGATCGCTTTCTACGAGGCGAGCAACGAGCTTTGCGTACTTGCTACTGGTAGTCGAATCAACACGACACGGCGGCAAAATTGGGGACCGTTCTAGCCCATGTTTCCCTTTTCGGGTCGTAAGTAGCTGAAATCCAGCAGGTCGGGTATCACGTTTGTCACTACACGACCGTCGCGGCCTCTTGAGGCGGCGTGGGCGGCTCGAGGTCGCGGATGCCGAGGGCGGCAAGAATCTGCGCCGCGCGCGCCGTGCCTCGCGTCACCGACCGTTTCGTCTGGCCCCGGCCGAGCGCGAAGTCGACGACGCGCACGGACCGGAGCGCGTGGAGCGCCTCGGTCGCGGAGAAATCGAGCCCGGCGGCTTTGAGTTTCTTCTCGAGCGCCCGATGAAGCAGGAACGCCAGCGCGGCGACGAAGATGTGGGCTTGCACCCGCCGGTCGGTGCGGTGAAAGATCGGCCGCATCTCGATCACGTCCTTGAGATTCGCGAAGGCCCGCTCGACCTCGCTCAGGCCCTTGTAGATCGTGACCGCCTCCACCGGCGTGAGCTGCGCCTCTTCCGTCTGCAGGACGTACTTGCCTTCGTACGCTTCCTCGCGTTTGAGGTTCGGGGACTCGAAGAAGCGGAAGCGCTCCGCGCGATACTCCCAGGCGTAGTACCGATAGCCGTGAAAGCGGTTCAGGATGCGCGTCGCCGCCGCGCCGATCTTGGCCGCGTCCTTGAGCTTGCCCGCGCCGATGCGCCGCTCGAGGGCTTCGAGCTGGCGCCGCACGCGGTCCATGGCCTTGAGACGCTGGGCCCGCTCGTACGCCAGCCGCTCGTCACTCTGGGCGACGAACACCCGCACGCCGGCCTGCTCGCCGGCGACCTCTTGCACCCGCGTCTGCGGGGCGTCGGCCTTCTCGCGCGCGGTGAGGCCCGCCGGACAGAGCGTCCACGGGCCGGTCGCGCGCTCGATGTAGCGATAGGTCGTCTCGCGCCGCCGCCGCGTGAGCCCGAGGAGATAGCCGTGCTCGCGGGTGCGCAGGCGCTCCAGATTCGCCGCCGTCACCATCCCGCGATCCCCCACGAACACCACGCGGCGCAGCCCGAAGCGCCGCTCGAGATCGTCGAGCACCGCGGGCACCGTGCTGGCGTCGCGGGCGGCGCCCTGGAAGACGTGATGCGTGATCGGCCAGTCATCGACCATGACGAGGCCGACGAGCACCTGCCGATTGCGCGGTCGCCCATCGCGACTGTGCCCGTGCGCGCCGAGCGGCGGCCCGTGCCCCTCGAAATACGTCGACGTGAGGTCGTAGAGCACCAGGTCGACCTTGAGCGAGAAGAGATCGCGCAGGCGCAGGTAGAGCTCGTGCTCGATCCGGGCCTTGCGCGCGTGGAGTTGGTCGAGCGTCCGATACCACTGGTTGAGTTGGCGAGCCGCCACCCGCACGCGCGGCCGGCGGCTCGCCCGGCGCTCGGCGTCGTCACGCCAGACCGGCTGCCAGCGGCGCCCCCGGCGATCGCACACGAAGTCGGTGTCCAGCCAGCGCGCCAGGCCGTGTTCGCTCGTCGGGGCGCAGAGCCGATTGGCCACCAACACGAGCGCCCGCTCGGCCAGCGCCACGCCGTCGGCGCGACTGCGCCCGCCCAAGTCGTCGAGGATCGCGTCGAGCCCCAACTCCCGCCACAGCGTGCGCGCCACCAGCATCGGGCCCCAATCCCACGCCCCGAGCGCCTGCACGGGCCCGGCGCGCACCGTCGCGGCCGCCGCGGCCTCCCCGCGCAGCAAGCGGGTCAGCGAATCCAGATGCGCGGCGAGCAGATCCTTGCGCCCGAGATTGCAGACGACGCGCTGCTTGGTCGTGCCGTGCTCACGATAGGCCTCGACGAGGCGCACGTACTCATGCTGCACGCCTTTTCCACCCGCCGCCCGCACGATGCGTAGGAACATGGCTTGATCCTGTCATCGCATCGTCGGCCATAGGGCCGTCGCCGGTCAAGGAATATCGACACCATGTCTGTCACTACGCTTTTGGTCCAGCACAGACCCGGCTCTCGTCAGATCGCGTACTTACCCCGCGCGCGCGGTCGGCGAGAGAGGAACATAGGCTAGGCAAGGTCGAGAGCGCGAAGTCCTGCACCAGCCAGCGGCCCGCCGGGCTGCGGAGCGCCGCGAAGGGCAGGTAGTGGAGCACGTCGTGAGGTACGACGAGGAGCCGGTCGCCGCGGATCTCGGCGCGCGCCGCCTCGATCAGCGTCCGGTACAGGCCGGCGGCGCGCTGCTGCACGTCCTCGATCGGCGCC
>JANOGB010000207.1:0-7338 GCA_031413955.1 Planctomycetota bacterium | reverse complement strand
AGCCAGGCCAGGTCCTTCGCCTCGGCCGGGACGGACTCGCGGCAGGCCGCGCATACCTTGCGCACCAGGCGCTGCGACAGCACGCCGAGCAGCGCGTCGAGTACGAGGTAGGACTCGATGCCCATGTCCACCAGGCGCGGGACCGCGCCCAGGGCCGAGCTCGTGTGCAGGGTCGAGAGCACGAGGTGCCCGGTCATCGAGGCCTTGATGGCCATGTCGGCCGTCTCCTCGTCGCGGATTTCCCCCACCAAGATCACGTTGGGGTCCTGGCGCAGGAGCGAGCGCAACCCGGCGGCGAAGGTGAAGCCGATCGCGGGGTCGACCTGCGTCTGGCGCAGGAGCGCCAGGCGGTACTCGATCGGGTCCTCGATCGTGGCAACCTTGCGGTGCACGGCGTCGACCTCGGCCAGCATGGCGTACAGCGTGGTCGTCTTGCCCGAGCCCGTCGGCCCGGTCACGAGAAACAGGCCGTGGGGCCGGCTGGCGACTCCGTTCAGGACGGACTGCACGTCCGGCCCGATGCCCAGATGGGAGAGGCGCAGCGCTCCGGCCCCGCCGCTGGAGAGCACGCGCAGCACGATGTTCTCGCCGTACTGCGTGGGCAAGATCGAGACCCGCAGGTCGACCTCGTGCTCGTCGAGCGAGATGCGCAGGCGCCCGTCCTGGGGCCGGCGGCGCTCGCTGATGTCGAGGTGCGACAGGATCTTGAGGCGCGAGATGATGGCCGGAGTGGCGCTGGCCGGCAGGTTTTCGGCGCTGACGAGCATCCCGTCGACGCGGTAGCGCACGCGCGTCAGGTGCTCGTCCGGCTCGATGTGGATGTCGGTCGCCTGACGGCGGATGCCATCCAGCAGGATGGCCTGCGTGACTTCCTCGACCGGGAAGGCCTGGCCGTGTCCGCGCTCGCGCTCGGGCTGGATGCCGGCGAAGATCGCGGCCACCTCGCTGCGCTGCACGGCGAGGTGCGTGCGCGCGAGCTGCAGCAGGTCTTCCTCGGTCGTGATCGCGAGCTGCAGCGGGAACGGGAAGCGCGTGCGCAGCGTGGAGACCTTCGACGCGTCGCCGGGGTCCACCACCACCACACGCAGCGAGCCGTCCTCCATGCGGTAG
The DNA here is from genome assembly GCA_031413955.1 of Planctomycetota bacterium. GTDB lineage: Bacteria > Planctomycetota > UBA1135 > UBA1135 > JABFRZ01. Next base: position 6,228 of record JANOGB010000207.1, on the reverse strand, counting down.
GGGAACGACATCGTCTCGCGCACGAAGGCCGGATCGAGCATGGAGAGGATCAGCGGGTCGGGCTGGATCTCCCGCGCGCGCAGGAACTCGAGCCCGAAGTCCTCGGCCAGGAGTGCGGTGATGTCCGCCTCCTGCACGAAGCCCAGGGAGAGCAGGATCTGCCCCAGCGGACGGTGGAAGCGCTTCTGCTCGCCCAGCGCGACCTGCAACCGCTCCTGGGTCAGGAGGCCCTTTTCCACCAGGCGGTCGCCGAGGCGACCCTTGACCATGAGCTCGGCCATCTCGTCAATCCGCCATGGCGCCCGAAGCGCTCCTGCGGGCCTCGAAGTTCTGCTGGTAGACGCGTGAAAGCGCCGCCGCCTGCTCGGGATCGAGCACGCGCGCCGTGATCATCACCAGGAGCTCGCGCCGCTCGAGGGTGTCGACGTCGCTCCGGAACAGGCGCCCGAGGATGGGCAGGTGCATGAGCAACGGCACACCCTCGTCCTGCTCCAGCTTGCGGTTCTGCATCAGTCCGCCCAGGAGGACCGCCTGGTCGCCGCGCACCACGAACTGGTTGACGACCCGGCGCGTGTCCAGCACCGGGATGCCCTGGAAGAAGTCGACCGCCTCGGAGAATTCCTGGTCGACCGTGAGCTGGACGAGATCGTCCTCCTGGATCACCGGCGTGACCTTGAGCTTGATGCCGGCCTCCTTGAAAGCCACCGTCTGCTGCGAGGTCGTTCCCACCGTGCCCGTGCCCGAACCGTTCGTGATCGCGGTGGTCGTCTCGATGTAGGGGATCTCGCGGATCACGTCGATCGCGGCCTGGGTGTGCGTGATGGCCAGGACGCGCGGCGAGCTGAGCACCTGGACCGTGCCGAAGCTCTCCATCGCGTTGATGGTGACCGAGAGATCGTGATCCAGGAGGTCGACCATGGCCGTGAAGGCCTCGCCGCTCGTGGCCAGGTCGTGACCGACCGCGATGGCCGCCTCGCCCAGGAAGTCCGGGTCCGTGAACAGACTCTGCACGCCGAGCTCGAAACGGTCATCCAGGATGACCTCGAGCACTTCGACCTCGATCAGCACCTGGCGCTTCACCCGATCGGCCGCCTGGAGGTACTCCGCCACGAGCTCGAGCGAGCGTCGCGGCGCGCGCGCCACCAGGAAGTTCGCGTTCGAGTCCGCCACCAGGGTCGCGTCCGGCGCCAGCGCCCGCAGGTTCTCGAGCAGCTCGGCGCCGCCGACGGAGTGCAGCGTGAAGCGCCGCGTGACGAGCTCACCGTCCGCGCGCGTCACCCAGAAGATCCCGGGCGGATCCTCGACCAGCGCCAGGGCGTTGCGCTCGAGCAGCACGTCGAGCGCGTCGTCGAGCCGCGCGGAAGGAAAGCTCGCGTCGACCGGCTGATCCAGGCCAGCGTCGAGGAAGAGATTCACTCCGGCGAGCGATCCGATCAGGTGCAGCGCCTCCGACAGCGGGGCCCCGCGCAGGTCGAACTGGCGCAGCACGTCGTCCCCGATGTGCGGGCGCAGAGGCGCGACTTCCTCGGCCGGGACCTCGGCCTTCGGAGCCGGAACCTGCGAGCGTGCGAGGACCGCCGTGCTCCAGTCCGGCGCCGGCGTGGAAGCGCGATCCGGGCGCGGCAGGTCGAGGCCGACCACCGCGCGCGTGTCCGGCAGGCGACAGCCGAGCAAAGCGGCCAGCACCAGGGCCGCGAGGGGCCTGCGTGAGCGGCGCGGGCTCATGCTCCTCCCTGCGTACCAGGAGTGGCGGCCTCGGGCGCGGTCGTCGGTGCGGGAGCCCGCGCCTGGATCGGGATCGTCCCCCCGCCACGGGCCTGGAAGGCGGGCAGCTCGACCAGGAGGTGCGCGCCGTCCGCGGCGAGCTCGATCCAGCCCGGACCGATCCCGGCCACCGTGATGCGACCGCCCGCGAGCGCATCCCCCTGGCGCACCACCCGATGTCCGAGCAGGGCGGCGGAGCGATCGGAGCCGTGGATCACGCCGGTCAGGGGATTCCGGGAGGCAAAGGCCTCGAGCTCCGTGCGCGGATCCAGCTCGGGCCGTGGGGCGAAGAGCGCCTCGGCCGCCGCCGATTCTTCTCCGGGCGACCCATCGGCCAGACGCGCGAGCAACGCGCCGAGATCCGTCGCGCCGCGCGCGGAATCGAGCTCCGCCATGCGCTCCTCCAGGCTGCCGAGCACCTCCAGCGCTCCCCGCCGCGGAAGTTCTTCCTCGGAGGTGAGCGCAGGCGACCCGGGTTCCTCGCCCACGGCTTCCGCCGGACTCTCCTGGCGCACGACCTCGGACCTGGAGCCGGGCGAGAGGAGCTGCGGGACCCACACGGAAGCGGCGAGCGCACCCAGGCCGCTCGCCAGCACGGTCTTCTTCTTGAAGTTCATGGTTGATCCAGCGTGGTTGGCGCCAGCTCCTCGGGGAAGGCGTCGAGCGCCCGGGACTCGAAGAAGCCGAGCACCAGCGTGAAGCTCGAGTGCTCGCGCGCTTGTGGGCTCGCGAGGCGGAATTCCAGCACCGAGACGGGCCGGCCGAGCCCGCGCACGGCCGCTTGCAGGGCCAGGAGCTCCTGCAGACGTCCCTCGCCCTCGAGGCGCACTTCGCGCAACGCAGCCACGTCGCCGAGGTGCTCGAAGCCCGGGTCGTAGGGGTCCCCCAGCGCAAGCGTCTTCAGCTCGACGCCGCTGCGCGCGCACAGCACGCGCAGCAGTCCGTGCAGCTCGAGGTCGGGCAGGGGCGCGGGGACCAGGTCTTCGAGTCGCGCGAGTGCCGCGCGCGCGCGCTCGATGCCACCAGTCGCCTCGAAGCGCTCGAAGGCCTCGACCTCGGTGCGCCGCTCCTCCACGCGCAGCTCGGCCTCGGCCAGGGCCAGCTCCAAGGCCTGCCGCCCGAGCGCGGGTCGCACCGCTACCCCGGCGAGCGACAGCGCGAAGAGCGTGCTGCCGCCGATGAACAGGGCCTGGCGCTTGAACCGTCCCGTGCGCAGGTTGCTGACCTCCATCCGGGCTAGCCTTGCAGCACCGCCTCGATCGAGAAGGTCGCGTACTCGGCCGCGTTCTCGCCGAATTCCTCGGGCAGCGCCAGGGAGATCTCGCTCAGCACCTCGCTCCGCTGCAGGCGGTCGAGCACCGTGCGCAGCCGGCCGACGAGCTGCGCCGGGTCGCTCGCGCAGCGCCCGACCAGGGTCAGACGCGCAGGGTTACCGGACTCGGCGCGCAGACTGAGTTCCTGGAGCTCGGCGCGGCCCTCGAGGGCCGCGAGCACGACCGTCAGGGCGCGCTCGAGCGGCACGCCGTGCGCCGCCACTTCCTTGCCGCGTGCGAGGTGGCGTCCTATTTCCTCCACGAGCTCGTCCGCCGCTCGTGTGCGCTCCTGCATTGGTTCGAGGTCGGCCGTCGCCCGGCGGAACTCGAGGGCCTGCTCACGCAAGGCTCGCAAGCGCTCTCTGCCCGCATCGAACAGGACCAGCGCCAGCGCCAGCGCGGCCGTCGATCCGAGTACGGCCAGCAAGCCGACGCGCCGGCGGCGCTGCGGCAGCCAGAAGGCGAGCTCGGGGTTGAGCGCACCCGCGGCGCGCGGAGCTTCGAGGAGCCCGTGGCGGCCACTCGGGTCGCGCTCGTCGTCGCTGGCCGCGCGCACCTCGACCCCGGGCAGGATCGCGGCCAACGTCAGGGCCAAAAGCTCGACGCGCGCTTTCGGCAGCCCGACGACGACGGCTTGCCCCACGGTCTGGCCGCGGCTCTTCTTGCGCCAGAAGGCAGCGCAGGTCTTGATCTCGTGCACCAGGCCCGAGGCCAGCGACGGCCGCGTCGCCAGGTCGCCCTCGATCGACTGCTGGTAGTAGAGGTTCTTGCCCGCGACCAGTGAGACGGAGAGCGCTCCTTCGCCGATGACGATCACCAGCGCGGCCTGCTCGGGTTCGGGAGCGCGCTGGCGGCCCCACTCGATGGCGGCCAGCTCGGCGGAAACGACGTTGTGCACATGGAAGCCCCGATCGCGCAAGCGCAGGCGCAGCTCGGGCCCCGCGCCGCGCAGACCCGCCAGGAGCCAGGAGATCCGCGCCGGCTGGCCGGCCTCGGCGTTCTCGCGGTCCATGTCCCGCGCCAGGAAGTAGACCGATCCGTCACCCGCGGCCAGCGCCTGGGCACGGCGCTGGAAGACACCCCAGAGTTCTTTCTTCCCGATCTCCGGCAGCGCGATCAGGGTGTGGAACGAGAACGGGCGCGAGAACGCGAGCACGCAGCTCCGGGTCGTACCACCCGCTGCTCGCCAGGCCTTCTCGGCGGCGTCCGCGAGTAGCCCCGCGTCGGCCTCGGGCACGTCGATACGTGCGTGGAGCACGCCCTCGGCACCGCGCTCGAACCACTCGACCGCCGAGCCACCGATATGGAGCACGGCCTGCCCGTACGCCGGGCGCAGCTTCTGGAACGGGGACATGCAGGTGCGTGCCGCGACTCATCGGGAGACGAGCGCGAGATTGCGAGTAGCGTGGGTTTCGACGCGCTTTTTCGAGGCCTGGAGCGAAAAGGATTCCACGTACCGTCGCTGTGAATGGCTCCAGACGGTCCGCCACGGGTCCGATAGTCGTGATGCCTGGACGGAGTCCAGGGACTCTCTGGCCCTCACTCGAGCAAAGCACCTTCATGCGCACGCATTCCCGACGCGGCTTCACGCTGATCGAGCTCGTGGTCGTCATCTCGATCCTGGCCATCCTCTCCGGCGTGCTGGTCCCGCGCGTCACGAATCACCTCAAGGCCGCGCGCGACGCCCGACGCCTGGCGGACATCAAGACCGTGCGCAGTGCGATCGAGCAGTACTACATGGACAAGGGCACGTACCCGGCGGCCAACGCCAACAGCTCCTACGGCGGCTGGGACGTCACCAACGACGGCGACTTCATCCGCGTGCTGCGCGACCAGGGCTACGTCGACGAGGACGCGGTCGACCCGATCAACGACGCGACCTTCCACTACCGCTACTACGTGTACGCCCTGGCCTCCTACGGCTGCGTGGGCAACTCGGACTTCTACGTGCTCGGCATCCGCAACTTCGAGAGCGCGGACTTCGCCACCAAGAACAAGGGCTACTTCGCCTGCAGCGGCCGAGACTGGAACGGCGAGTTCGCCTACGTGACCGGCGGCGGGGCAAGCCTGCAGTAGGACGACCAGGGGTCGAGAAATGCACGGGCGTCGACCGATGAGGTCGGCGCCCGCCTTGCTTTCCGGAGGCCGCACCCTAGCTTCTCGCCATGCCATTCCTGGCCGACTTCCACACGCACCTCTTCTCGCGCACGCTGTTCGAGACCCTGGCTGCCGCTTCGCCCCTGCACGGGACGCAGTCCGAGCGCCTCGAGCGCGTGACGCGCACCATGGGGGTAGCCTTGCCGCCCGCGGACGAGGAGGAGCACCTGGCGCACTGGCTGGACGAGATGGAACGCCACGGCGTCTCGCACATGGTGAGCTTCGCGAGCGTGCCCGAGGAACAGGTCGTGCTCGAGCGGCTGGCTGCACGCACCCAGGGACGTCTCTCGTTCTTCGCTTACGTCGACCCGCGCAAGACGGAAGCGGCACGCGAGCTGGCGCGCCTGTTCGAGCAGGGCACGGTGCGCGGTGCGTTGTTCTTTCCCGCCCTGCATCACTACCGCCTGCAAGGACCCGAGGCAGCGGCCGTGTTCGAGGTGCTGGATGCCCACGGCGCTCCGGCCGTGGTGCACTGCGGGCTCCTGCGCATGCCGCTGCGCGAGCGCTTCGGCCTCCCGCACCAGATCGACCTCACCTGCGCCAATCCCCTCGATCTGATCGGACCGGCCGAGCGCTTCGGGAGCGTCCCCTTCGTCATCCCCCACTTCGGAGCCGGGCTGCTGCGCGAGACGCTCCTGGCCGGAGCCCAGTGCGCGAACGTCTACGTGGACACGAGCTCGTCCCAGGCCTGGCTCGCGACCGAGCCCGCGCGACTCTCCCTGGCGGACGTGTTCGAGCGGGCGCTGGCCGTCTTCGGGCCCGAGCGCATCCTGTTCGGCACGGATTCCTCGGTCTTCCCGCGCGGCTGGCGGCGCGACATCCTGCTGGCCCAGCGCGAAGCGCTGGGAGCATGCGGCGTGCGCGAGGAAGATCGCGCGCGCATCCTGGGCATGAACGCGGCGCAGCTCTTGCGCATCTCGCCCTGAGTGCGTTGAGTACGGAGTCGGAGCAGATTTTCAACGATCCCCCCGAGCGCAAGAAAAAGGCGGAGTCC
>JANOGB010000206.1:0-1807 GCA_031413955.1 Planctomycetota bacterium | reverse complement strand
TCGGTCACGGCGGCCGACACACGCGTGACCCAATTCGGGTACACACCCGAAGGGCTCCTAGAATCGGTTACCGATCCGAATGGAAGGCAGTCGTTTGCGACATACGATCAACGTGGCGATCTCGTCGGTACCGGCGTTTCCGACCGAAAGCCAGACCACCTTCGGGGGCGGCCCCTTCAGAAACGCGCGCTGGCGAAAGTCATTGTCCTTGGACGCGATCGCGAAGCCGTTGACGCGCGCATGCTCCCACACGTCGTCGTCGCTGTGCCCGCGCCCGAGCAGATGCTCGACGTGGGCGCTCCCCGGATATCGGCCTGAAGAAGAGCGACGAGCCTGGTGCTCAGGTTCTCGTCGAAAAGCAACTTCACACGGCCGACGAGCCGGCCAGCTTGCGTTCGCGCGCCGCGGCGAACCCAAGAGCAGCTCTCACGTCCTCGCGCGCGAGCCCCTGGAAGTCCCGCAGCACCTCGTCTTCCGTCATTCCTCCGGCGAGGTACTCGAGAATGTCGTACACCGTGATCCGCGTGCCCTTGACGCAGGGCTTGCCGCTGCGGATCGCGGGGTCGACGACGATTCGGTCCTGGTAACGGATGGTCATATCGGCTCCCGGCATGCTACCACCGGTCGAGCGAAACCTTCACGGGCCCGCGGCGAGCAACGCCACGCGCTCGCCCATCGCGCGCCCGGGCCGCAGCCACTCGCCGTGCGCGCGAGTCGGGCGGCGGTTCAGCTCCTGCGACGCCCGGAGCGCATCGAGTTCGAGGACGTGGCGGACCTCGTGCACGCGCGGCACAAGATCGCCCAGCGCGATGTTCATGGACGCGAGCACCGAACGGTCGGTCTTTACATCGAAGCGCGCCGGCCCCAGCGCCGCGTCGGCCTTCGCGATGAGTGCATCGGCGCATTGCCTCATCCAATTTGCTACCCGGATGAGCCCGTTGCCTCACCTAACCTGCTACCCGTCGGATTGGCCGACGGGAGCGGAACATGGGGAGGCGAATCAGCATGGCAACACGCAAGGAATTGATTGAAGCGGTCACTCAGCGCTACCGCGGAGCATCGACGGGCGACAAAACCAAGATCCTGGACGAGTTTGCAGAGCTCACGAAGTACCACCGTAAGCACGCCATTCGGGTTCTGGCCCGTGCGCCGCGTGGGGTGGTGGATCGGGCGCGTGCCCGCAACCGTTTGTACGACGAGGCGGTCCGACAAGCGCTGATCGTTCTGTGGGAAACCGCTGACCGGCTATGCGGCAAGCGCCTCAAGGCCTTGATACCCCTGCTGGTGGATGCCATGGAGCGACATGGCCACCTCAGCCTAGACGCGGTGATCAAGGACAAGCTGTTGAGCGTGAGCGCAGCCACGATCGACCGCGCCTTGCGCGATACGCGTGAGCAGATCGACGGGCACCGCAAGCGGCGAACCGGCGTCGGCGCAGCGATCCGGCGCAGTATTCCGGTGCGCACGTTTGCCGACTGGCGCGACCCGCCACCGGGCTTCTTCGAGGTCGACATGGTCGAGCACTGCGGTGGCCCGAAGACCGACGGGAATTATGTTCACAGTCTGGTGTTGACGGACATTGCCAGCGGCTGGACCGAATGCGTGGCCATGCCGGTACGCGACCAGTCGCTCGTGGTGCAGGGCATGGCCAAGGTCGCCGCCGACTTGCCATTCGCGATGCTCGGCGTGGACACCGACAACGACAGCGCGTTCATGAACCAAACGGTGTTCGACTACTGCAAGGAACTCGGCCTTGAGCAAACGCGCTCGCGGGCCTACAAGAAGAACGATCAAGCCTGGGTCGAGC
>JANOGB010000205.1:0-8695 GCA_031413955.1 Planctomycetota bacterium | reverse complement strand
ACGCGCGGCTCGCCGGGCGAGCTGGACTTCCGTCCCCGTTTCCCCGGAAGGCCACGGGCGCACAGCACTCTCTCGCGCTCAGATCCAAGCTGGGCCGCGGTGGCCCGCGAGTTCGCAGCGGGCCACAGCGGACCCGGATCGGTCCGTCCGCTGTGCGCATCCTCTGACGGGAGCGGTGGCCGCCCGAGTTCCACTCACGGGCCGAGAAATGAACCGATTCCGTCCCCCGGTACTCCACTGCGGATCCTCCCCGCCCTGTGGATAACCCTGGAAGGCCTGTGGAGAGCGGGGGACAGTCGGGCAAGATCTCCACCCGGAGCCGACCCCATGACCATTCCCCTGCCTGAGCTGGCGCGCATCGATGTGCGCGCGGCCGCCGCGCGCCTGGCCGGCGTCGTGCGCGAGACCGCCCTGCAACCCTTCGAGGTGGGCGACGAGCGCCTCGAGCTGCGCCTCAAGCTCGAGTGCCAGCAGGAAACGAACTCGTTCAAGGCCCGCGGGGCCTGGAACCAGATCGCGCAGCTCACGCCCGCCGAGCGCGCGGCCGGCGTGGTGACGACCAGCTCGGGCAACCACGGCCGGGCCGTGGCCTGGGCCGCGCGGCGGGCGGGCGTGAAGGCGACCATCGTGATGCCGGCCCAGACCTACCCGAACAAGGTCGCGGCCTGCCGCGCGGAGGGCGCCGAGGTGGTGCTCCTGCCGACGCGCGAGGAGGCCGAGCGCGAGTGCGCGCGGCGCGTGGCGGCCGGGGCCGTGCTGGTGCACCCCTACAAGCAGGCGCGCACGATCGAGGGCGCTGGCACGGTCGGGCTGGAGATTGCCCGGCAGTGGCCGGAGGTCGAGGTGGTGCTCTTCCCGACCGGCGGCGGGGGGCTCGTGGCCGGCTCGTCCCTGGCGCTGGTGAGCGAGCTCGGCGAGCGCGTGCAGGTGATCGGAGTCGAGCCGGAGGGCGCTCCCAACCTGACCGAAGCGCTCGAGGCCGGCAAGGTCGTGAGGCTCGAGCGCATCACGACCGCCGTGCAAGGTCTGTGTCCGCTGGACACGGGCGAGCTGAACCTGGCCCTGGCCGAGCGCTACCTGCGCGGCACGATCCTGCTCTCCGACGAGGAGATCTACGTGGGCCAGAGGGTTCTCGTGCGCGCCGGCCTGACGGTCGAGCCGGCGGGCGCCGCGGCCTTCGCGGCCGTGCTCGCCGGAGCGCTGCCGCCGGAGCTCCTCGTGGGCCGCAGCCGCGCGAACCCGCTGCGTGTGGCGGCCGTGCTCTCGGGCGGCAATCCGGACCCCGCCCAGCTCGCCGCGCTGCTGGCCTAGCCTGGGAGCGCCGTCTCCATTCACCCTGGGAGCGCCGGGCTCCAGCCCGGCTCTTTTTCTTGGCTTGTTCCTGTCGCCGAAGAGAAAGGGAAGAAGAGAAGAAGCAGAGCCGGGCTGGAGCCCGGCGCTCCCAGGGTGAATGGAGTGCGCAGCGAGTACGATTCCCTCTCGCCCATGAAGCGTCTCGTCCTCGTGCGCACCGCCGGCCCGCGCAACGTCGGCTCGGTGCTGCGCGCCGCGGCCAACTTCGGGCCCTGCGAGCTCGTGCTCGTACGGCCCGAAAAGCCCTCGATCCTCGTACACCCGGACTTCGAGCAGATGGCACACGGGGTCGAGGACAGCGCCGCCAAGGTGCGCGTGGTCGCGAGTCTGGCCGAGGCCCTGGCGGACTGCACCTGGAGCGTCGGCTTCACCGCGCGCGCGCGCGATCACCGTGAGCTGCACGACTGGCGCACGGTGCGCGGGGACCTGGTCGCGCGCGCCGGCGATCCGGGGGAGCGCGTGGCGCTCGTCTTCGGCAACGAGGAGACCGGCCTCTCGGGCGAGGAGGCGGCGCCGCTCTCGGAGCTCGTGCGCATCCCGACCTCGGACGAGCACGGCTCGCTCAACCTGGCGATGGCCGCGGGTCTGGTGCTGGCGACGCTGTTCCTCGACCAGCCCACACTCCTCAGCGTGCGCCACCAGAACGCGGTGCCGCTGCCCGGCGCCGACCGCGTTTTTCTCGTCCAGCGCCTCAAGGAAGTGCTCGGCCCGATCCCCTGGACGGAGGCCGCGCGGCGCGACGTGCTGGCCTCGGTCGAGCGCGTCTTCGGCCGCGCGCCGCTCGAGACGCGCGATGCACGCGCCTGGCACTTGCTGGCGCGCGCGCTCGGGAACGAGAAGACGCCCGGAGACTTTGGCGTGACGATTCCCGGGAGCGCCGGGCTCCAGCCCGGCTCCGTGTCCGGGGCTTTCGAGGAAGAAGAAAAGGGAAGAGCCGGGCTGGAGCCCGGCGCTCCCAGGGTGAGGAATCCATGACCGTCCTCGAGGCCGATCTGACCTGGACGGGGGCGCGCTTCGAATCCGGAGTGCGCGTCGCGATCGACCCAGAGGGGCGCATCACCGCCGTCGGCGCGCTACCGGAGCCGCCCGGCGAGCGGCTGCGTGGTCTCGCGCTCGTGCCCGGCTTCGTCAACGCCCACAGCCACGCCTTCCAGCGCGGTCTGCGCGGGCGCGGCGAGCGCTTTCCTTCCGGCGCGGGCAGCTTCTGGAGCTGGCGCGAGGCGATGTACGCGCTGGTCGACGAGCTCGACGCCGACAAGCTGCGCGCGCTCTCCGCGCGTGCGTTTCGCGAGATGCTCGCGGCCGGCATCACCACCGTGGGCGAGTTCCATTACCTGCACCACGAGAAGGGCGGCGCGGACTGGGCTCTCGACGAGGCCGTGCTCGAGGCCGCGCGTGAGACCGGCATGCGCCTGGTCCTGCTGCAGGTCTACTACCGCACGGGCGGCATCGGAAAACCGCTCGAGCGTGCGCAGCAGCGCTTCGACGGACGTTCGCTGGAAGAGTACTGGCGGCAGCTCGACGCGCTGCGCGCGCGCCTCGATCCCGCGCGCGTCACCGTGGGCGTCGCGCCGCACTCGATCCGCGCCGTGGATCTCGACGAGCTCGTCGAGCTCCACGCGCGCGCGCGAAAACGCGGCCTGGTGGTGCACATGCACGTCGAGGAGACGGCAAAGGAGATCCAGGAGTGCCACGCGGCCCACGGGCGCACGCCGATGGAGCTCCTGGCCGCGCGCCTCGACCTCGACGCCGGCTTCACCGCCGTGCACGCCACGCACACCGCGCCCGAGCAGCTCGGTTTCTACCTCAACTCGGGCGCGAGCTTGTGTCTGTGCCCGCTGACCGAGGCCAACCTCGGCGACGGCACGCCCGTCCTCGGGCACGTGCCGCGCGACGGCCTCTGCCTCGGCACCGACTCCAACGCGCGCATCTCGATGCTGGAGGAGATGCGCTGGGCCGAGTACGGCCAGCGCCTCGCACGCGAGGAGCGCGGCGTGCTGGTGGACGAGCACGGCGAGGTCGCGCGGCGCCTGCTCGCGGCTGCCACGCTCGGCGGCGCCCGCGCGCTGGGCGTGCGCGCAGGCGCGATCGAGGTCGGCGCGTGGGCCGACTTCGTGGCGCTCGATCTCGCCGCGCCCGAGCTCGAAGGCTGGACGAACGAGACGCTGCTCGAGTCCCTCGTCTTCGGCGCCAGCGAGCGCGCCCTGGCCGGCACCTGGGTCGGCGGCCGGCGCGTGGTCTGATCCGAGATCCGTTCCGGATTGCCGGAGAGGGATCCCGGGCCAAGCGCTCCAGGTCGTGGTACACCTGCGCTGCTCATGGAACGCCTCACCCTCAACGGCCTCGAGCTGCGCGCGCTCTCCGTCGGCGGGCTCGAGACCTGCCACTGGCTGCCGCGCTGGAGGGTGGCCTTCGACATCGGGCGCTGTCCGCTGGAGGTGGTGGACTGCCGGACGCTCCTGTTCACGCACGCGCACATGGATCACCTCGGCGGGATCGCGTACCACACGGCGACGCGCGCGCTGCGCAGGCTGCCACCGCCGGTGTACGTGGTGCCGCCTCATTGCAGGTCGGACCTGGCGCGCCTGTTCGAGGCGTGGCGCGCGCTCGATCGCTCGGACATGCCGCACGAGCTCGTGCCGCTCGGGCCGGGGGAGGAGTACGTGCTCCCGAACCGGCTCATCGCGCGGCCCTTTCCCTCGCCGCACTCGGCACCGTGCCAGGGGTATGGTCTGTGGAGCCGGAAGGAGAAGCTCAAGAGCGAATTCCACGGCCTCGACGGTCGGGAGCTGGCGCGGCTGCGCAAGGCCGGCACCGTGCTCGGCAACACGGTCGAGACGCCCGAGTTCGTCTTCACGGGCGACACGAGGATCGAGGTGCTCGAGGAACAGGAGGTCGTGCGCCGCGCGCGCGTCCTGGCGCTGGAGTGCACCTTCGTCGACCAGCGCGTGAGCGTGGACGAGGCGCGCGCGAAGGGGCACGTGCACCTGGACGAGATCGCCGCGCGCGCCGAGCTGTTCCAGAACGAGGCCATCCTGCTGACGCATTTCTCGGCCCGCTACCGCGCGCACGAGATCCGGGCGGCCCTCGACGCGAAGCTGCCGCCGGGCCTGCGCGCGCGCGTCACGCCGCTCCTCGGCGCGCACGAGCGGCGCAACGGGGAGGCGGATTCCATTCCGGACGACGTCGAGGCAAGATGAGGGCGTGAAGGACTACAACGACATGGTCTACGTTCCTCCTGGGGCACCACAGCCGATGGAACCGGCGTACTCGGCGGACGGCGTGGACTTGACGTTGATCCGCTGGATGCTCGACAGGACTCCCGAGGACCGGCTTCAGGAGCTCCAGAGCTTTCACGAGTTCCTCGATGGAGTTCGCCGAGCCAACCCGGAATGGACGCTCGCGGAATCCTGAAGGTCCTGGCGGATACGAATGTCCGCTTCGTGGTGATCGGGGGTGTTGCTGCGGTGCTGCAGGGTGTTCCTGGGCTCACGAATGACGTCGACATCGTTCACGCCCGGGATCCCGAGAATCGGCGGCGCCTGATCGATGCGTTGCGCCAGCTGGAAGCGCACTACAGGCAGCACAGGACAGTCCGCATCGAGCCCAAGGAGGAGGACCTGGGGTTGCCTGGAACACATCTTCTGACAACGCGTCTCGGCGCCCTCGACCTGGTTGGTAGGACAACAGGTGGGGCGGGCTACGAGGAGTTGGTGGGACGTGCGAAACTCATGGACGTGGGGCAAGGTCTGCATGTCCACGTCGTCGACTTGGAACTCTTGATCGAGATGAAGGAGGTCCTGGGGCGCGACAAGGACCGCGCGCGACTCCCGGACTACAGGCGTACTCTCGAGGAGCGCAACAAGCGGGAGGGGCGTCAGAAGGACCCGCCCCGATCGACCTGAGCCAGGCCGGGGAAGTACCCTTGGCGCTGATGACGCGTCTGGCCGCGCTCGCGCTTCTGGGTTCCATCGCCTTCCACTCCGCTGCCTGCCAAACGGCCGAGCGCCTGTGGCGCATCTCGCCCTTCGAGGGCAACGTCGCCAGCGAGCGCGTCAACCTCTGGCCGCTCGCCTACCACAACGGCGACGAGACCTCGGTCCTGTGGCCGCTGTTCGACGTCGACCAGCGCGGCTTCGCCCTGCGGCCGTTGCTGGCGAAGGATGGCACCGGCTACAGCATCCTCTGGCCGCTCGCCTCCTTCGACACGGATGCGGGCACCGGCTGGGCGGGGCCCTTCTACCAGTTCGAGACCGCCAGGGGGCTCTTCCCGGTCGCGAACTTCGGCAGCCTGAGCTGGGTCGGGCTGGTGTGGTGGAGCGAGCACGCGAGCGGTTTCTTCCCGCTGGCGCACTTCGGCGAGCTCTCCTACGTGGGCCCGGTGTGGTGGTCCTCCGCTGACGGAGCGAGCGCCGGCCTCTTCCCGCTCGCGGTGTTCGGGCCGACGAGCTACGTCGGGCCGGCCTGGTGGAGCGGGGACTCCTACGGGCTCTTCCCGCTGTTCGGCAACGACCTCTTCGGCTCCGGCATCGACCACATCGGCCCGGTCTGGTGGCGCTCGGAGGCGGAGCAAGGCCTCGAATTCGGTCTGGCGCCGCTGCTCTCGTACGGCAACGGCGGGCGGAGCCTTTCCTTGCTGCCGCTGTACTCGCACGAGCTCGGCCCGGACGCGCGCACGCGCAACGTGCTTCTCGGCCTCGGGCACGCCTCGCGCGCGGGCGAGCGCGAAGAGAGCTGGCTCCTGCCGCTCTACTACCACCGCGCGGAACCTGCGCGCAGCGACACCACGCTCCTGCCCTTCTTCTGGAAGCGCACGCGCGGCGACGATTTCGACGTCTACACGCTGCTCGGCAACCGCTCGGTCGATCCCGCGAGCTCGAGCTTCAACCTGTATCCGTTCTGGTGGTCGAACGAGAGCAAACGAGACAGCTCCGCCTGGAGGATGCTCCTCCCGCTCTTCTACTTCGGGCGCGCTGGGGACGAGCGCACGCTGATCACGCCGCTCGGCGGGCGCGGCTGGAGCACCTCGGGCGAGGAAGCCTTCGTCAACGTCTTCGGGCCGCTCTACCACAAGAGTCGCAGCCTGCGCCGCGACGAGTCGCGCACGGCGCTCCTGTGGCCGCTCTTCGAGCGCCACCGGCGGGGCGACGAGCGCACCACGCGCATCGCGGGGCTCTTCTCGCGCACGGATTCGCCCGGCCAGACCGAGACCTCCTACGCGCTCGGGCTCGGGCACGCGCAGCGCACCGCGACCGGCTCCTCGCATCGGCTGTGGCCCCTGTACTCGTGGTCCGACGACGAGGAACTGCCGGGGCCGGTCTACGCGCTCACGCTGTACGGTTGGCGCAGTGGGGGCGATACGGTGCGGCAGCGCCTGTTTCCGCTCTTCTCGAGCGAGAGCACACCGAGCAGGTCGGAGTGGAACGCCCTGCTCGGACTCGTGCACCACGACCGCGCGGGCGGAGAGACGACGCGCTCGGAGAGCTGGTGGGCCTGGCCGCTCGTCTCGCACTCCTCCGGCACGCGCGCTCCAGGGCTCACCTACTGGACCGCGCTCGTCGGCTCGTCGACCTCCGCCGGCGGCCGCCGCTTCCAGCTCGGCAGTTCGCTCCTGTACTCGCACTCGGCGGAGGAGAACGAGGAGGTCCGGCGCGCGCACGGCCGCGCATTGCTCTTTTTCACCCACGAAGAGGAAGAGTTCGTCGGCGCGCACGTCCCGGCCGCGCAGGCGGGGCGGACACAGAACCGGATCCGGCACGAGTCACGCGGGTTCCTGTTCGACGCCTTCCTGAGCGCGAGCTCGACCTACCACGTGTGGCGCGATGGCGTGCTGGCTGCGGACGAAGCCCGCGTCCTGCGCGCCTATTCCGTGCCCGGCGCGAAGGAGGGACTAGCGGATCGCGCCGCGGTGCGCGCCGTACTCACCGCCCACGGCGTCGCTCCGGCCGACGACGAGCCCGCGAGTCTGCGCGCCGCGCTAGACGCCTTCGCCGCGGCCAACACGGAGACCCGCGAGCGGCGGCACGTCCGCATCCCGCTGCTCTACGGCCACGAGCGCTCGGAGAGCGAGCGCAGCTGGTATGGTCCCCTCGGCCTCGTGCGCTACGACGAGAAGCCCGGTCGCGAGCGCTTCAGCCTCTTCTACTACGGCTACCGCAGCGAGAAGAAGGGCGCGCACACCAGCCGCGACATCTTCCCCTTCCTGACCTGGGACTCTGGCCCGGACGAGACGCGCTGGTCCTTCCTCTGGCGCTTCCTGCGCTACGAACGCAAGGGCGAGCGCCGCGGCGGGCACGTGCTGTTCATTCCCTGGGGCGATGCGTGAGCGCCGGGGAGCGCAAGAAATCGGAAGGGCGCGCGAGGGTCGCGTGCCCTAGCCAATCCCTCGAGCCCGAGCAGCGATGCCGACGTTATCGCTGCTCGGCCTTTCAGCGACGGCGTGGCGACAGGTGGGAGGGGAGCTCGAGGTAGACCTGGTAGAGCTCGTACTCGTCGTTCTCGTCCTGATCGGCGACGTAGAAGACGCGCCGGCCGTCGCCGCTGATCTGGAAGGCGCGGACCTCGCGGCCGGCGGGCAGCGGCTCGTTCCTGCGGACCGCCGGATGCCGGCCGTCGATCGGCGCGGTGAAGAGCTCGTACACGAGGTCGAGGTACGCGTCCGCCAGGAAGCCGACCTCCTTTCCGTCGGGCGCGATCTCGAAGGCGAGGACGTTGCTCTCCTCGTGCTGCGCGAAGTCCAGCCGGACCGGGGCCGGGCTCGCGTCGAGCGGCGCGGAGAAGAGTTCGATCCCGCCCCGGACCGCATCGGCCGTGTACACCACGCGTCGGCCGGTCGGGTCGATCCGGAACCGGAGCACGCTCGCCTCCGCGGCGGGCGCATCCAGGCGTTGCAGGCGCCCGCCGCGGAGCTCGACGACGTAGAGCTCCACGACCGCGTCGCCATCGGTGTCGGCCCGCAGCACGAGGCGTGCGCCGTCCGAGGTGAGCGCGAAGTCGAGCACGTCTCCCCGCGGCGCGAGGTCGAGGCCGAGACGCACGGGGGCCGTGCTGCCGTCGAGCGGGGCGTGGAAGAGCTCGAAGCGCTCGTCGGCGAGCGCGTCGGCGCGATACACGACCGACTCGCCGCCGAGGGCCAGCACGAAGAACGCCTGCACGTCCCCCTCGGGGAGGGTCGCGCTGCTGACCCGGTGGGGGGGCGAGGCTCCGTCCAGGGGCGCGGCGAAGAGCTCGAAGCGCTCGTCGACGAGCGCATCGGCGCGATACACGACGAACCTGCTGTCCGGGGTGACGAGGGGCGGGTCGGGCGTGTACTGCACCATCACCTCGCCGCCCTCGACCAGCG
>JANOGB010000204.1:0-12538 GCA_031413955.1 Planctomycetota bacterium | reverse complement strand
CCGGTCACGGGCGAGCTCTGATCTTCTATCTGGAGTCTGCGCAGGACGCGGCGATTCCGCCCGGAAGAGCACACCACAGAGGCACAGAGGACGCAGAGGCTCGCAGAGAAAAGCGGGAAGAAGAAGGGGCCTCCGGATCGTCGACATCCGAGAGCCGAAGCCCCGCAGGCACCATCCCTTTCTACATCCTCCGTGAGCCTCTGCGTCCTCTGTGCCTCTGTGGTGCGCTTGGGTTGCGGGCGAGAGCCCGCGCTGAGTCGAGTCAGATCGAGTCGAGCCCGAAGGCGAAGGGCTCCAGCGGCAGCCGCACGCGTTCGATTCCGAGGCGTTCGAGCAGAGCCCGGGCCTCGTCGCGTACCTCGGGGCCGCCGAAGAGCAGGGCCTGCAGCCCGTTGAGATCGAGCTCCGCCGCCCTGCGCGGGCCGCGCAGGGAGAGCTTTCCTTCGCACCAGCTGAGCGCGGCGCTGGCGCCGAGCACGGAGCACAGGAGCTCGCTCGCGGCACGAGCATCGAGCAACTTGCCGAGGCCGAGGATTCCGCGCTTCGAGACCGCGCCAAGCTTCAGCAGGCGGTAGCCGAGCTCGGCGGCGCTGGGCGGCGCCATCAGGAAGAGCGCACCGGGTTCGCGCGCAGGAAAGCGCCGCTCGAGATGCGCGCGCAGGAGGGCGAGCACATCCTCGGGCTCGCCGGCCCAGTCGTGGATGGCGTCCTCGAGGTCACGACCCCGGCCGAGGCAGGCGTAGGCGACCGGGAGCGCGGGATGAGTCGGGGCGGACGCGCATTCGCGCACCAAGGTGAGCATCCCGGGCACGCCGAAGAGCGCGCGAGTCTCCTCGGGCATGCGCTCGACGCGCTCCGCGTGACGCGCGTGGAGACGGTGCAGGAACGGCTCGTCGCCCGCGCGCAGCTCGCGCACGCCGCTCGGCTCGGGCAGGACGAGTGCGAGCTCCGAGACGAGCAGATAGTCGCACTCGCTGCCGAAGGGCGCGTAGCCGCGCTTCAGGTAGAAACCCGGGTCGTCCGCCCACAACAAGGCGAAGAGGCAGCCGCGCGCGCGCAGCGTTTCCTCGGCCTGCTCGAGCAGGCGCGTGGCGAGCCCCTGGCGGCGCCAGGCCGGGTCGGTCGCGACCGAGCCGATCAGGCCGCCGCGGATCGTGCGTGCGCCGAGGCGGAACTCGCGCACCAGGATCGCGCAGGCAGCGCGCACCTCGCCCTGCTCGACGAGCTGGACGGTCCCTCCCCCGAGAGGCTCGCCCCCGAAAGGCTCGTCGCCAAAGCGCGGGTCGAAGGCGAGCGGGTACTCGGCCGCCAACGTGCGCGTCGCGAGCACGCGTTCCAGGAACTCCAGCGCAGCGGTGCCGAGGGCCGGACTCATGGCCGTTCCTCCGGTGCACGTCGGGCAGCGCGGTAGGC
Organism: Planctomycetota bacterium; assembly: GCA_031413955.1. Lineage (GTDB taxonomy): Bacteria > Planctomycetota > UBA1135 > UBA1135 > JABFRZ01. The sequence continues at coordinate 11,125 of JANOGB010000204.1, read as the reverse complement.
CTCGAGCAGCTCCTCGCCGAGGTGCAGCGCATCTTCCAGGCTGACGCGCGCGGCATCGAGCGCTCCAGGCAGCTCGGTGGCAACGGAGAGCGTCTTGCTCTTCGCCTGCAACTCGGCCGCGCGCGCCTCGAGGCGTTCGAGCAGGACTTCGAAGGCCGGGCCTCCGGGCTGCGTGGCCGTGGTTTCCTGCGCCGGGCTCGCGAGACGCGCGGAGCGGACGGCTTCGGAGGGGATGACCGGGAGTTGCGGGATCTCGCCCATGGTGGTTTCGTTCGAGGATCAGCCCAGGAAGTTGAGCATCGAGGTCTGGATCAGGCGCGCGCCGGCCGCCTGGGCGAGCTCGAGAACCATCTGCGAGCGCGTGAATTCCAGCGCGGCCTCGGACAGATCGACATCCTCGACCGCGGAGAGTCGCCCGCGGAGCTGCAGCCCGAGATCGCTCTGGCGCTCTCCGGCACCGACCAGGCGAGCGCTGCGTGCACCCAGCACGCCGAGACCGAGCAAGAGGTCGTCGTGGACGCCGTCGAGCATCTCCAGGCGGTTCGAGAGGCGCGCGTTGAGCTCGCTGGAATCCAGGCCTTGCTGGTTCTCGAGGTCCTCGACCACGCCTTGCAGGAGGTCGAAGGCATTGACCGTGTCGCCGAAGGTCACGAGCTCGCGGCCCGCACGCAGGATGCCGGTCGTGTCGAGGTGCAGCACCTGGCCCAGGGCCGGATTGGCGAGCTCGAGATCGGTCTCGGTGAAGGCGAGCGCCGTGAACGTCTCCCCATCCAGCGAGATCGAGCCGCGGCCGGTGATCGTGCCGGTGTAGTCGTTGCCGTTCCAGCCCTGGAGATCGAGGTGCAGCACGCCGCCTTGCTCGTTCTGCACGGTGACGTCGCCGCGCTCGCCCGGCGGCGGGATCTTCACCGACGCTCCGTTCGCGAGCTGCACCGTGCCGGCGGTCGAGTCGATGCGCAGCGCGTTTGGACCGAGGAGCGTGTTCCGGTCGTCTCCGTCGATCAGCGCGGCGCCGACTGAACCGAGCAACCCGGAGTCCGTCCCGTCTTGGCGCAGCACGAGGTAGGCGTAGCCCGAACCCTCGTCGGCCGTGGTGCCCGAACGCACGCCGGTCAAGCCGTCGAAGCGCACGGCACCGGGCACCGCGCGCCCGAAGATGTGGTTGCCGATCGCGCTGATCGCGAGCTCGGCGTCCGCGCCGATCTGGATCGATTGCTCCTGGCCGTTGCCGCGGTACTGAACGTGCGTCGTGCCGCCGCTCGTGACCGAGACCCAGGGCTGCGAACCGAGCGCGGTGCCGCCGAAGACGTGGTTGCCATCGACTTGCAGGTTGGCGTCGTCCAGGAGCTGCTCGCGGATCTCCTCGAGCTCGGCCGCGATCGAGGCACGGTCACCGTCCTGGAGGGCCCCGCTCATCGCCTGCAGCACGAGCTCGCGCGCACGTGTCAACAACCCGGAGCTGTTTTGCAGCGTGGTGGTCGCCTGGTCGAGCCGCGTGCGTCCGGTCGCGATCGAGTCCTGCAGGCGCCCCGACTGCGCCAACCCGCGCCGCAGGGCGAGCGCGCGGGCCGTGCCGGCGGGATCGTCGGAAGGACGCAGGATGCGCCTGCCCGAGGAGATCTGCTCCTGCGCGCGCAGACCAGAGAACTGGCTGGCGCGCATCCCGAGCAGGACCCTGCTGAAGGACGAGAAGGTGCCGATACGCATGTTCAATGGACTTCCGAAGACTCAGAGCAGGGACAGGAGCTCGTCGCCGAGCTGGTTGACGACGCTCAGGTACTGGGCTGCGGCCGCGAAGGCCTGTTCGTAGGCGACGAGATCGACGAGCTCCTCGTCGACGTTCACGCCCGAGATGGCGGCCTGGCGCTGCTCCAGGCTCTGCATGACGGCGTCGCTGGCGGCGAGCGCGCTGTCGGTCAGGGCTGCCTCGAAGCCGATGTCGCCCGCAAGGTCGCCCCAGAAACGGCCCACGCTCACGCCTCCCAGGCCGGCCGTCGCGCGCTTCTCGACTTCCAGGAGCTCCAGCAAGAGCGCGCCGTCGCCATCCTCGCCCGTGAGCGAGACCGCAAGCTGCGCCGGATCGTCGCGCAGGTCCGCGCGCATCGCGATGTCGCTCGCGTCCGAGCCGCTGAGCATGGTGTTGAGCCCCAGCGCGACCAGCACGTCGGTCGAATCCGGATCGGCCACGGCGTCGGTCGCGAAGAGATCGCCATGCGTGGCCGAGAGCTCGCCGAGGCCAAAGCGCACGCGAATCCCCTGGCCGACCTCGAGCTCGGTGCCGGGCACGTAGCCCGCGCCGACGTCGAGCGTAGTGACGTGGTTGCCGGCGCGGTCGAAGACCTCGACCTCGAGTCCGGCCGTGGTCCCGATCGTGCCGTCACTCGTCGGGCGGAAGACGAAGCGCTCGTCGGCATCGCCCATGTAGGCACCGGAGAGCTGTACGTCGACCCCGTTGGCCTGGCCCTGGATGCTCGCACCGATGAAGCCGCTCCAGCCCAGGGCATTCACGGCCGTCCCACCGGTGATCGTGAGCGAGACGTTGCTGCCCTCCGAAAGCGTCTGCACGAAGAGGTGCCCGTCGGCCGCGCTGGCGCGCAGACCGTTCGCCTGCGCCTGGGGATCGGCGTTGATGGCCGCGGCGACTTCGTCGGCGGTCGCGGCCGAGATTTCCTGGAAGTCGGCGGCAGCGAAGGCGAGCGAGAAGGACACGGGCGCGCCACCGGTCGCCACGGTCAGGTCGAGCGTGTCGCCGTCCGTCAGGGCGAAAGGGCCCGACGCGCTCGTGCCCAGCGTCGCGCGCGTACCGCCGAAGAGTCCCGCGGGGTCAGGGTCGGCGTCGATGCGGCGGCTGAAGTCGAAGCCAAAGCCCTCGTCGGCGCTGATGCGCAGGTGCCCGCTCGCGTCGAGCGCGGCCGAGAGGTGCGGCAATGCGTTCAGCTCGTCCAGGAAGTCCTGCACGGTCGTGTGCGTGGCCGTGATGTCGATGCGGTGCTTCTCGAGCGCACCGCTCGACTCCTCGCTGACATTGACGTACAGCGATCCCGTACCGACGTCGAAGGGCAAGCCGGCGTTGGCGAGCAGCTCGTCCTGGATGCGGCCGTCCTGGTCGAAGTCCTGCAGGCGCGCGGCACCCCTGAGCGTGCGGAACGCGCCGCTGGCAGGCAGGCCGGTCGTGTGCGTGCGGTTGACCTCGAGGATCAGCTCGTGGGCGAGCTGATCGAGGCGCTGGGAGTAGGCGGGCGCGAGCTCGTCGGAGAGGCGCAAGAGGCCGCCGATCTCGCCGCCCTGGATGGGCACGAAGCCGTTCGCGCCCTGGATGCGGATGCGCCCCTGGCTGACTTGTCCCTGGTCAGGGCCCTCGCTAGCGAGGCTCAGGTGGTTGGCGCGCGTGCTGCCGACCAGCGTGTTGCCGGCCACGAGCACGCGCACCGAGCCGTTCGAGCCGTCGACGGAAGTCAAGTCGACCAGCTCCGACAGGCGAGCGAGCGCCACGTCGCGCCGGTCGCGCAGGTCGTTGGCCGGGATCCCGACCGACTCGGTCTCGCCGATCTTCTGGTTGAGCGCCACGATCTCGTCTGCCAGACCATTGACCTCGCCGAGCCGCGAAGTGACGTCGGCCAAGGCGTCGGAAGCGGACGCATCGAGAGCGCGCGAGAGCTCGCGGAAGCGCGCCGTGAGAGCGTCGCTCGAGCGCACGACGCTGGTGCGCAGGATCGGATCGGCCGGCCCGGTCGAGAGCTGGGACAGGCTCGAGAAGAAGCCGTCCAGCAGGCTGCCGAGCCCGTTCTCGCCCGGTTCGGCCACCAACGCCTCGAGATCGCTCAGCCCGCCGCGCAACGTCGAGAGCGAGCCCAGCAGCGTGTGCTGCCCCTGGATGCGGCGGCCGAGCAGCTCGTCGACGCTGCGCTGGACGCGGCCGGCGTCGACGCCTCCGCCGATCAGGAGCCCACCGAGCTGTATCGGCAGCGCGCTGCCGAGCTGCACGCGCTGGCGCGAGTAGCCGGGCGTGTTGGCGTTGGCGATGTTGTGCCCGATCGTGTCGAGCATGTAGCGCGCGGAGAGCAGCGCCTTGAGGCCGGTCGAGATACCGATCGAAGACATGGTGATGGGTCAGGCGCGTGCGTCGACGAGGCGTCCCTCGGGTCCGATGGATCCGGCCTGGAAGAGCTGGCAGATCTCCTCGAGCAAGCCGCGGTGGTACTGGGCCAAAACCGCCATGCGCCGGCCGGCCTCGAGCACGGAGCGCACCACTGCACGCAGTTCGCTGCGCATGCCCTCGAGGCGCGTGGTCTCGACGCGGGCCTCGGAGAGGCGCGCGAAGAGCCGCGACAGCGTGACGCCCCGGGGCGAGAGGTCGAGGGCGCCGGCGAGCTTCGCGAGCAGCGCCGCCCGGCGTCCGTCGCGCGCACCGGCTTGTGCCAGCAAGCCCTCCAGCTCGCGCCCGGAGCTCGCGAGCTCGGTGCTCGATCCGGCGCGCGCGGCCGCTTCGATCCGTGACAACGTGGCCAGGATCGCGTGCTGTGCGCCGAGCTCCTCCTGGAGCCAGGTCTCGACGTGGATCGCGAGCGTCGTGAGTGTCACGGACCCTGCTCCTGGCTCACTGGGTCGCCTTCGGCCGCGGCCCGCGCCGCCTGCGCGCGGCCGATGGCCGTCTTGATCATGCCGGTGAGGCCCAGCGCGTCGTCCGCAGCGAGCGCGCCGCCCAGGTGCTCGTCGAACCAGCCCTCGTAGACGTCCGCGCCCGGGCCCTGGCCGAACGGTCCCTCGGGCATGGCGCGGCGCAGCTCGCGCACGAGCAGGACGGCGAAGAGCTTCTCGAACTGGCGTGCGGTTTCCTTGGCGTCGCCGCGCTCGGCTGCGCGGCGCGCGCCGGCGAGGCGCGCATCGTCGACACTGCCGAGGTTCGGCGACGCGAGCTTCTGGAGGTCACCGATCCGCATCACATCACCAGGATCTCGGCGTGCAGCATGCCCGACTGGGACATGAGCTGGAGGATCTGGATCATGTCGCGCGGCGAGACGCCGAGCACGTTGAGCACCTCGACGACCTGCTGCAGCGTGACCGCGCCGTTCACGATCGTCAGCGGCCGATCCTCCTCTTCGACCAGCACCGAAGTGCGCGGCAGGACCTCGGTCTTGCCCTGGCTGAATGGTCCAGGCTGGCTGGCCTCGGGCGTCTCGGCGATGGTGACCGTCAGGTTGCCCTTGGTGATCGCGCCGCGGCTGATGCGCACGCCCTCGCCCATCACGATCACGCCGGTGCGCTCGTTGATCACGACGCGCGCGAAGGGCGCCGGCTCGATCTCGCGCTCGAGGATCGAACTCACGAACGAGACCGTCGACTCGCCCGGCAGATCGTCCGGCACGCGCACGGCCACGGTCATGGCGTCCTGGGCGACGCTCGACCCGGGGTAGAGGGCGTTGACCGACTGGGTGATGCGCGTGGCATTGCCGAAAGAGCCCTTCAGCGCACGCAGGTCGAGATAGACGAAACCGTGGTCGCTGACGATCTGGGTCGGTACCTCGCGCTCGACCTTGCCCCCCATCGGGATCGTGCCGACCGTCAGGTGGTTGCGCGTCGCCGTTGCGCCCTGGCCCTCGGCCGAGAAGGCTCCGGTCGTGATCGGGCCGGCGGCGGTGATGTACACCGAGTTCCCGCTCATGTCGGAGAGCTCGGCGTGCAACAGCGTCCCGCCCACCAGGCTATCGCAGTCGTACAGGGACGAGACGCGCACATCCATCTGCCGGCCGGGCTTGATGCCGGGCTCGAGCTTGGCCTGCACCAGCACGACCGCGGCGTTGGCGGACGACACGGACTGCAAGTCGAGCACGATGCCCTGCGTCTGCAACAAGTTGAGGATCGCCTGGCGCGCCGCGATGGTCGAGTCGCCCGTGCCCGAGAGGCCCATGACCAAACCGATGCCTTGCACCTGGTTCTCTTCCTGGCCGCGTACGACGGCCATGTCCCCGATGCGCACGGTCAGAGCTCCTGACGCGCCCGCCGCGGGCGCGATCTCGGTGCGCGGCCCGCGCAGCACGGCGGCCTCCGAGCTGCCGCGTGGCTGGCGCGGAGCCTCGACGGCGCCGGATCGCAGCACGACCCCGGAGACGTCCCGGATGGGCGTCTCGGGTGTCTGGCGCGCCAGGGTCAGGAGAGCGAGTACGAGCATAACTTGGCTAGAAAGGCCAGAGCCAGACGAGGACGCGGTGGATCAGGTTGCCGAGGCCGCGTCGGCTGGTCGTGTCGCTGAGCTGGCCCTCGCCGGTGTAGGAGACGCGAGCGTCGGAGACCAGCTCGGAGAGGATCGTGTTGTCGGCGCGGATGTCGTAGCGCCGCACGACACCCGAGAACTCGATCACCTTGGTCTCGTAGTCGATCTTGATCTCGCGCCGGCCCTTGATGACCAGGTTTCCGTTGGGGAGCACGTCCATGACCATGGCCGTGATGCGCGCCGTGAACTCGCCGTTCTTCTCGTAGTTGGCCGTGCCGTTGAAGTCGTCCTGGGAAGACGCGGCCAGGCGCGGCAGGGGATCGAGATCCGCGGAACCGATGTCGAATGCGTCGAGCTTGTAGTCGAGCGTCGTCGACTTGCGCAGCTGCGAGGTCTCCTCGTTCTTGACCTCCTGGTTCTCGACGATCCTCACCGTGATCAGGTCGCCCGGTCGGCGCGCGGTCTTGTCGGCGATCATGTTGATCGGGCCGAGCGCGGGGTCGTAGATCGAACCCGCTCGCCCCTGCGCAGCGAGCGGTACGGTGAGCCCGACGAGCACGGCGAACGTGAGGGCTCCGCAAGAGGAAGCAGCAGGAGACAGGGGGATCACAGCGAGATCTCGCAGAGGTCGCGCCCGACGATGGTCGCGACGAGTTCCTGACCGGCTTCGACCGTCTTCACGCGGATGCGCTCGCCGAGCGAGCCCGTCTCGAGCGCCAGAGCCGCGACGCGCGCCTCGATCGCGCCCTTCTTGACGCGCAGGAAGAGCGTTGCTCCGAGGGTCACGGCCGCTGGACGGTGCACGTCCTGCACCGTGACGCGCTCGCCGAGCGCGAGATCGCGCTTGGCGACCGCGCCCAGGATCTGGCGTGGATCGAGGGCCTCCGGCTCGGACACGCGACCGATCTGCACCCGCGCGCGCGCGAACAGCTCGGGACGCAGCTCCTCGCCGGCGCGCACGGGTCGCGCGAGCACGGGACGCGTCTCCCAGATGTCGACCCGCCACGAGGTCCAGACCGTGCGGTAGCGCAAGCCATCGACCAGCACTTCCACCGGCACGCCGATGATTCCGCTGTGCAGTTCGCTGGCGGGCATCCGTGCGCTGATCTGGCGCCCGTGCTCGCCCAGCGGAACCTTCACCGAACCGATCAGCTCGCTCAGGGTGAAGGTCGCTTCCTTGCCGGCGAAGGCGCGCACGAGCTCCGCGCGCGCGGATTCTTCCAGCGCCGACGGCGGGATCTCGTCCACCTGGGGCCAGACGCGACAGGCGCGCTCGCCCGTGACGCGCACCTCTACGCCGGGGATGGACCTGGCCAGCTCGGAGCGGATGCGTTCGGCGGTCAAGATCCGGCTGAAGCCCGGGGCCGGGGCGTAGCCCAGCTCGAGGGCTCGAACCCGCGCGACCAGCTCGCCGTCGAGTCCCGCGACCAGGCACAGCTCGCCCAGCTCGATCTCCGTGCCCTTGACGCGCGCTTCGACGGGCACGGTGACCGTGGCGCCGCCCAGGAGCGATCCGATGAGGAATGCAGACAACATGGAGAGCTAGATGAGGTTGGAGACTTGCTGGAGCATCTCGTCGGCGACCTGGATCGTGCGGCTGTTGACTTCGTAGTTGCGTTGCGCCTGGATCAGCGCGATCAGCTCGTCGACGACGGCGACGTTCGAGCGCTCGAGGAAGGCCTGGCGCAGGAAGCCCGCGCCCGCGTCGCCTGGCGTCTGCTCGGTCGGCGCACCCGAGCTGGCCGTCTCGCGGAACAGGTTCGCGCCCTCTGCGCGCAGCCCGGCCGGATTCGGGAAGCGCGTCAGACGGATCTGTCCGCGTGCCTGCAGCACGTCGGAGCCGCCGCTCCGGACCTGTACAGTGCCGTCCTGGCCAACGACGATCTCCTGGGCATCGGGCGGGATGCTGATGCCCGGCTCGAGCTTGAAGCCGTCGACCGTGACGATGTCGCCGTTCCCGTCCATGCGGAAGGCGCCATCGCGCGTGTAGCGGAACTCGCCGTTGCCCATGGCGATCTTGAAGAACCCGTCGCCCTGGATGGCGAGGTCGACCGGATTGCCGGTCTGCTCGATGTCGCCCTGCAGGAACAGCTTGATCGAGCTCGAGACCTCGGTACCGGTGCCGATCTGCAGGCCGGTCGGAACCTGCTGGTTGGCGATGGAGGTCGCACCCGGCTCGCGCAGCGTCGTGTAGAGCAGCGAGCGGAAGTTGACGCGGTTCTTCTTGAAGGAGGCCGTGTTCACGTTCGCGATGTTGTTCGCGATCGTGTCGACCTGCGTCTGCTGGGCGATCATGCCCGACGCGGCGGTTCGCATGGCGCGGATCATCCGGGCAGTCCTTTCGGCACTTTCATTGGTTACCTAGACGGGGGGACTAGATCGGCGGGGCGGGCCGAGAACGGCCTCGCGACGTCAGAAGGGTCTGGTGAGGCGTTCGTAGGTCTGGTCGATGGCCTCGAAAACGCGCGCGACGACCTCGAAGGAGCGCTGGACGCTGATCATCTCGACCATCTCCTCCACGCCGTTCGCGTTGGAATCCTCCAGGGAATACTGGTGCACGCGCGCATCGGAAGCCCCGGGCTGGACGCCCTGCGGGGCGGTCCAGAATCCCAGTCGGTCCTTGATCAGCACGCTCTTGTCTGCGAAGTCGACGACGCGCAGCCGGCCGATGTTCTGGCTGCCCTGGCGCACGTTGCCGGCTTCGTCGATGACGGGCGGCAGCCCGACCGGATCGATGGCGCCCTGCAGCTCCTCCCACGCCACCGAGAAGCCGTCCTCGCTTACCAGCACGCCGGCCTCGGTCATGTGGAAGCTGCCGTCGCGCGTGAACACCTCGCCATCGGGTCCTTCGATGGCGAAGAATCCGTCGCCGAAGAGCGCGAGATCATGTTCTCGCCCGGTGCGTTGCAGGTTGCCCTGCACGAAGTCGACTCTGGCGAGCGTGGTGACGCCACGCACCTTGCCACGCGGGCGTTCGACCTCGACCTCGTGCGAAGCGGTGACGCCACGCTTGAACCCGACCGTGCCCACGTTGGCCAGGTTGGCGGAGATCGAATCGAGACGGCGTTGCTGCGCCGCCATGGCCACTGCACTGCGATAGAGACCGACGTTCACTGCTCGCCCGGAAGGCAAGCCCAGTGCCAAGGCGTAGAAGCTGCCTGGCGCCGGCGTGCAGGCCGAAAGGCGCTGGCGAGCGCACCGCTCGCCCGAAGCGTTTTCTTCGCGGCTGCGAAGAGAGTTCGGTCCGTCAAAGCGCGAGAACCCGCCCCCGGTGCGAGCACCAGGAGCGGGTTCCCTTCTCGGGCGAGTTCTCTAGCGGTGCTGCAGGACGTGATCGTGGCTCACGACGGGCCGCTGGAGCCGGATCTTGTCACCGGCGCGCTGGCCGCCCTGCGGATCGGCGGGATCCGAGATCACAGGAGCGGTCCCCGTGTCGTCCTCGATTCCCGCGGCCGGTAGGGCATGACCGTGGCCCCGCGAGGGGGTGCGCGGCCGATGCAGCACGATCTTGTCGGCGACGCGCTGGGTTCCGAGCGGAGCACTCGCGACCGCCAGGAGGCTCGCGCTCTCCTCGAGAATCGCGCCCGCGCTCACCCTGCCATCGTTACGGAGCTGGAGGTCCGTCCAGTAGAAGACCCAGTTGAAGAAGGACTGCTCGACCGCCCCGCCCAGATCCAGCTCGTTCACTGCTTCCGGCCGCTGGGTGGTCTGCGCCCCGGAACCCGCCACGGGCTTCTTGACCAGGTCGCTCAGCTCCAGGATCTGCTGACCCCACGCGAAGAGGCCGCGCAGGTCGAAGTCATCGGGCAACTGCACCGCGAAGTCGCCGTCCTGGTCGAAGATGCCCGCGATGCGCACGCCGCCGCCTGCCCTGCGCACTTCCGGAGCGCGCGTATCGAAGTGGATCACGGCCATGCCACCCGGGGTGCCGTTCACCAGCAGCACGGTCTTCTCCATCTGCGCGAGCGTCGGCATCACCGCCAGCGCCTCGAGTTCCGCGCGCGGACGCGGATACATCTTGAACTGGAGTTCGAGCTCGCGCGGCTCTTCCCGGCTCAGGACGATCTTCCGCCGGCTCGCCAGCGACGCATCCTGGATGTCGCCTTCCATCGAGACCTGGAAGATCGGCCGGCCCTCCAGGACCGCCGAGGATTCCTGGCTGCCGGCCAGCTGGGCCGCGGCTCCCATGCTCAGCGCGACTGCGGCCGCCATCGGGGCCAGGAGCTTCTTGCCACTTGCTTGTTCGTTCTTCATGACTCGCCCTTTTCTCTCGTTCGTTGCCCTTGGTTGCGGCCCGCCCTTCGGGCCCGACAACAGACCAATGGGGACGCCTGAGCAAGACGGGTGGCGTTTCTCGAGAAATCTCGGCGCGGCCGGACAACCGCCACGAGTCCGAGCCGGCCTCGACATCCTTCCTTCTCACACCCGAACACCATCTCGCAGGGCCATTGCCGAGGGCACGCCTCCAAGTGCGAGAACCCGCCCCCGGTGCGAGCACCAGGAGCGGGTTCCCTTCCTCCTCGGCCCCTCGGGCCAGGTTCTCTTTCTCTAGCGGCGCTGCAGGTCGTGGTGGATGGGACGGGGCGGGGGTCGACGCTGGAGCGGGATCTTCTCGCCGGCGCGCTTACCGCCCTGCGGAGCGGCGGGATCCGAGATCACCGGATCGGTCCCCGGCTCTCCGGGGCTCGCGCCCGCGCTCACCCTGCCATCGTTACGGAGCTGGAGGTCCGTCCAGTAGAAGACCCAGTTGAAGAAGGACTGCTCGACCGCCCGGCCCAGATCCAGCTCGTTCACCGCTTCCGGCCGCTGGGTGGTCTGCGCCCCGGAACCCGCCACGGGCTTCTTGACCAGGTCGCTCAGCTCCAGGATCTGCTGACCCCACGCGAAGAGGCCGCGCAGGTCGAAGTCATCGGG
>JANOGB010000203.1:0-4264 GCA_031413955.1 Planctomycetota bacterium | reverse complement strand
GCCGACGACGTCCTGATCGGCACGCAGACGATCCACATCGACGTGGGCTGCACGCCGTATACGCTCGACTTCGAGACCGAGGACGACTTCACCACCCTGCTCGCGAACGGCCAGGCGATCGCCAGCCCGGCGGAGTTCGGGCGCATGGTGCGCATCTCGAGCGCCGGGACCAACCTCGGCGCGGCCGTGTTCGACTCGACGCCCGGCGGTCCGAACGACCCGAGCTTCAACAGCGACATGTTGATCGGCCACAGCAATCTCCTGCTGCTGCAGGACAGCACGCGGCCGCACCAGAGCCCGACCGGTTTCTTCTCCACCGTCACCGACGACCCGGACGGCGGCGATCTGATCTTCGACTTCCCCACGCCGGTGGACCCGCGCAGCCTGCTGCTGGTCGACATCAACCCGCCGCCGAACCGGGGCGCCAGCGTGACCCTGCTCGACGGCGCCGGTCGCAGGCGCGTGTACGCCATCGACCCGGGCTGGACGGGGACATACGGGAATGCCGGGCCGCACCGGTTGGATCTGACCACGGACCTGCCCCAACCCGGCAACGGCACGCCACGCTGGGCCAGGGCCACCGAGGACGACGGCTTCCAGCAGGCCGGCGTGGTCCAGATCGTCGTCCACCTGACCGGCTACGGCGCGCTGGACGAGCTCGTCTTCTGCCGCTGAGCAGGTTCTGACGCTGAGCTTCTATCGCCGAACCGCTTGTTGGCTGAGCAAGAATCGAATCAGCAGGACCACAGAGGCGCAGAGGGCGCCGAGACGCACGGAGGAAGAATCCAGAGAAGATGGGGCCTCCGGGGCTTCGGCTCTCCGGGAGTCGACGATCCGGAGGCCCCTTTTCTCTTCCTCTGTGAGGCTCCGCGCCCTCTGCGCCTCTGTGGTTGGCTTGGGTTGCGGGCGAAGCCCGCGCTGAGCAGGGTGACACCGATCAGCGCGCGAGCTCGAGCTTCTCGAGCTTCTTGAGGCGGTCGCGCAGCTTGGCGGCCTCCTCGAAGCGCAGCTCGCTGGCCGCGCGCAGCATGTCGTCGCGCAGGCGCGCGAGCTCGCCGCGCAGCTTGTCCGCGTCCCAACCGGCCTCCTCGGGTTCCTGCTCGTCCTGCTCGTCGTCGAGCGCCGGCCCCACGTAGTCCATCTCGTACAGCGCCTCGATCGAATCGCGCACGGGCTTGATGATCGTGCGCGGCTCGATGCCGTGGGCCAGGTTGTAGGCGGCCTGCTTCTCGCGCCGGTGCTCGACCACGCGCAGGGTGTGGTCGATCGAGTCTGTTCGTTTCTCGGCGTAGAAGATGACGCGCCCCGCGACGTTGCGGGCCGCGCGCCCGCAGGTCTGGATCAGCGCGGTGCTCGAGCGCAGGAAACCCTCCTTGTCGGCGTCCAGCACGGCCACCAGCGCGACCTCCGGCAGGTCGAGGCCCTCGCGCAGGAGGTTGATCCCCACCAGCACGTCGAACGAACCCAGACGCAGGTCACGCAGGATCTGCGCGCGTTCGATGGCGTCGATCTCCGAGTGCAGGTAGCGCACACGGATCCCGAGCTCGGAGAGATAGTGCGTCAGCTCCTCGGCCGAGCGCTTGGTGAGGGTCGTGACCAGCGTGCGCCAGCCGGCGGCCGTGGTGAGCTTGACCTCGTGCAAAAGATCGTCCACCTGCGTGCGCGCCGGACGCACCTCGATGGCCGGATCCAGGAGGCCCGTCGGGCGCACGATCTGCTCGGCCACGCGCTGCTCCGAGCGCGCCAGCTCGTACGCGGCCGGCGTGGCCGAGACGAACACGGCCTGGCGCACCAGGCGCTCCCACTCCTCGAAGCGCAGCGGGCGGTTGTCGAGCGCGCTCGGCAGGCGAAAACCGAACTCCACCAGGGTCGACTTGCGCGAGCGGTCGCCCTTGAACATGCCGCCCACCTGCGGCAGCGCCACGTGGCTCTCGTCGACCACCACCAGGAAGTCCTCGGGGAAGTAGTTGAGCAAAGTGAAGGGCGCCTCGCCGGCCGCGCGCCCGTCCATCCAGCGCGAATAGTTCTCGATGCCCGGGCAGACGCCGGTGGCGCGCAGGAGCTCGAGGTCGTAGCGCGTGCGCTGCTCCAGGCGTTGCCTCTCGACCAGCTTGCCGTTCCGCGCGAACTCGCCCAGGCGTTCCTCCAGCTCCTGCTCGATGCCCTCGATGGCGCGCTGCTGGCGCTCGGCCGGGGTCACGTAGTGGCCCGAGGGATAGATGGTCGTGCGCTCCAGCTCGGCCAGCACCTCGCCGCGCAGCGGATCGACCTCCAGGATGGCCTCGAGCTCGTCGCCGAAGAGTTCCAGGCGGATCACGCGCTCTTCCTCGTAGGCGGGAAAGACCTCGATCACGTCGCCGCGCGCGCGGAAGGTGCCGCGGCGGAAGTCGAGGTTGTTGCGCGAGTACTGCATCTGCGTCAGGCGCCGCAGCAAAGTATCGCGCTCCAGCGTTTCCCCCTTCACGAGCGCGAGCGCCATCTCCGCGTAGTGCGCGGGCGAGCCCAGGCCGTAGATGCACGAAACCGAGGCCACGATCACCACGTCACGGCGCTCGAGCAGCGAGCGCGTGGCGCTGTTACGCAGGCGCTCGAGGTTCTCGTTGCGGTTGGCGTCTTTCTCGATGTACGTGTCGCTGGAGGGGACGTAGGCCTCGGGCTGGTAGTAGTCGTAGTAGCTGACGAAGTACTCGACCGCGTTCCTCGGGAAGAGCGCGCGGAACTCGGCATACAGCTGGGCGGCCAGGGTCTTGTTGGGCGACAGCACCAGGGTCGGCCGTTCGAGCTCGGCGATGACTGATGCCATGGTGAAGGTCTTGCCCGAGCCCGTGATGCCGAGCAGGGTGGCGGCCGGAGCGCCGCCCCGGATCCAGGCGCCGAGGGCGCGGATGGCGGCCGGCTGATCGCCACGGGGCTCGAAGGGCGCCGCGAGCTCGAAGGACGGACTCATGTGTGGCCCGGCAGACTACCCGAAGGCGGAATGGGCCATGCGCCCAGACGGCGCAGCGGTCGTGCGCGCCGTTGCGCTCCGCGCCCGCGGGCGCTTAGTCTTCTCTCCTCGGCCCATGCGGGTACTCGCGAGAGAATTCGCCCCGCACTCGAGTGGAGGGGCCCGCAGGAGCCCTTCCAGCAATGTTGACCCAGTGCCCGAACTGTCACGCACGCGCCAAGCTGCCCGACGCTCGCGCGGGCGCGAAGGTCCGCTGCGCGGAGTGCAGCCGGGTCTTCGTGGCACGCGCGAACGAAGTCGCGGCGAAGGCACGCGCCGCGCGCCTCACGCTCGTCCTCGGCGGACTGCTGGGCATCCTGGCGCTGGTCGCCTTGCTCGTTTCCCTGCAGAGCGAGAGCCAGATCGTTTCCGCAGCCGACACGCCGGTGAACGCGCCGGCGCCAGTGGACGAATGAGCGCCACGCAGCGCCCCTGACCAACCCCATGGAATACCGTGCCGGCAAGTGCTCCCAGTGTGGAGCGGAGTACCAGGTCCCCGCTTCCTTTGCGCACAACGTGGCGCGCTGCAAGAAGTGCAGCGGCGTCGTGCACCTGAGCGCAGCGGCCAAGGCTCCATCCGGGCCCGCTTCCCCCGCGGCGGAGCCAGCCCGACGGCGCCGACGAAATTTAGCAACAACTTCTTTGAGAACCTTTTCGGTTTCGAATACGAACTCACAAAGAGTCCGGCAGGGGCCCAGCAGTGGGTCGCAAAAGACGCCGAAGCGACCATACCGGATGCATTTGATGCGTCGAAAAAACGACTGCCGACCATGTTGACGACCGACCTGGCTCTGCGTATGGACCCGGCATACGAAAAGATCTCGCGGCGTTTCCTCGAGAATCCGGACGAGTTCGCTGATGCATTTGCACGGGCGTGGTTCAAACTGACGCACCGCGACATGGGCCCGCGCGCGCGTTATCTCGGCCCGGAGGTTCCTGCGGAAGAACTCATCTGGCAGGACCCCATCCCCGCGGTCAATCACCGCTTGATTGATGCGCAGGATATCGCCTCGCTCAAGGCCAAGGTCCTGGCTTCCGGCCTATCTATCTCGCAACTGGTTTCCACTGCCTGGGCATCGGCGTCCACGTTTCGTGGTTCCGACAAGCGTGGCGGTGCGAACGGCGCCCGCGTTCGCCTCTCTCCGCAGAAGGACTGGAAGGTCAACCAGCCGGAACAACTGGCGAAAGTGCTGAAGACATTGGAGGGCATCCAGGCCGCATTCAACGCCGCGCAGTCCGGCGACAAGAAGGTGTCGCTCGCCGACCTGATCGTTTTGG
>JANOGB010000202.1:0-3255 GCA_031413955.1 Planctomycetota bacterium | reverse complement strand
GCTCGCCAGTTTGGCGAGGAAGTAGCGCACGCAGGCGCGGTCCTCGAAGACCGTCCTGCGCGCGATCCCGCGGTTCATGACGTGGTGCCAGGCACCGGCATATTCGGCTCGTGATCGTCTGGGCACAGTCGCTCCCTTCGTGGGAGATACGACTCGCTCAGCGCCGCAGGTTCCCGATGGCCGGCGGACTTTGCTCTGGCTCGGTACCCAGCTCGAACAGCCCCGCGGGCGTCTCGGAGCCGAGCTCGACCTCCTCGACCACGTACTCGAGCGTGCCGATCAGCGGGTGCGCGAGCTCGACCTTCGTGTGCCAGGGCAGCATGGCGCCGCCGACCTCGCGGTAGTCGCTGAAGCTCACGCGCTGGCCCGTGCGCCCGATGCCCTCGAGGAAGGTCGAGCCGGCCACGTGCTTCACCAGGCCCGTGCCCCAGTCCACGTACAGCGTGGTCGCGGGAGCTTCCGTCGCGCCGAGCCGCACGAGCACCGCTTCCTCGTCGTCGCGACCACGGAGGCGCTGCACGACCTGGATCGGGATCCCGAGCGCGCGCCAGTCGCCGAAGAGCCGGAAGCTGCTGTTCTCCGCGGTGAGCTCGGCGGCGAGTCCCTCGAGGGGCACGGCCGCCTTTCCGCCGAGCGCCTGGCGCAGGACGGTGCCGTCGAAGGCCGTGCTTCCGCGCTCCTCGCCGATCGCCTCGTCGACGCGCCAGCGATCGGGCCAGACGAGCCAGGTGGTCGTCTGCCCGTGGCGGTCGAGCTTCTTCATGTCGAGGGTTCCCCGCAGGCACACCGGGCCGGTGTCCGCCAGGTGCTCGAGGCGATGCGCCGCCGCGACGCGCTTGGCGACCTCGTCGGCGCTCGGCAGGTCGGGCGCGGGGGTGACGCGGAACTCCTGGTGGTCACCGATGTGGTAGCCGGTGACGCTCCCGTCCTCGCCGCGGTCGAAGGCGATCACCGTGGCCGGCTCCGGCCGGAGCTTCCAGCGGTCCTCGCCGATGTAGTCGAGCGGGACGACGGCCCGACCGACGATTTCCAGCGCGAGGTCGCGGCCATCGCGCACGATCGCGCGGTAAAGATCGCCCTCGCCCTCCCAGTAGAAGCCCAGGTACGGCTCGAGCGGCGGCGCGGCCGTTAGCGGATCGAAGGGCGCGCCCAAGAAGAGGGCCGCGAGCCGCTCCTCCACGCGCAGCCCGGTCGAAGTCCCGCGTGACTGGGTGAAGTAGAGCACGAGGGCATCTTGCTCCGGAAAGGCCCAGGCGTGGGTGCCGTCGGAGCCGCCGTGGCCGAACACGACGACCTCGGGGTCCTTGCCCTCCTCGCCGGCCCGCGTCCACAGCTGCATCAGTGTGCCGTAGGCGGGCTGGAGAGCGGCGAACGCGGTCCCGGTCGGCATGGGGAACGCCCCGGGAGTCAGGGCGCGGCGCACCGAGCTCGCGCGCAGGAGCCGCTCGCCGCCGCTGCGCCCGCCGTGCATCCACAGGTCGAGGAAGCGCGCGTAGTCCTCGGTCGACGAGTAGAGCGACTGCGAGCCGAGGAAGACCGGGAACAGCGCCGGCTCCTTCGGGCCGACGAAGCGCGTCCACGCGTGGGGCGAGCCGACGTAGGCGCTGCACATGCGCGCACGCAGTGGATGGCCCTCCGGGAGCAGACAGGCCGTGCTGGTCATGCCCAGCGGCTCGAGCAGACGCACGCGCACGAAGTCCTCGGCCGGCGCGCCGGTAACGACCTCGATCACCGCCGTCAGCGTGTCGGTGCCCTGGTCGCTGTACTGGAAGGCCGTGCCGGGGGCGAAGTCGAGCGCCTGGCCCAACGCGCGGTCGGCCACCGCTCGCACGCTCGCGAGGTTGCGCGGATGCTCGGCGAGGATCAGCGACAGCGGGAGCCCGCTCTCGTGACGCAAGAGCTGCTCGATCGTGATGTCGCGCAGCCCTTCGCCCTCGAAGGCCGGCAGGAACTTCGCCACGCGGTCGCCGAGCTTCAACAGTCCGTCCTCGACGAGCATCCAGGTGGCCGCGCCGATCAGCGGCTTGGTCATGGAACGTACGCAGAACACGCCGCCCGGCTCCATGGGCACGCGCTCCTCGCGGTCGCGCCAGCCGTAGCCCTCGTGCAGGACCGTACGGCCGTGCACGATCACCTGCAGCTCGGCGCCAACGATCTCGTCCGTCTCGACGAAGGAGCGCACGAGCGCGTCCAGCCCCGCGAGGATCTCGGGCGAGATGCCCTGCTCGAGGGCCGTCGAGGGCGGGAAGGCCAGCGGGAAGGACAGAGGCGTGACGGAGTCCTGGGCCGGGGCAAGGAGCGCGCCGGTCAGGAGGGCGGGAAGGATCATGGTTCGCCTTGCGATTCGGGGTCGGCGGAACGGAGCCGAACGGAACTGTGGGCGGATCGAGCTCAGGGGCGCAGCCCGTCAAGGGCCGCGCTCACCGCGCCCCGCAGGACCGCCGGGGAATCGGCGATGCGGCCGAGGAGCGCGAGCCCCTGCACGAACGCGACGAGCTGGCGAGCCGAGTCCCTCGGCCGCACCGTGGGACGCAGCTCGCCGGCTTCGAGCGCGCGCTGCAGAGTGCGCTCGAAGGCCTCCTCCAGGCGCGCGAGCCCGCGGCGCAGCGCGGCGACGACCTCGGTGTCCGCACGCTGCGCCTGCGCCAGGCCGACGCCCAGCAGGCAGCCCAGGCTCTCACCCGAGCCGTGGTGGCGCGCGAGCTTCCCGAGCACGCGCTCGAGGTTGGCGAATGCGCTCGCGCCCGGCCGCTCGAGCCCCTCGCAGATGGCGGCGATCACGCTGTCGCCGTAGTGCTCGAGGCTCGCCAGGTAGAGCGCGCGCTTGTTCCCGAAGGTGTCGTAGAGGCTCTTGCGCCCCACACCGAGCTCGCCCTCCAGCTCGGCCAGCCCCGTGCCGTCGAAGCCGCGGCGCCAGAAGAGGTCGCGCGCGCGCTCGAGCGTGCGCCGGGGGTCGAACTGCTTGGGGGGTCCGGGCGGACGGTGAGCTCCGTGACGCATGGCCCCACCCTACCGATCTTACACCGATCGGTCAATGATCGCCCGGCGCGAGGCCGCACGAACACCGGCGGACGCGTCATCGTTCGGGCCCGAGAGTGCCGAGGTCGAGCTCCTGACCGGCGTCGAGCGTCAGGCGAGCGCGTCGAGAGCCAATCATGGCTCTCCGCGCCGGGGCAGGGCCGGCGCCGCCGCCGAGAGCGGCGAGTGGTACGCCCGGAGGGATTCGAACCCCCGACTTTCAGATCCGAAGTCTGA
>JANOGB010000201.1:0-18826 GCA_031413955.1 Planctomycetota bacterium | reverse complement strand
GCTCGCCAGTTTGGCGAGGAAGTAGCGCACGCAGGCGCGGTCCTCGAAGACCGTCCTGCGCGCGATCCCGCGGTTCATGACGTGGTGCCAGGCACCGGCATATTCGGCTCGTGATCGTCTGGGCACAGTCGCTCCCTTCGTTGGAGATACGACTGGCCTCAGCGCTGCAGGTTTCCGATGGCCGGCGGATTTTGCTCTGGCTCGGTACTACTCTCCCCGTGCTGGAGCCATTGCGGCAGGTACACGCTGCGCTCGATGTTCGAGTACTCGCCGCTGCCGAGGTGCGGTGGTTTCCGCACGATCCAGCGGTCATCGATGATGAAGAACGGCGAGAAGGATTCGGCGCCGACGCCCATGCCGCCCGTGATGAACTCCGTGCTCTGGAAAGCGGGAACCTGCTCGGGCACGTGCGAGGGATAGAGGATCCACCACCAATCGGTGGCCTCGATCTCGGCCGGCGGAACGGAAGCGAAGACCTGCGAGGCATCCACGAGGCCGGCGTAGTTGTAGCCGCCGCTGGCTTCCGCGTAGACGGGTAGGTCGACGTTCGGGAGCGGCAGGATGTGCGTCTCGACATCGAGCCGGCCCTGGGTCATCGCCAGCGCATACTCCTTGAACAGCCGCAAGGATCGGTGCACGGCTCGGTAGCCGTTCTGCTCGACGCGCGTGTCCAGCGCATGCACCACGGGTACGCCGGTGCCCTGCATCAAGTCCGTCAGGTTCTGGGGCTCGATGCCATGGGTCGCTCCGACGACAAGGACGGTCAGACGTGCGGTGCGCGGCGCGGGCGGCTGGTTCGGGTTGTTCACGCGCCACTGCGTCATGTCGCTCAACATGCGCAGCGCGTAGTAGCAGGGCGGCGAGCCCAGGTTGATGCCGAAGGGCTGGGACGGCAGCCTCTCCCAGCTCCGGGCGCCGACGGGATATCGCGACCAGAGCGCGGTGAGCGTCGCCTGGGCTGCGTTGTAATCCTGGGCCCAGTACTGCTCGCGTGCGGCGAGCAGCGCCTGCAAGGCTTCGATGTAATGCAGCGAGAAGTTCTGGAGGCCGTAGGGCGCGAGAAACGCGAGCGCGGGGTCGATGTCGGCGATGGCCGGGCCAGTCGCCGGCCGAGCGGCCGGGCCTTGCGCAGCGGGACCGCTGCCGAGGGACAGGAGTGCGAGCGCGACAATCAGCGAGCTTGAGGTCTGGCGCAAGGGCATCGGAACAGGGTGGGGCGCGAGTTCGACGCCCACGGATTGTAGATGCCGGGGCGGCGGTGAGGAGCCTGGGCCCGGCGAGAGTACGGAGCCAGGCACGGCTTCGCCGGATTCCGGGTGCGCGCAGGAGTGATGAGGAGCGCAGGGCGGAATCCGGCAAAGCCGAGCCAGGCACCGCACTCTCGCCGTTGGGGCGGCGCGAAGCGCTTGTTTTGGGGCTAGCGGGCCTCGACCCTCTCCACCCAGCGTGCCACTTTCCGCTCGAGCACCTGCAGCGGCACTCCGCCGTCCTTCAACAGCTCGTCGTGGAACTCACGGACGTCGAAGCGATCCCCGAGGCGCGCCGCAGCGTCGGCGCGCAGCTGCTGGATCTTCAGCATCCCGATCTTGTAGCCCAGCGCCTGGCCGGGCCAGACTGCGTACCGGTCGATCTCCGACTGCGCCTCGACAGGATGGACGCCCTCGTTCTCGACCATGTAGCGGAGCGCCTGCTCGCGGCTCCAGCGCAGTGCGTGCATGCCGGTGTCGACGACCAGGCGGATTGCGCGATGCAGCTCGGCCTGGAGGCGTCCGAGATCGCCGTAGGGGTCGCCTTCGTAGAGCCCCATCTCCTTGGCCAGCGCCTCGGCGTAGAGGCCCCACCCTTCGCCAAAGGAGTTGGAGTAGAGAGCGCTCAGCAGGATCGGCGCGCCCAGCCCCATGCCTACCGCCGTCTGCAGATGGTGACCCGGGTTGGCCTCGTGGTACGTCAGGGTATTGAGGCTGAACGAGGGGTAGATCGCGGTGTCGCGGAGGTTGATCCAGTAGGTGCCGGGCCGCGAGCCATCCAGCGCCGGCGCGTCGTAGAAGCCGCCGGTCGAGCTCTCCTCGGCGTGGACCGGGACGCGCTGAACCACCACCTTCTGCTCGGGTAAGGTGCCGAACCACTTCGGCAGGAGCGGAGCGATCTCCTCCATCTGCGCGTTGAGGTCGGCGATCAGCCGCTCTTTGCCGGCCTCGGTGTTGGCGTAGCGGAAGCGCTCGTCCTTGCCCAGGGCCGTCATGCGCTCGCCGACGGTGCCCGCGACGAGTCCTTCGGACTGCAAGACCGCATCCATCTCGGCGATGATCCGCGCGACCTCGGCCAGTCCGAGAGCGTGGATCTCCTCTGGGCCGAGTGTCGTGTCGGTCATGTGGACGATCAGCGCCCGGTAGAGCTCCGCCCCGCGGGGAAGTCGCCAGATCCCGGCATGCGGAGACGCAGCGGGGAGCAGCGAGCGGAGAACCTCCGCCAAGCGCCGGTTTGCCGGGAAGACCACGTCGCCGACGAGCCGCGCAGCCTCGTCGGTCAAACCCGCGTCGAGGCCCGCGTCCGCGACCTTCTTCGCGAAGCTTGTCACCAGCGAGCTCTCCGACGGCTCGCCAGCAGTGCGCTCGGTCAGTCCGGCGATCGCCTTCTCCAGCACGAAGGTCGGCGGCGACACGCCGAGCTTCCGGTCGTGCTCGATCTTCGCGATCGTCTGATCCACGATCTCACCGTAGGAGCGCAGCCGCTCGAGGTAGGCGTCGGCCTGTTGGCGGCTTCGAATCGTGTGCTGCTTCTCGAGCAGGTCGAGAGCCCTGACCTGGGGTCCGGAGAGCTGTGTCACGGGGTAGGGCAGGAACCACACGCCGTAGTCCCCGAACGCCGAGCCGTACTCGACCACCTCGGCCGGGGCCATGTTGCCGCGAAGCTGCGTCAGCAGGGTCTCGTGGACGATGGAGTCCCGTTCGGTCAGGCCCGAACGGTCGACGGCTTCCAGCCGCGCGATCATCGCCCGGAAGGCCGCGCGCTTCGAGATCTCCGCGGCCGGTCCCTGCGGATCGAGCCGAGCGTCGAGCCCAGCTCCGGCGATCTCGGGCGGGACCCCGTAGTACGTCACCATCTGCGGGATCAGCGCGAAGTACTCCCTGGTGGTGGCATCGACCAGCCGGTCGAAGGCTTCGGGCGCCGGCGCCGGCCGGGGAGAAGTGCACGCGACGGTGCACGCCACGGTGCTGGCGACGACGGCTGCGAGACGTACGAGACGAGGTGTTCGAGCCATCACCACTGTTCCTGCTCTTCGAGTCTGCGGGTCTTCCGGAGTGTAGCTCACCTCCGGTCGACGAAGCTCCATGCCCGCATCCTCGGAGCCGGTGTGGAGCTGAGCGTTTGTCTCGGGGCTAGACTCTGCGGCTCGTGCCCCTCGCCGCCGGCCAGTCCCTCTCCTTCTACGAGATCCTCGGGCCCCTCGGCGCCGGGGCGATGGGGGAGGTCTATCGCGCGAAGGACACGCGCCTTGGCCGCGAGGTGGCGATCAAGGTGCTGCCCGAGCACTTCGCCGACGACGAGGAGCGGCTGAAGCGCTTCGAGCGCGAGGCGACGACGCTTGCGTCGCTGAACCATCCGAACGTCGCGCAGATCTTCGGCGTCGATCAGGTCGGCGACACCTGCTTCCTCGTGCTCGAGCTCGTGCCGGGCGAAGCGCTCGAGGAACGGCTGAAGCGCGGGCCGCTGCCGCTCGAGGAGGCGCTCGACGTCTGCAAGCAGATCGCCGCGGGCCTCGAAGCCGCGCACGAAGCCGGCGTGATCCACCGCGACCTGAAGCCCGCGAACGTGCGCCTCACGCCCGACGGCAAGGTGAAGGTGCTCGACTTCGGGCTCGCGAAGCCAGCCAACGAAGGCCATCAAGGCTCCTCGACCGACAGCGTGCTCTCGACCGAAGCCGGCCGCCTGCTCGGCACGCCGACCTACATGGCGCCCGAACAAGCGCGCGGCAAGTCGATCGACAAGCGCGTGGACATCTGGGCCTTCGGCTGCGTGCTCTTCGAGTGCTTGACCGTGAAGCGCGCCTTCGCGGGCGAGACGCTGACGGACGTCTTCGCCGCAGTACTCTCGCGCGAGCCCGACTGGGCGAAGCTGCCCTCTTCGACGCCGCCGCGCGTGCGCGAGCTGCTGCGGCGTTGCTTCGCCAAGGACCCGCGCGCGCGGTTGCGCGACATCGGTGAGGCGCGCGTGATGCTCGAGAGCCCAGCCGAGGCGGCTCGCCCGGAGCGAACGGGCGCGTGGAAGCTCATCTCCGTCGCGGGGGCGGGGCTCGTGCTCGGAGCGCTCGCGGGTGCCTTTGCGTTGCGCGCGCCCGCGGCGGTGCAACCGGTGCCGGTCTCCGCACCCACGGCTTTTCGACAGGTCACGGACCTTCCCGGCCAGGAGCGGCAGCCGTCGCTCGCGCCCGACGGCAAGAGCGTCGTGTACGCCAGCAAGTCGAGCGGGAACTGGGACATCTTCCTGCAGCGCGTCGGCGGACGCACGCCGATCAACCTGACCGCCGACTCGCTCGACGACGACTCTGCTCCCGCCTTCTCTCCCGACGGCGAGTCGATCGCCTTCCGTTCCGAGCGCAGCGGTGGCGGGGTGTTCGTCATGGGCGCCACCGGTGAGTCGGTCCGGCGCGTGGCGGACTTCGGTCACGCACCGGCCTGGTCGCCGGACGGGTCGCAACTGGCATTGACCACGGAGCCGGTCGAAGACCCGCTCTCCCGAGAAGGGATCAGCGCGCTCTGGATCGTGACGCTGGACGGCGGCGAGAAGCGCAGGTTGACCGAAGGCGACGCCGTCGGCGCGAGCTGGTCGCCCGACGGCAGGCGCATCGCCTACTGGGGCTGGCGTGAACCGGACTGGCAGCGCGACCTCTTCACCATCGCCGCCGATGGCAGCGAGAAGAGGGGCGTCCTGGTCACCGACGATCCGCCGGTGGATTGGAGTCCCGTCTGGACCTCCGACGGCCGCGGCCTCTACTTCGGCAGCAACCGTGGCGGCACGATGAACCTCTGGCGCATCGAGGTCGATCCACACTCGGGTCTTCCCGGTGGGGCGCCGGTGCCGGTGACGACACCGTCCCCCTGGAGCGGTTCCTTCTCGCTCTCCGCGGACGGCGCGCGGCTCGTCTACGCGACGCGTGACGAGCAGACGAGCGTCATGACCGTCGGCTTCGATCCCGAAGCGGGCGCGCTCGTCGGCGAACCCGAACGCATCTTCGGAGGGCGCGCGCTGGTCGAGCTCGACTGGTCGACCGACGGGGAACGCCTGATCGTGACGCAGCGCGGCGATCCGTGGGAGAGCATGGCCATCATCCGCTCGGACGGCACGGGGTATACACGCATCACCGATGCGTCCATCCAGCACCGAGATCCGCGCTGGTGTCCGCTCGAGGGCAGCGAGCGGATCCTGATCTACTCCAACGCGTCCGTGATGAGCCTGCGCAGCGACGGCAGCGATGTGAAGCCGGTGGGCGAGGGCCAGCGCTCCGCTCAAGCGGCCTGGTCGGCCGACGGGCGAAGTGTGCTCACGATGCAGCAGGATGAACGGTGGGTGGCGTCGGAGCTCCTGCGCTTCGACGTCGACCGGGATGGCAACGCGAGCAGCGCGGCCTGGTCTCCGCTGTCGATCGAGGGACGAGGGCTCGGCGCGGTCAGCGACTGGTCCAGGGACGGGGGGCGCGTCCTCTGCGGTGGGCTGTTTCCAAAAAACGAGATGCACGTGCTCGACCTCGGCACGGGGCAGTCCAGGAAGCTCGCCGAATACGCCGAGTTCCCCAGTGGCAGGTGGTTGCCGGACGGCAGGTGTGCGCTCGTGCGCGCGGGCAATCAGCTCTTCTTGTTGGACGCCGAGACGCTCGAACAGAAGCTCTTGCTCGAGACGGGGAACGAATCCGTCCGCGCGCGGTGGGGTGCCCACAGCCTGTCACGCGACGGCCGCAAGCTCGCCTACCTCGTGCCCCAGGGCGAGGGCGATGTCTGGTTGATGGACCTTGCCGGCGCGCGCGACTAGCTCGTCACGCCCGCACTGCTCGCAGTGCACGCGCGCAACCCCCAGGTAAGAAAGCCGACCCATCAGGCTACGGGCACCGCCGATCGCTACCCACCGGCAGGGGCGGTCCGGAGGTCATGCGCTTGGAGCGGCGATTCTCGAGCACGCGGATCACAGCTGCGGTCGCGTAGTACCCTCCCTGCCCATGGACTCCCTCTTCGACCCCGCCGCTCGCGACCGCATCCTCCGGCGCATAGACACGCTCCGCCCCGACTCGCCGCGCGGCTGGGGCAAGATGGATTGCGCGCAGGCGATGGCGCACTGCGCGAACGCGCTGGAGGCGTCCACGGGCGACCGCGTGCTGCGGCGAAACTTCGTGGTGAAGCTCATCGGCCCGCTCTTCCGCGGCTGGCTGCTCGGGCCGAAGCCGTTCTCGCGCAACTCGCCGACGCATCCGCAGCTCGTTCTCTCGACGCCGCACGACTTCGAACGCGAGAAAGCGCGGCTCGTCGCCGTCGTCCGCAAGTTCCACGACGCCGGCCCAGCGGCGGCCGGGCAGTACGAGCACGCCTTCCTCGGCAAGCTGACCGGCGACGAATGGGGCTGCCTGCAGCACAAGCACCTCGACCACCATCTGAGGCAGTTCGGGGCGGCCTGAGGCGGACGATCTCGGCGTGTCCGGGCCCATCACGGATGGCCGTTCAAGTGCGAAGATCCCATCGTGGCAGATGCGGTCCGCAACGTGTTCATCGGATTCCTGACCAAGAACAGCAACGCTCGCATACTCCGCGAAGGGACTGCTGATGTCGTTGTGGAAGGCACGGTCACGGCAACAGTCGGCGGGTCATCGGGCAAGGGTGGTTTCTCCCAAAACGAGAGCTCATCTGGCGGCGCGTTTGTTTCCGGCGTCACGGCGCTGGTGACTCGCAATGGCGAAGTGCTCACGTCTGCCGAATGGGGCCAAGCCCTGAAGGGAGGGCGCGGGCTGCTCGCGCCGGAGGAAGTCGCTCGCCGAGGCGCGGATCGTCTTGTTCGTGAGCTTCGGCGGCATGGGCTCGGCCGAAAGGGAGAGTAGGGAGCGAGCAGTCGTTCCGGCGAGCCTGCGCCATCCTCACGACCCGGAAGCTGGGTCGTCGCGAACTCTCAGCCGATCAACTCGCGGAAGCGCAGGAAGAGGTGTGAGCTGTCGAGCGGCCCCGGCGCTGCCTCCGGGTGATACTGCACGCTGAACACCGGCGCCTGCTTGTGGCGCATGCCCTCGACCGTCTGGTCGTTCAGGTTGATGTGCGTGAGCTCGACGTGGGCGGGCAGGCTCTTCGGGTCGACGGCGAAGGAGTGATTCTGCGAGGTGATCTCGACCTTGCCCGTGACGAGATCGCGCACGGGGTGGTTCGCGCCGTGGTGGCCGAAGGGCATCTTGTGGGTCTTGGCGCCGAAGACGATCGAGAGGATCTGGTGCCCGAGGCAGATGCCGAAGATCGGGCGCTTGCCGATCAGGTCGGAGACGGAATCGATGGCCGGCTTGACCGCCGCCGGGTCGCCGGGGCCGTTCGAGAGGAAGATGCCGGCGGGATCGAGCGCCAGCACGTCGTCGGCCTTGGTCCAGGTCGG
This sequence comes from Planctomycetota bacterium, assembly GCA_031413955.1. Classification (GTDB taxonomy): domain Bacteria; phylum Planctomycetota; class UBA1135; order UBA1135; genus JABFRZ01. The sequence continues at coordinate 11,209 of JANOGB010000201.1, read as the reverse complement.
CACGACGGTGACGTCGAAGCCGGCGTGCACCAGGCTGCGCAGGATGTTGCGCTTGATGCCGTAGTCGAAGGCCACGACGCGCTTGCGCTTGCGCGGTGATTTCTGCACCCAGGAGGGATAGGAGGCGTCGTAGGTCGCGCTCCAGGCGTAGCTCTCGCGGCACGAGACCTCCGAGGCGAGATCGCGGCCATCCGTGGCCAGGGCCGCGCGCGCCTTCCGTACGAGCGAGTCCGCGTCGTGGTCGAGGGTCGAGACCACGCAGCGCAGCGAGCCGGAGGTGCGGATGAGCTTGGTCAGCCGGCGCGTGTCCACGCCCTCGATCGCGACCACGCCTTGCTTGACCAGCCAGTCCGTCAGCGAGGACTGCGCACGCTGATTGGAGTAGAGCGAGGACATCTCCTTCATCACGAAGGCTTCGGGCCAGGCGCCCGCGCTCACGGCATCCTCCTCGGCCACGCCGTAGTTCCCCATCAGCGGGTAGGTCATCACCACCACCTGCCCGGCGTAGGACGGATCCGTGAGGATCTCGTGGTAGCCGGTCATGGAGGTGTTGAACACCAGGTCGCCGGCGCTCTCGCCCGCGGCTCCGACCGCGCGGCCGTGGAGCACGAGGCCGTTCTCGACCGCCAGGGAGGCGCGCGGCTCGCTCACGCCCGCTCGCCCTCGCGCGCGGCTTCGCGGCGATTGATCAGGGCCGCCGCGTAGCCGGCCCCGAAGCCGTTGTCGATGTTGACCACCGTGACGCCAGCGGCGCAGGAGTTGAGCATGGCGAGGAGGGCGGAGAGGCCGCCGAAGGAGGCGCCGTAGCCTACCGAAGTCGGCACCGCGATCACGGGCCGGCTGACCAATCCGCCCACGACGCTCGGGAGCGCGCCCTCCATCCCGGCCACGACCACGAGCACGCGCGCCTCCGCCAGGCGCTCGGCGTGCGCGAGCAGGCGATGCAGGCCGGCCACCCCGACGTCAGCGAGCTGCTCGGTGCAGGCGCCGAGCATCCGCGCGGTCAGCTCGGCCTCCTCCGCCACCGGGCCGTCGGCCGTGCCGGCCGAGAGCACGAGCACGCGACCCTCACCCGTACCGCGCTCCGGCGCGTTCACGCTCACCGCGCGCGCCTTCGCATGCAGCGTGCAGTCCGGCAGGGCGTCGCGCAGCGCGGCCATACCCGCGGGGTCGACGCGCGTCACCAGCAACCGTTCGTGGCGCGCCAGGATCGAGCGCGCGATCTCGACCAGCTCCCCGGGTTCCTTGCGCTCCCCGAAGACCACTTCAGGGAAGCCGCAACGGGCCTCGCGCTGGGTGTCGATTCGTGTGTGACCGAGGTCGTGGAGCGGGAAATGGCTCAGCCGGCCGAGGGCTTGCTCGACCGTCGTCTCGCCGCTGCGCACGCCGTGCAGCAGCTCTTCCAGCCTGCGGCGGTCCAAAGGGGTGGGGGAGGATAGCAGGGCGTGCGTGAGAGGCCGTGAGGGCAACCGTACCACACAGGTAGTCGCGGATTACGGTGACGATGCCGGCTTGCAGCAGTGCGACGGCAGGGGAGCCGGGACCCGAGTAGGTACTTGTGGGATTCGCCGTACAAGGTCAGAGCGCCAGGATCCGAAGATTCTTCTTCCCGTGACACGGTCCGGCCATTCGGGCTCCGTCCCGATAGCAATCACCATCGGTGCTCTTTCTTGAGAAACTCCGAACCCGGCGGGCAGAGGTGTCCCTTGGGATCAGTGGCAAGATCCGCCTCAATCCCTGGTCGTTCCTGGCCGGACGTGCCAGCCGCTCAGGGTCTGGAAGGTTCCTGCTGACCTTCTCAATCCACCAACATATCAAAAAGGGCAGACCACAAATGAAACCGATCCCCTTCGTTCTCCTCCTTGCAGCGCAGGCCGCGTCCATTGCCTGCGCAGGCCCCACGACGACCTCGGTCACTGGCAAGGTCCTTGGCCAGGAATTTGGGATCACGCACCAGTCTGGGCCCCCGCCGACGACAACCGTTCCAGGGCCCGCACTGGCTCCTCCGGGGTTCAAGTTCAAGCTCACGCACTACGGACCAGATGGTTCCGTCTTGGACTCGAATACCTCCTCTTCCCTGCCGATGGGTGGAACCACTCCTCCTGGTACGGCAAGCAGCGACGTAACCAGCGTACAGTGCCCACCAGCCCATTTCTCGGGCTCTATTGGAGCCGTGCGGCCGCCCAAGGCCACGACGCGTCCCCGCTTCTCGGCCACCTACCAACTCACGGGAGCCGGCGATCAGTGGGCATTCTACTCCGTGACCGCGGCAACAAACGCGCAGGCGGACAACCTTGCCCGCGAGTACATCGATCAGGGACTCTCGGTTTCGCAGCCCGTATCCATAGAGACCCACTACCGTCTGTTCACGACGATTTCCGCGGGCGATCTCAGGCTCGACATCGTCTCGGACGAGCCGATCACGTCTCTCGATCTGCACTTCAACGGACTCACCTACATTCTCGCTGATGCCGCGCTGTCGAACATCAACGGGTGGCAGGTTGCCAGCATCACCATTCCTGGCGCCGCGATAAACACTGGAACGGGGGCAACCAACGAGCTCGACTTCGGCTTGGACACCACGGTAGAATCCGGCTTGGCCTTCGAGGGTGAACTCGTCTGGTAAAGCCCGTATGAAGCATTCGGCGCGATTCTTACTCCTCTGGATCTCTGCCGGATGCGTTGCGTTGCCTCCGGTGGTCACAAGACTGCCGGAGGTGACGTTTCATGCCGCCGATCCCGAGGTTGGCGCCCGGGGAGTGCAGGCCTGGAAAGCATGTTGCGAACGCGTGCCCGAGATCCTTGGCATCGATGCCCGGTGGCACGGTCGCATCGTGTTCCTTTCGGGGGAGATTCAGGGCCGAAGTTGCGCGTTTTTCGATCCCGAGGGCACGATCTTCGTTGGTGCCGAGTTTCAGGAGAGCGAGACCGACCTGACTTTCCTTCTGGCCCACGAGCTGACCCACGCGCTCGCGAGAGGGGAGTGGGTGGAGCTACTTCCTTGGGCCTTGCAAGAGGGGGTAGCAAGCTGGGTGGGTGGCAGAGTCTCGAACCGGACGGCCGTCCTAGCAGGCTGGTGCCCCCCGACGCAAGAAGTCCGGAGGATGCTGCTCCTCTCGCCCGAAGACTTCGCCAAGGCGCCGGACCAAACCTATCTCGAGCGCGTGGCGTCGTGGTACGTGCAGCAACTTGGACTCGACTACGTGCGGGAGCGCGTGCGGTCCGGATTGGCCTTCCAAGTCCCGATGGCACGCTACAGACTGACGCACTATGGCATTGATGGGGCGATCCTGGCCGAGGATTACGCGGCCGCACTGCCCTTAGGTGGAAGCACGCCCGAGGGGACCATGCGAACCGAGGTTGACCTCGTGTTCGTCCCAGGTGAGCTAGTCCTACCAGGTGATTCAGACTCTGACTCAAGCGTCCTGGGCGAGGAGTCCCTCAAGCATTGACCGTACCATTGACCTGACCAGCCGAGCCTTTGACCAGCTCCCCGGGTTCCTTGCGCTCGCCGAAGACGACCTCGGGGAAGCCGCAGCGGGCCTCGCGCTGCGTGTCGACGCGCGTGTGCCCGAGGTCGTGCAGCGGGAAATGGCTGATGCGGCCGAGGGCTTGCTCGACCTTCGTCTCGCCGCTGCGCACGCATTGCAGCAGCTCTTCCAGTCGGCGGCGGTCCAAAGGGGTGGGGAGGATAGCAGGGCACGCCGGGAGCCAGCGGGGGAAACCAGGGCGACGAGAGTCCCGCAGGACGGGTCGTGGCTGGGGCTATCGGCTGACAGGAGGCAACGAAGCCAAGACCCTGTTGTCTTGCGCCGGCGCCAGATCGAACGAGCCCGTGAGGGGCTCGCCCTCCACGATCAACGACCAGGTGTACTCACCGCGGGGCAGCCCCTCGACGCGGATCGAACCCTCGTTGTTCGTCGTCAGACCCCCGGGAGCGCGGACTCTCTCCTCCTGGATCCAGGTATCGATGGGCAGACCGAACTCCGTCGACGTGAACTCGACCGACATCCCCGATACGGGCAATCCGTCGGCGCTGAGGAGGCTGAAGTCGAGGTCGGCCAGCCTGCGCATCTGGACCTGCACTAGGGCATGCTCGTCGGGAGCGAGGTCCTCGTCGACGAAAGCCGGCCAACAGTCAGAGCGGCGGCAGGCGAGGTGGTAGTTGCCCGCGCCGAGCGATTCGTATCGCACTCGACCTTGGTCGTCGGTTTGCCGCGCATCGCCGAGGGTCAGGCCGGCCGTGGTTTCGATACGGGTCGCAACCCCTGCGAGGGTTTCCGCTCCGTCGACGATCTCGAGCTCCAGCTTCCCGCTGGCTTCGAGCACGAATTCGAGCTCCTCCATGGAAGCAGCCATCGGTACGCCGAAGTGGCGACCCAGCACTCCGTGCTGGACGTCCATCAGCAGGTTGCCGGCAGGCAACCCGACCAGGTTGGCCCAGCCCTCGGAGCCTGTATTGCTCACGCCATGAATCTCGACGCCTGTCGCTGAACGGATCGTTACGTAGGCGCCGGAAACTGGAGCGCGGTCGGCATCCAATACGTGAACGCGGAAGGGCTTCTCCCCGATCCTGATTTCGATGCTCTTGTTCGAGTCAGCTCCGAAGGAGATGTCTCTGGAGGCTACGGACTTGAATTCGGAGTCGAGAACATGCACCTGGGCATGAGTTGCCCGGATCCCATCGAACCACGTTGTGCCATCCTCCGCGTCCTTCATCCGAACGACGAGAACGCCGGTCTCCTCGTGCGCGGTCAGCATTACGTGAGGAACGTAGGGGAGCGCCTGTTCACCCAAGTCCAAGCGTACGTCCAATCTCCGGTCGCCCGCGACCTTGAGGTCGAAGTCCCACTCACCACCTGGATCCAGCCTGAGCTGGAGTCGTGCCCACGATCCATCCGGGTAGTAAACGAGCAGTCTGTGGTCGCCCGGAGGCACGCTTTCGAAGCGAACGAATCCATCTCCGTCGAATCTCTTCTCGGGAAGAATATGCCCCTGCTCTGTGCGTGCGCGAAAATCCTCGGGCGTCAAGCCTTGAAGCGATTCCAGTCCAAGCAGGGACACCCGCAAGTCCTGCGCCCGGACCAAGCGGATCTCACCCCAATCCAGGAAGTCGGCTTGTGATGTCGTAGTCTCGGCTTCGGCCAATGCGTATCCATCGGCCTCTGCAGTCAGGTAGTTATTTCCTATCGTGAATGCATCAGCGTCGAAGGTCCCATCTTGAGCAGTGAGGACCACTGGTCCCCAGGGGAGACTCCGTTCCAGGCCGCTGGACGAGTAGGGTTGAATGCGAGCATTTGGTATGGGTTCGGAAGTCTCGGCGTCCAAGACCCTTCCAGCTCCTCGGATTGCCGCAGGTAACTGGAGCTCCAAAGGCGTCACGCCCTCTGCGTTCACGCCTACGGTGACAGGCTCGCCACAGGGAAACTCGGGGCTCGCTGCATGGATCGACCAATCGCCAGGCGACAGGCTGTCGATAGCGAAGTGTCCATCTTCTCGGCCAAAGAAGGACTTGCTGCGGTAGACCCTTAGATTCCCGGTCTTCCAGTAGATGACCTCGAATTCCGCTACCGGCTTGCCCGCATGAACACACCGACCGGAAATCCCGCCGCCCTTTTGGAGGGTAATCGTAGTGCTCGCCTTGTCCCAAATCTCGGCTTCCAATTCTTGATTGGCGTATCCGGGCGCGGCGATGTAGAAGCGGATCCAGCCAGGAACCACCGTGCCAAGACGGATCACGCCATCCGGATTGGCCTCTCCAGCGACCCGTATCTTCGGAAACATGGTCGGCTCCCACCAGGCTTCCGCGTGCGCTGTGGGAATCGGTTTACCCGACTCGTCTTGTACCATAAGGAATACTTCAGCCCCTTTTTCTACGACAAAGTTGATCCGCCGGTGGCTCGATGCCCTTGGCGGGTCGAACGATTCTTCCACGGGCATTATGGGGGCTCCCTCGAGTCGGACCCTGTAGCGTGAGACTCCATTCAGGGGTACCCGCAGTGGCCCCCATTCCCCTTCTCTCACGTCTCGGATGCGCGCAAGCGGTCGCCACAGGTTTCCAGTCAATCCTGAGACAAAGATTCGACGCTCCCCCTCGTCGCCTTGGCCCCACTCGCTCGGATTTGGAATTGCGATCGCTCCTCCAATCGTGAACGCCTCGCCCAACGTCAATACGACCAACGATGGGCGAATCCCCTGCCAAGGGACGGAGGCTTGCTCGCCTTCTTCAGCCCAAAGCGCTTGCTCGCCCCTAAATGGAGCAAGCTCGACTTGCCCATCGGGGCCTGTAACGGCCTTCTGAGCGAAAAAACGTTCGTGAGTTCGAATTCCCGGATCCTCAGGAGTCCTTGTGGGTGTTCCGGCGTGATGCACGGTCGCGCCGCGACTCGGCTTTCCGGCAGAATCGTGAACTTCCACCATGATCGGCTTGGCCGCTTCAAGAGTGATCTGTACATTGGCCGGCCATTCTCCCGGGTCGCCAGGTAAGTCGAGCCCCCCTGGATAGTGCCGTGGATGCATTACAATCAGCACGGATCCAAACGGTAGCTCCCGGGCCGGCTGTTCAACCAGCTCGAAAAAGCCTGCTGCGTCGGTTCTTGTCTCGGTCTCTTGGCGTTCGGGCACGCCCCAGCCAGCTCGTGGCCATGAGGGAGTGGCCTCCGTATCCTCCGCTTGAAGGGCTAGCCACAGAACGCGAGCTCCTTGAACAGGCTGGCCATCCGTCGAGCGGACCAAGCCACAGTGGAGGCTCGCATTGGGCCCGACGGCGGGTTCTCGGTGATGGTCGACAGAGTCCGCCAAAGACTCCAAAGAGGCTTCTACTGTCGAATCCGTATCATGGCGCGACGTCGACGAAAAAGGTTTGAAACTCTCTCGCCCGATTACAAAAAAAACGGCCAAGATGCCTACGGCAACAACGGAAATGGTAAACGCCAAGAGCAACCGAAGGTCCTTCATTTTGGACTTCTGGGCAGCCTGAGCAGCCTATGGCGGAGTATCCACAAATGAACCGAATTGCTTGGCCTTGAACGTGCCAGCGCCAACTTGGCTAGAATTGGGTTGCGCCATCATCATGAGAGCAACGGTGACCGCGAGGAGTAGGAATCTGGCCAAATCAGCGAAAAGGTGTCGCTTCATGATGTGATTGCACGGCATAGCACTTTGGCGACTTCCGGGATCTGATCAGTGATGTTGTCAATTACCTTCCGCGCTTCCCTCAGCTCTCCCTCACTCCGCGTTTTTCCCCATTCATGCAGGAGAGCTCCCATCTCAAGAATACGAGGATCTTGGGGGCCGATGAGCTTGCCGAGCTCCGCAGCCACTTCCTTTGCGCTCTTTCCATCTCCCAGAAAACAAGAAAGGTTAAAAGCGCAACTCCAGCCGTACGGGGATTGCGGATCTAGGGCACAAGACGCTCGATAGAAAGCGCGAGCATCGGCAAAAATCCCTAGGCAGCACGCCTGAGAACCCAAGGACAGCATGATGTTGGGCCTAAGACTCGCTGGCTGTGCACGCCCTGCAAGGCGGCCGAACAAGGCAATCGCTGTTCTCGGCTTACTCCACTGCGCGTTGAGCGCGACATAGCACCTCGTCTTGTCGCTCGGAACCAAACTCAGTGATGCTTGGGCGAGCGACCATCCTCGCTGTGGCTTGATGCCATCAAGGCACTGTCGCAACAGCTCGATGTTAGGCGAACGGTCAGAGGACTCAGCTACTTCTGGTGCCGCGCGGCCACACCAAGCGGGCTCACGTTGGGTTGGATGATAGAGCTTCCCGTCCGCTCCAGCTGGGCGGGGCGCCAACACCGGAGCCTTCCAGTAGGAGATCCAGGAGGCCTCTTGGAGCAACGCTGCCAGCTCCTCCCGGTGCGCCGCAACCAGATGGCGCGCGGCCCTGTCCTTCGACACATCCGTCGCCCGGAGCATCTCCCCGCTGTCGAACCACGAGCTGAGGGCCCGCCGGGGCGCCAGGCGGATCGCCGAGCGTGGGTTGGCCACGATCTCCTCGAGCAGGCCGCGGATCTCCGGCGCGATCTCGGGTACGTCCTTCACTGCTTCTTCCCCTTTGCCTGATCGTCCGCGGGTTCGGGCTGGACGTCAAGGCCGACCGTAGCGAGGGCTGTCTGGATGGCCTGGTAGAGGCCGTCTTCGTTCCAGGGGCCAGCTTCGATGAGCTCGGGGACCTCTCGGCCCTCGATCAGGAGCTCGTAGAAGGCGCGCCGCGGGAGGGGGGCCAGGGAGTTGAAGGCGACCGATGCGGAGCGCACGAGGTCGGGATCCAGCATCAGGCTCTCCGTGAGCAGCGGGAAGGCCTTCACCTCTTCGCTCACGAACTCCGGGTGAGCCCTCTCCTCCTCGAGGTCCTCACGCACGAGCTGCTCGATCGCGAGGTCGATCTTGGTGCGAGCCCAGGCTTCCATATCCTCGGGCGGATCCTCACGCGAAGCCGCCTTCGCGCAGACTCCGAGCGCCCGGTTGTAGACCCGCTCGGGATCGAGGAGGAACCACACCTCTCGCAATCTTCGCGTCGAGTTTTCCAGCAGGCGCAGTGCATCCCCTTGGCTCAAGCGCGCGTGGATCTCCTGTGGGTCGGAGCCACGCAGGAAGCTCGGCCAGTTCGACCGGTCAGGACCCCGAGAGGCCTCCTTCCCCGACATGCGCGGGAGGCTACCAAGAAGGCCATCGGCTGGGAACGCCCGCTAGCCGAAAACATGCCGCTCGTCGGATCGGGCCTCAGCTGGCGACCGCGTCCAGATCCCAGGACGCGACGCGGCCCGCGCGCAGGAGGTGCCAGCCTTGTCCGGCGATCATGGCGGCGTTGTCGGTGCAGTAGCTCGGGCTCGGGAAGACTGCGCGCAGACCGTGCTCCGCGGCTGCGGCCGTCATGCGCTCGCGCAGGCGCGTGTTGCAGGCCACGCCGCCTGTGACGGTCACGGTGGTGAGGTTTTCGGCGCGGGCTGCGGCGAGTGTTTGTGTCACGAGTGCGTCGACCACGGCTTCCTGGAACGAAGCGGCCAGATCCGCGCGCCGCGGGATGGACTCCGGCGTGGGCGGCGGCGCGCTCGCGTCCTGGCCGCGCACGGTGTACAGCACCGACGTCTTCAGCCCGCTGAAGGAAAAACCCACGCCGCCGCCCTTCGGCCGAAAGCGCGGGAAGTCGAAGGCGCGCGCGTTGCCCTCGCGCGCCAGGGCCGAGATCGCCGGCCCGCCCGGGTAGGGGAGGCCGAGCATGCTGGCCACCTTGTCGAAGGCCTCGCCGGCGGCGTCGTCCAGGGTCTCGGCCAGCTTCACGAGCTCGATGGGCGAGCTCATGCGGTACAGCGCCGTGTGTCCGCCCGAGACGACCAGCGCGAGGCACGGATACTCGAAGTCGTGCTCCATCGCCGCGGCGTAGGCGTGGGCCTCGATGTGGTGCACGCCCACCAGCGGGAGGCCGCGCACGAAGGCCAGGGCCTTGGCGGCCGAGACGCCCACCAGCAAGGATCCGATCAGGCCCGGCCGGTACGTGACGGCGATGGCCGCGAGCTCGTCCAGCGAGGTCCCGGCGCGCGTGAGCGCTTCGTCGACCACCGGCAGCAACATGCGCAGGTGCGAGCGGCCGGCGAGCTCGGGCACCACGCCGCGAAAGGGCGCGTGCTCGGCGATCTGGCTCTCGACGACCGAGGAAAGGATCTCGCGCCCGTTCCGCACGACCGCGGCCGCGGTCTCGTCGCAGGAGGACTCGATGCCGAGCACGAGTCCGTCGCGGGTGTCACTGGAGCGGGTCGCCATGCAGCTCCAGCGGGCCACCTGTGAGCAGCGCCAGCGCCGCGTCGAGCTGGCGGTCGGCGGGGGGCTCGTCGATCAGATCCAGACTCTCGCGCTCTTCCCAGGCGCGCAGTTCGGCGAGCGCGCTCTCGGGCGGCGAGTAGCCGAAGAGGTAATCGTGCACGGTCTTGCGCTCGGCGGCCGCGAGCGGCACGAACCAGTCCGGGGCGATGCCGCTGTGCTCCTCGTCGTGGTCGTCGTGCTCGATGCGCCGCAGGGAGGGGCTGCAGTAGCTGGCGGTGGTGAGCTTCACGACGGCGCGCTCGGCGCCGATGTGCTTGAGCGTCTGCACCGAGCCCTTGCCGAAGCTCGGCTCGCCCACCAGCACGGCCGCGGCGTGATCTTGCAGGGCGGCGGCCAGGACTTCGCTGGCGCTGGCGGAGCTCGAGTCCAGCAGCACCACCAGCGGCAGGTCCGCCAGCGTCGCTTGCTCGGGCTTGGCCTCGGTCACGCGCGTCTCGTCGCGCGAGCGCGTCGCAACCAGGGCTCCGGCCGAGATGAAGCGGTTGGCGATCGAGACGGCCGCATCCAGGATGCCGCCCGGGTTGGCACGCAGGTCGAGCACGAGCGCGCGCAGCTCGGTGCGCTGCAGCGCCGCCACGGCCTCGTCGAATTCCTGCGGCGTGCGGTGGCTGAAGGAGCGGATCGAGAGGTAGCCGACGCCGCTCTCCGTGCCCAGCATGCGCGCGTGACGCACGGTCGGGTCGAGGACCACCTCGGGACGTAGCACCACCTCGCGCTGGGCGCCCTCCAGGCCCTCGACGCTCAGGTGCACGTCGGCTTTCTCGCGGTGCAGGAGCGCCTGGAGCTGGCGCGGCGCCATCGCTGCCACCGACTCGCCCTCGGCGCTCAGGATGCGGTCGCCGACCCGCAGCCCGGCCTTGTCCGCCGGTGAGCCGGGGTAGGGGAAGAGGATCCGCCCGGGTTCGCGGAAGACCACGCCGATGCCCAGGAACTCGCCGTTGGTCTCGCGCTCGAGCGCGGCGATCTCCTCGGGCGCGTAGTAGTGCGAGTAGCGATCGAGACCGGCGAGCATGCCGCCGAGGGCATCGTCGATCAGCTCGTCCTGCTCGACCTCGCGCACGAACTCCTCCAGGGTCAGGTTGCGCACGGCGCGCACGAGCTCGAGGTCGCGGTCGAAGAAGTAGCGTACGGCGCGATCGACGGTCAGGGCGGCCAGCAGGCCGAGCGCGACGCCGAGCACGAACAGCGCCGGGCCCGGGCCGGAGGATCCGGAGCGCGGCGGAGAGACGTGGATGCGGCGCGGGGTCACGCCATCAGGATAGCTCGGCGAACACCGGGCAGGCGCTCACCCTGGGAGCGCCGGGCTCCAGCCCGGCTCTGCTTCTTGGCTTGTTTCCGTTCTCCGAGGGGCGGGGAGAAGAAAAGAAACGGAGCCGGGC
>JANOGB010000200.1:0-7036 GCA_031413955.1 Planctomycetota bacterium | reverse complement strand
CGTCGACTCCCGGAGAGCCGAAGCCCCGGAGGCCCCATCCTCTCTGGATTCTCCCTCCGTGCGTCTCTGCGTCCTCTGCGCCTCTGTGGTCCTGCTGATTCTTGCTCAGCCAACAAGCGGTTCGGCGATAGAAGATCAGCGTCCGCTGCGAGCGCGCCAGGCCGCCAGGTTGCGCTCGATCTGCCGCGCGTGCACCTCGAGGTGCTCGGAGTAGGTCGTGAGCCACGTCTCGGCCGTGTAGCGGCCCGACTCGGTGTGCGTGCCTTCGCGTGCCCAGGCCGAAGCCGGCAGGTGCCGCACGAAGGTCGTGGTCCACGCCCGGATCTGCTCGATCTGGCGCAGGGCGGCCTCCAGCGCGAACGTGTGGTAGTCGAACGCGGCCGCCCAGCGATCCTGGTCATAGCCCAGGATCATCGGCCGGTCCTCGCCGACGAGGTAGCGGATGCGCATCGAGGAGATCGTTTCGCTGTCGGCGCAGTGGCAGACCACTTCGTGCGCCGACCATTTGCCCGGCGCGGGACGCCACTGCAGCGCATCCGCCGGCACCTTCGCGACCGTGGCACGCAGGAGCGCCGGGCCATCCGCGTAGCGCTCCACGTGGGCTCGAACTTCGCTGTCGTTCATGCCGCCATGGTGAGCGTGTTCCTCCTGCAGGACAACGGCCATGGGAGCCGGCGCCGCAGTATGCAGGCATGCACGCGTCGATGCTGGTTCCGTGTACGGGCTATCGGCCAGTGGGCTGTCCCAGCGCGTTCAGGCCGGCCCGCGCCGCAGCGTCGTTCGGTGCGAGCTGTAGAGCGTGCTCGAAGTGCTCGCGCGCGCCGTCCGGATCGCCCGCGGCGGCCAAAGCCTGGCCTAGGCGCGCGAACGCCGCGCTCGTTCCGGGGTACACGTCCGCGTTGAGCGTGGCGACCTCGACCGCCACGGCGGTGCGCTCCTTCTCGAGCAGGGTCTCGCACACCTGATCCAGCTCCTGGAAGCCGAAGACCCAGGCGGCTGGCTCGGTCTCCTGCAGCTCGAAGTAGCGCTCGCTCGCCGCCTCCATGCCCTCGTTCTCCAGCACGTGGGCGAACTCGAAGGAGATCCTCGCGCGCGGGAAACGGAACTCCTCGCCCAGCGCGGCCAGCACTGCCGCCTGCGCGACATCACCTACAGGAGAAACGTCCGAGTTGATCATCACCACGACGCCGAGGTTCTCGGCCGGCAGCAGGATCAGATACGAGTTGTAGCCCACGTCCCCGCCGGAGTGGCTGACCGTGCGCCTGCCCGCGAGTTCTCCGAGCACCCAGGCGAGCCCGAGCGTCGGCGTGTCGTCGTCGCGCGACCACATGAGGTCGTAGCTCTCCGCGGCCAGGATGCGTTTCCCGTCCAGCTCGCCGCGCGCCAGGTTGGCCAGCGCAAAGCGGCACATGTCTTCGACGCTGGAGTTCAGGGTCGAGCTGGGCGCATGCCGGCGGTTGTACGGGTAAATGGGACACGGCGCCTGGTCGACGCGCTCCGAGAAGAATGTCGAGTGCCCCTGGGTGCGTAGGTCTTCGGGCGTCTCGGCGTGGAGGAAGGAACTGCTCGACATGCCCAGCGGCACGAGGATGTGCTTGCGCACGTAGTCGTCGAAGGACATGCCCGACGCCTTGGCGATCACATCGCCCATGGTGTCGAAGGCCATGTTGCTGTAGCTCGAGCCCTTGCCCGGAGCGAACAGCATCTTCTCGCCCGTGAGGCTGCGCACGAAGCGCTCGGCGGCGCCCTCGTCGCGCTGAGGCTTGTCCCATTCGTAGTCGTGCACGTCGGGAAAGCCCGAGGTGTGCGTGAGCACCTGGCGCACGGTGATCGTCCTGGACTGCTCCTCGGCCAGGCGGAAGTAGGGCAGGTACTTCGTCAGCGGCGCGTCGAGCTCGAGCTTGCCCGCCTCGACCAGCTGCATCGCGGCGGTCGCGGTGAAGAGCTTGGAGACCGAAGCCATGTGGAAGATCGACCGCGTGGTGATCGCACGGCCCGAGCCGCGGCTCGCCTCGCCGAAGCCGTGGGCGTAGACGACTTCGCCGTCGCGCACGATGCCGATGGCGAGCCCCGGCAATCGGTGACGCTGGACGAGCTCCACCAGCGCGGGCTCGAGCGTGCGCGCGAGATCGGGTCTTGGCTGCTGGGACGCGAGAAGGGCAACGAGCGCAAGCGCGAGGATCATTTGCGCTCAGGCTACGCGCCGGCCCGACCGGCCGTTGCAATAGATCGGTGCGAGCGACTCCCTCCCATCCGGCGCCCCTCAGGGTGCCAGCGTCAAGCCCACGACCACGCTGCGGCCCGGCCGGTTCAGGCCCGAGCCGTGCACGCGATAATCCTCGTCGAGGAGGTTCTCGAGGCCGAGGTCGAGCGCGAGGTGCTTTCCGAGGCGCAGGCCGCCGCGCACGTGGAAGACGACGTAGCCCGGGGTCCCGCCAGGCGGGATGCGCTGCGTGTCGAGCGTGTCGGCGGTCGAGAGCTTGTCGGCGTCGCCCGCGCCCTGCGCGAGGAACTCGAACCAGCGCCGCTCGCTCTGCCAGCGCGTACCGAGCTGGGCGGTGAAAGGCATGAGCTGGGAGAGGTACTCTTCGTCGGTGACGGGCGCGGAAGTCGGGAAGGTGTCGACCTTGCCCTCGACGAAGGTCGCGCCGGCGAACACTTCCCAGCCGCCCCCCACAGCCAGCGCGCTCTCGGCCTCGATGCCGTAGACGTAGCCGTCGCCGACGTTCTCCTTCACGACCTCGAACTGCCCGCTGCCGTTCACGTTGCCGGTCGGACGGCGCAGGATCAGATCGCGCACGTCGGTGTAGAACAGCGAGACCTGGCTGACTGCACGTGCGCTCAGGGTCTTCAGGCCGAGCTCGTAGTTGGTGGTGTACTCCGGATCGAGGCCGGGCGAGGGAATCTCGAACTCGTTCGAGCGCGCGGAGTCGAGGCGCGTGAGGTCCGAGAGGTTGGGCGTGCGGAAACCCTGGCTGACGCCGCCGAAGAGGTGCAGGGCATCCGCCTGCAAGCGGTGCAAGAAGCGCGCGCTGAATGCCAGCGCGCTCCAGTCGTCCTGCAGATCGGTCTGTGAGCTCGTCACGGGGTCCAACACGCTGCCCGCGTTCACGTCGGCGTAGTTGAAGCGCCCGCCGAGGGTCAGGGTCGTGCGCCTGGAGACGTCGAATTCGTCCTGCAGGAACGCGCCGAAGAGATCGTAGCTCGCGTCGTCGGCCACCGGACCCTGGATCGGCTGGGTCGAGCTGAACGAGTCCACGTCGTCGCGGTAGAAGTCGGCGCCGTAGGTCAGGCGCCCGATCGGGCTCTCCGCGCCGGCGTAGGCGAACAGGCCGAGCGTGCCGACGTCGAAGCCCTGCTCGCTGGCGGTGCCGCCGCCGGTGACGCGCTTCTGGGTCTCCTCTTGATCCTGCCAGGAGAGGCTGGCGTGGAAGGAATCGAACGCGCCGCCGTGCTCTTCGCCGTGGAGCTGCACGTAGGAGAGCGAACGCTCCTGGTCGAAGTCGAGGCGCCGGTCGGTGCCGACCGCGGTGCCCTCGAAGGACTCGGCGAAGATCGTGCGGTGGGTGCGCGGCGCGTTGTCCTGCTGGAGGCGCTGGTGCGCGAAGACGAGGCGCGTCTTCGGGTCGAGGAAGTGCTCGAGCTTCAGGTCGCCGGCCCACTCGTCGTAGCCCGTGTTCTCCTGCGTGCCGATGTCCTTTCCGCCCGAGACGTCGTCGTACGACTTGCCGTCGGCGCCGATCAGCACGCCGGTCGAGTTCCCCCAGGTCGCCGAGAGCTCGCCGCGCAGGACGTCCGCGCTGTCGGCGCTGCTGTAGCGGTAGTACAGGCTCTCGCCGTGCTGGAAGCCCTCGCCCCAGGTGGTTGGGCCGCGCGTGATGGCGTTGGCCGTGCCGCCGATCGCGTCCGAGCCGTACAGCACCGAGCTCGGCCCGCGCACGAGCTCCAGGCGTTCGATCGAGAACGGATCGACCGTGCTCCAGTACTGGTTCGGGCCCGAGCGGAACACCGAGTTGTTGAGGCGGATGCCGTCGATCAGTAGCAGCGTCTGGTAGCCGGTGAAGCCGCGCAGGTAGGGCGAGCCCTGCCCGGGACCCGTCTCCTGCACGCTCGTCCCTGGCACGCCCGCGAGCGCCTGGGGTGTGGTGCGCGCGAAGTGCCGGTCGAGGTCCTCGGCCGTGATCACGCTGGTCGAGAACGGCGCCTCGATCCATTCTTGTTCCTCGCGCGCCGCCGTCACCAGCGTCACGGCCGGGCGCTGGGAGGCCGCAGGTCGATCGGCTTCCTGGACCTGGGGGACAAGGGCCAGGCACAGCGCAGACGAGACAGACATGGAGGCGTGCGCACGGGAATCCGAGAGGGCGGCTGACGCAGGCGGGCTCAACGCAGCGCACCGGTCTCGGGTTCAACCCGATTGGCAGAATCGGGTCCGGTGTGCTGCGGTTGCGGAGCTCGCGCACGGGTACATAGCATGACGCCACGATGGAACCCGACGAGCCGCTCTCCGCGCGCGATCCGCTGGTCGCATTGCGTACGGGCGACGTGGCTCCCTTCGAGGCGTTCGTGCGTGCCTGGACCCGCAATCTGGTGGCCTATTTCTGCCAGCAGGGCGCCGGCCTGAGTCGCGCCGAGGACCTGACCCAGGAGGTGTTCCTCAAGCTGTACCAGGGCGCCGCTCGCTACCGGCCAGCAGAGCGCTTCCAGGCCTACTGCTTCCGCACGGCGCGCAACGTCTGGATCGACGACTGCCGCCGCTCGGCCGCGCGCGCCGATGCCATGGCTCGGGTCGAGACGCACAGGTGGGGCGAGGTGCGTCCCGATCCGGGCGCTGACCTGCTGTTCGAAGAAGACGAGCGCCGTCTGCGAGTGCTGCTCGACGGACTCCCGGGCGGGCAGCGGCGCGTGTTCGAGCTGGCGCTCCTGGCCGAGCTCTCCTACGCCGAGATCGGTGCGCTGCTCGCGATCCCGGTCGGCACGGTCAAGTCGCGCATGTTCCACGCCGTGCGCCGTCTGCGCAGCGCCTGGAAAGAGCAGCGCCAGCGCGAGGGGGTGGCCTGAACATGCGAGTTCCCCGCGCTCCCTCTCCGGCCGGAGCCGAGCCCGTCCGGCATCTGCTCGACGCGGCCCGCGCCGACCTGCGCGCTGTCCCAGATTTCGGTCGGGCGCGCGAGCAAGAGCTCGTCGAGCTCGTCCTGTCCAGGACCACACGTTCCAGGCCTGTGCGCGGCCGCTGGCGCTCCGCCTCGATCTCGCTCGCTGCCGCAGTGCTGCTGACGAGCAGCGCAGCCCTGCTCTACTCCGCGCGCGCTGCGCACGCTCCGGCTCTAGTCCTCGCCGAGCTGGCGTCTCCCGTCGTTGCCCCGCTCCTGATTGCGAAGGAGTCGCGCGCGGCTGGCGCCCCGCGGGACGTGCTCGCCCTCGCCCGCGACGAGCTGGTGACGGCCGCCTCGGCCGCGCGCCAGACGAGAACGGGCGTGGAAGCAGGCGGCGTGGAAGAGAACGTTGACGCGCCGCTCGAGGTGCGCTTGCTGGAAGCGCGCGCCAAGGGCTTGCGCGAGCGGCGCTGGGAGCCGTGGCTGCGGGAGATCCCGCTCTCCGACCTCGGCACGCTGTCGCTGGCCCTGTGGTGCGAGGTGCAGCTCGATCGCTACCTCCTGGACGGCGCCCGGCCCCCGGCCTGGAAGCGCGCGGTCGAGATCCTGCAACGCGACCTCGCGCGGCCCGAGATTCCCAGGGAGAGCTCGAAGCTCCTCGCCCATGCGCTCGAGCGCGCACGCGACTACGGCCTGACCGAAGATGTCGAGGTCGCGCGACTCGATCCGGCGCGCCCGCCCTGGACGGGCCAGTGGTTCGACGATCTGGACGCGGCCGGGCGCGAAGCGGGCGTGGCCGACTCGGGCATGTGGCGCGCGTGGGTCGACTGGCGCGGGCAGTGAGCGGCTGAGCGGCTGAGTGCGAGCGGGGGTCAGCTCTCCAGCCGGAACGTCACGCGGTGCAGCAGCGTCGAGGCCACGCTGCGCCCTTCCTGATTCTGCGGTTCGAAGCGCCAGGCGAGCAGCGTCGCGCACGCGGACTGGTCCAGCCGCTCGAAGCCGCTCGACTCGAGCACCTCGACCTCCGTGACCGCGCCCGCCGCGCTGATGTGCAGCCGGCAGAGCACGCTGCCTTCCTCGCCCGCGCGGCGCGAGAGGCTGGGATAGGAAGGGTGCGGCGTCTCGACCGCCTTCGGTCCGCGCACGACCAGGGCGCGGGGAGCCGATGCTGACGTCGCCTTGGCTTTCCCCGGCCGGGGGCCGACCGCGGCCAGCTCGTGCTCGTCGCGCACGTCCGCCAGCACGGAGGTCCAGGTCCTGGCGTGGCGCGGACGCAAGGCCAGGGGAATGCCCTCGACCTGCGCTCCGACACCCAGCTCGGAGCTACTGGCCGTGGAGTCGGGAGGCGGCGCCAGCGCGTCCGGAGCCTCCGCCACCAGCGCAGAAGGATCGGAAGCGCTCTGCTCGACGGGCAACGGATCGAGCACGACTGGCTCTTCCATCTCCAGGAACGAGGTCTCGGGCAGCAGATCCTCCGGCATGGGCTCCAGCGCGAGGAGCGCGGTCGGCTCTTCTTCCTCGTCCGCCTCTCCGGCCCCGACCTCGGTCTCCACTTCCATCCCCGCTTCGGTCCCCGCGAGCCCTGTGTCTTCCGCCAGCAGAGGGCGCATGCTCAACGCGAAGGTGTCGAAGGCGTCCTCTACCTGGACGGCCGTGCGGAACCCGAAGCAGGCCGCCAGAACGAGGAAGAGCCCGTGCAACAGCAGGGCCCCGGCCAGAGGGCCGATGACAACGGGACGGTGGCGCTCGCCGCGCATCTGGGTCGAGGATAGCACGCTCGGAGACCCGAGGTTACGGGATGAGGACCCTCCGGCGCCGCTGCGCGCGTCTCGCGCTCGCCGCCGACGCAACCCGAACGCGCCGCCCTCGCCTCAACCGGGAGCGCCGGGCTCCAGCCCGGCTCCGGGTTCTTGGCTCTCTACACCCCTGGGCAGGAAGAAGGG
>JANOGB010000199.1:0-2803 GCA_031413955.1 Planctomycetota bacterium | reverse complement strand
CCCGCATCTCGGTCAACCACGTGAAGTCGGCGCTGCGGGCGTTCTTCCGCTATCTGGAGGAGACCGGCGCCATCGACCGCAACCCGGCCCGCACGTTGCGCACGTCGGCCGCGCGCAGCCCGGTCCCGGCCATCCTCGAGGTCGGCGAGCACGCGCGGCTCCTGGGCGCGACGGGGGCCGCTACCGGGCCAGCAGCGCGCCGGGACCACGTCATGTTCAGCGTGCTGCTCGGGACGGGCATCCGCCTCTCGGCGCTGGTCGGGCTCGACGTGGCGGACGTCGACTTGGCGGCGCGGCGGCTCACCATCGCCGGCAAGGGCGGGCGGCATGAGTCGGTGGTGCTCTCGACGAAGCTGGTGGCGCTGCTGACGAAGCACGTCGAGGGGCTGGAGGACGGGCGGCTCTTCCGGTCGGCACGCGGCGGGCGGATCTCCGGGCGCCAGGTGCAGTACCGCCTCCAGCACTGGATGGCGCTCGCCGGCGTCGACAAGCACGTCACCGTGCACGGGGCTGCGGGTTGTCCCCTTACGGCGCCGTCCTGTCGCGCAATTGAATTGAATTGGTAGTTCCCGAGCACTGAGGGCCTGTGAAGAAATCGCGGCGGTCGAGGGGCGCCTACGACCGTAAGGCCAGCGACCCACCTGGTCCTGGTCCTGGTCCTGGTCCGGTTGTCGTTTTGCGCGACACGCCCCGAGATTGACCGAAGAGATCAGCGCGGCGAAGGAGGCCGCGCTGATGCGTTTTCGTGAGCTCGAGGTCTACCAGTACGCCATCCGGTTCGTGAAGCTGGTGCTGACGGTGTCAGGTCAGGTGCCGCCGGGCCTCGGAGACCTGCGCGACCAGCTCCGGCGGGCAGCGATCTCGATCCCGGCGAACATCGCCGAGGCCGTGGGCCGAACGACGCGAGCCGATGAGCGCAGGTTCTTCGGCATCGCCCGAGGTTCGGCGATGGAGTGCGGCGCGTTGCTCGACGTGATCCGCATTGCCGGCGTGGAGGCGACGGGGTTGAACGAGGCCGACGAGGTGCTGGAGTCGGTGGTGAGGATGCTGTCGCGGCTGTCTCGCTGAAGGCGCAAGGGGATCCCGGCCAGGGCGGGAACATGCGAGCATGCGGGCCATGAACGACACGCTCTTTCTGTTGCCGCCCCCGGTGGAACGGCCCCAGCAGACCGAGGCGAGGCCAGCCGCTCGGGTGGTCAGCCCGAACCGTGAACAGCTCGAGCTGCGGGCGGTCGATCTCGAGAGCCTGCTGCCGGCCGACCACCGGGCACGGCTCGTCTGGGACTTCGTGACCCGCCTCGACTTGACGCCGCTCTACGAGAAGATCGGGTCGGTAGAAGGAGGCGCAGGCCGGCCGGCGACGGATCCGAGAGTCCCGATGGCGTTGTGGCTGTACGCGACGCTGGAGGGCGTGGGCAGCGCCCGAGCACTGGACCGGCTGTGCGACGAGCACGACGCGTACCGGTGGCTGTGCGGCGGCGTGGGCGTCAACCATCACTCGCTGGCCGACTTTCGAGTCGAGCACGTGGAGTTCCTCGACCGCACGCTGACCACGAGCATCGCGTCGCTGATGGCGACCGGGGCGGTGACCCTCGAACGGGTCGCTCAGGACGGCGTCCGGGTGCGGGCAAGCGCGGGGGCGGCCTCGTTCCGGCGGCGCTCCGAAGCTCGAGCAGCTCCTCGACGACGCGACCGAGCAGGTCGAGGCGCTGAAGCAGGAGCTGCACGACGACCCGGCGGCGACCTCGCGCCGGCGCCAGGCAGCGCGGCAGCGGGCGGCAGCGGAGCGACAGCAGCGGGTCGAAGAGGCGCTGGCGCAGCTGCCTGACGTCGAAGCGAAGAAGAAGACGGACGAGAAGGACAAGGCCCGGGTCTCCACGACCGACCCCGACGCACACGTGATGAAGATGCCCGATGGCGGATTCCGACCCGCCTACAACGCCCAGTTCGCGACCGATACGAAGACCCAGCTGATCGTGGGCGTTGCCGTGAGCAACGGTGGCAGCGACCAGGGACGGCTGTCGCCGATGGTCGACCAGCTCTGCGACCGCTACTGCAAATCTCCCGGAGAAACGCTGGTGGACGGCGGCTACAGCACTCTGGCGGACATCGACAGGGCGACGCGTATGGGCACCACCGTGTATGCCCCCGTGCCACAACCGAAGGACGAGAGCCGCAATCCGTTCGAGCCGCTCCCGACGGACACCGAGCACGTGGCGAGCTGGCGGCGCCGGATGGGCACCGAACAGGCGAAGCAGGTCTACAAGGAGCGTGCGGCGACCGCCGAGTGCGTCAACGCACTGGCTCGCAACCGCGGGCTCCGGCAGTTCCTGGTCAGGGGCGTCGCGAAGGCCGAAGCGGTGTTGCTGTGGTTCGCGCTCGCACACAATCTGCTACGCGCGACCACACTTCACGCGGCAAGCGCGGCGACGTGACCTCTGCCTCCCCGCCCCGCGGCGCCCGAGGCCGTCCACGACATCCTGGACTCTCCTGAACGGCGGTAGCAACAGAGCGACATGAACCGGACCAGGACCAGGACCAGGACCAGGACCAGGTGGGTCCGCGCTCCGTTCACCGCTGCCGGAGTCCGACCGCGGCGATTGCTTCACAGCCTCTGAGCGGTGGCCGCGCCGGTTCGGCCGGGTAGCGGACGCGTATCACGCTACGCCTGGGGTCGCGATTATCACGCCCTGTTTGAAGAGCGCCTTCCCAAGCTGACCGATTATATCGTCGACCGCGGCGGCCCCGGGACCGTCTGCCGTTGGACCGTGGATTACGGACCCATTCTCGAAAAGGCCTACGC
>JANOGB010000198.1:0-19669 GCA_031413955.1 Planctomycetota bacterium | reverse complement strand
GGGCCGCGCCGATCGCGGAGGTGATGTGGTCGTAGCCCGGCGCGACGTCGGTCGTCAGGGGCCCGAGCGTGTAGAAGGGCGCCTCGTGGCAGAGGGCAAGCTGCTTCTCCATGTTGGCCTGGATCTTGTGCATCGGCACGTGGCCGGGGCCTTCGATCATGACCTGCACATCGTGCTCCCAGGCGACCTTCGTGAGCTCGCCCAGCGTCTCGAGCTCCGCGAACTGCGCGTCGTCGTTGGCATCGGCGATGCAGCCCGGCCGCAGGCCGTCGCCGAGGCTGAAGGACACGTCGTACTTCTTCATCACCTGGCACAGGCGCTCGAAGTTCGTGTAGAGGAAGTTCTCCTCGTGGTGCGCGAGGCACCACTTCGCGAGGATCGAGCCGCCGCGCGAGACGATGCCGGTCAGGCGCTTCGCCGTGAGCGGCACGTAGCGCAGCAGCACGCCGGCGTGGATCGTGAAGTAGTCGACGCCCTGCTCGCACTGCTCCTCGATGGTCTCCAGGAAGACCTCGAAGGACAGGTCCTCGATCTTGCCCTTGACCTTCTCGAGCGCCTGGTAGATCGGCACCGTGCCGATCGGCACGGGCGAGTTGCGCAGGACCCACTCGCGCGTCGCGTGGCTGTCTTTTCCGGTCGAGAGGTCCATGACCGTGTCCGCGCCCCACTGCGTCGCCCAGCGAAGTTTTTCGACCTCGTCCTCGATCGAGGAGCGCACGGCCGAGTTGCCGATGTTGGCGTTGATCTTCACCAGGAATCTTCGGCCGATGACCATCGGCTCGAGCTCGGGGTGGCGGATGTTGGCCGGCAGGATGGCGCGCCCGCGCGCGATCTCGCTGCGCACGAGCTCCGGCTCGACGCCCTCGCGCGCGGCGGCGAAGGCCATCTCGGCGGTGACCATGCCGCGCCGCGCGTAGTGCATCTGCGAGCGGTTCTCGTCGCCGGAGCCGCGGCGAGCGCCCTCGGCACGCTCGCGCTCCACGAGCCACGGTGCGCGCAGCTTCGGCAAGCCATCGCTCGCCGCGTGCCCCTGCGGTCCGGAGGTGTCGTACAAATCGAGGTGCTCCCCGTTCGAGAGGTGCACGCGCCGCGCGGGCACGGCGAGGACCTGGCCGGCGTGCGCGAGCTCGCGGTGGACCTTGTGGGAGGGCGCGCGGGTCGCGCGTTCGACGGTCGGATTCTCGGGTTGCATCGCTTTCCTACGCCGGCATGATCCGGATCAGGTTCGGAGGGTTACGAGCCCGGCTTGCACGGGCTCCTTCTCAGGCGCGCAGGGCGCCGCCCCTAGCGTGAGCCCGCATCATAGAGCCCGCTCTCCCCCGCTTCACGAGAGTTGTCCACATCCTGGCTCGCCGGTCTCTCGACCGGAGCCTTGTCTGCTCACACCACGGAGAAGCGGCATGGGGGCTTTTTCGCGCCTCGCTGGACTGCCGTCCCGGAGTCGATAGCCTCCTCTGCTTCCCGCCCAGGACCCCGAGCCGTGAAGAGTGCCATGTCCACGCCCCGCCAAGACGCCATCCGCAACATCTCCTGCGCCCCGAACAAGAGCACCCCGGCGCCGAGCGAAGCCTTCAACCTGACCGAGCTCTTCGGCTCCCGGGTCTTCAACGACTCCGTGCAGCGCCGCCGCCTGCGCCCGGACGCCTACCAGGCCCTGCGGCGCACGATCGACCGCGGCGAGCAGCTCGACCCGCGCATCGCCGACGCGGTCGCGGACGCGATGAAGGACTGGGCCGTCGAGCACGGCGCCACGCACTTCACGCACTGGTTCCAGCCCATGACCGGGCTGACGGCCGAGAAGCACGACTCGTTCCTCTCGCCCGTGGTGGAGGGCGGCGCGATCCAGGCTTTCACCGGCAAGGAGCTGATCAAGGGCGAGCCCGACGCCTCCTCGTTCCCCTCGGGCGGCACGCGCTCGACCTTCGAAGCGCGCGGCTACACGGCCTGGGATCCGACCTCGCCGGCCTTCCTGCGCGTGGCGCCCTACGGCACGACGCTGTGCGTGCCGACGGCGTTCTGCTCGTGGACGGGCGAGGCCTTGGACACGAAGACGCCGCTGCTGCGCTCGTGCGAAGCGCTGAACCGCTCGGCGCGACGCATGCTCGCGCTGATCGACGAGCGCCCCGAGACCATCTTCGTGACGCTCGGACCGGAGCAGGAGTACTTCCTGATCGATCGCGAGCTGTACCTCCTGCGCCCGGACCTCTTGATCTCGGGCCGCTCGCTGTTCGGCGCGCGCCCGCCCAAGGGCCAGGAGCTCGAGGACCACTACTTCCGCACCACGCCCGAGCGCGTCATGAACTTCATGATGGACCTCGAGCACGAGCTGTGGCGCCTGGGCGTGCCGGTCAAGACGCGCCACAACGAGGTCGCGCCGCACCAGTTCGAGATGGCGCCGCTGTACGAGCACGTCACCATCGCCACCGACCACAACATGCTGACGATGGAGCTCATGCAGAGCGTGGCCGAGCACCACGGGCTCGCCTGCCTGCTGCACGAGAAACCCTTCGCCGGCGTGAACGGCAGCGGCAAGCACAACAACTGGTCGCTGGCCGACGAGCGCGGCAACAACCTGCTCGACCCGGGCCACACGCCGCACGAGAACCTGCGCTTCATCCTGTGTTTGACGGCCGTCATCCGCGCGGTCGACGTGCACCAGGACCTGCTGCGCGTCTCGATCGCCCACGCGGCCAACGACCATCGTCTGGGGGCCAACGAGGCGCCGCCCGCGATCCTCTCTATTTTCCTGGGCTCGGAGCTGGAGGAAGTGGTCGAGAGCCTGATCTCTGGCGGGCCGACGCGCTCGCGCGCGCGCGCGCACGTGCAGCTCGGCGTCTCCACGCTGCCGCCGATCCCGAAGGACACCAGCGACCGCAACCGCACCTCGCCCTTCGCCTTCACAGGCAACAAGTTCGAGTTTCGCGCGGTGGGCTCGAGCCAGACGATTTCTTACCCGAACACCTTTCTCAACACGGGCGTGGCAGAGTCCTTCGATTTCCTGTCCGAGGAGATCGAGAAGCGCTCGAAGGGCGGCGACAAGAGGGCCGTGATCCAGGAGGTCGTGCGCGAGACGCTCACGCAGCACCAGCGCATCCTCTTCAGCGGCGACAACTACAGCCGCGAGTGGGAACGCGAGGCCGCGCGCCGCGGGCTGCTCAACGCCAAGAACACGCCCGACGCCCTGGCCCTGTTCCCGACCGAGAAGAACCTGGCGCTGTTCGAGCGCTACGCCGTGCTCTCGCGGCGCGAATCGACCGCGCGCTCGAACATCTTCTACAGCGCCTACATCCACCGCGTCGGGGTCGAGGCCCTGACCATGGTGCAGCTCGCCTCGACCGCCATCCTGCCGGCGGGCCTCGCTTACCAGAAGCAGCTCGCGGACACGATCAACGCCGCGCGCGCCGCGGCGCCGAAAGCCGATCTGGGCGAGCAAGAGAAGCTGCTGGTCGAGGTGGCCTCGCTCTGCAGCCGGCTGCGTGGGGCGCTCACGCACCTCAAGGAAGCGCACGCACAGCTCGAGGAGAAGCCGGACGCGGTCGCGCAGGCCCTGCACAGCCGCGACCAGGTCCTGCCGGCGATGGCGGAGCTGCGCGCCAACGCGGACCGGCTCGAAGGCTTGGTCGACGACGCGCTGTGGCCGCTGCCGAAGTACCACGAGCTCCTGTTCGTCCACTAGCGCAAGGACCCGGCGAGCGCGGAGCGCGCCCATGACCCTCACGCGCGAACAAGGCTGGGCGCTGCTGCTCGAGTGGACGCCCTCGGATGCGCTGCGGAAGCACGCGCGCGCGGTCGAGCTCGTGCTGCGCGCCGCGGCCCTGCGCTACGGCCGAGGGGAGGCCGACGTGGAATCCTTCGGTCTCGCCGGGATGCTGCACGATGCCGACTACGACCGCTGGCCAGAGGAGCACCCGCGGCGGATCGTCGCCTGGCTGCGCGAGCGCGGCGAGGAAGAGATCGCCCACGCGATCTCGGCTCACTACACCGTCTGGGGCGTGCCGCACGTGAGCGCGCTCGACAAAGCGCTGCTGGCCTGCGACGAGCTGACCGGCTTCGTGGGCGCCTGCGCGAAGGTCCGCCCGGACGGGATCCTGTCGCTCGAGCCCAGGAGCGTGTTCAAGAAGCTCAAGGACAAGGGCTTCGCGGCCAAGGTCGAGCGCGGCGAGGTGCTACGGGGCGTGGAGCTCCTCGCCGTCCCGCTCGAGGAACACGTGCGCTTCGTGATCGAGGCTCTGCGCCCCCATCACGCCGAGCTCGGTCTCTGACCCGACCGGATTCGTCTCGGCTGCGCGCTACGGCTTCTTCTCGACCTCGGGCACGACCGGCGGCGGAGACCCTTGGACCTTCTGGGCCCAGGCGCGCAGCTCGTCCTGGCGTTCGAGCGAGGCCCCGATCTCCTGCAGCACGATCTGCGCGCGCCGCAGATGATCGCGCGTGCGGAACGCGCCGACCCGCACGCGGATACGCGTGAAGCCCTCGGGATGGCGCTCGACGAGCACTACCATGTCTTCGTGCTCGATGCGCCCCTCGCTGGGCCCGAGCTCGCTCTCCGCGGGCTCGATCCCGAGCCGGCCCAGGCCCTCGAACGCGCCCTTCCAGGCCTCGTACAGATCGTTGGGGAAGTCCTGCTCGATCTCGTTGCGGTGGTACTGGACGACCCCCATCCCCACCACGCCAGCCGCGGCGACGGCCACGCAGCCCGATGAGAGCGGCACGACCACCAGGGCCGCGAGCAGGGCAAAGCGGAGCATCCGGGTGGATGATTTCGACTCGAATCCGCCGGACCTTTAGGGACCGGGAAGAGGAGGCAGGTCAGGCCGCGAGGTGCTGCTCGGCCTCGTCGGACGGCAGGAAGCGCGAGAGCACCTGCAAGAGCACCAGCCGATCGATGGGCTTGGTCATGTACTCGTCGCAGCCGATCTCGAGGCAGCGCTGGCGCTCGCCGCTCATGGAGTGCGAGGTGAGCGCCACGATCGGGCGCAGGTAGCCCGCCTGGCGCAGGCTACTGGTGGCCTCGTAGCCGTCCATCTCGGGCATCTGCATGTCCATGAAGACGATGTCGAAGGGCTGGCCGGCGTCGCGCGCAGCCAGCGTCTTCTCCACGGCGATGCGCCCGTTCTCGGCCTCCTCGACGCGGATCCCGGCCCGTAGCAGGATGGTCGAGACCAGGCGCCGGTTCACGGCCACGTCTTCCGCCAGGAGCACGCGCCCACGCAGCTCCGGACCGAGCCCGCCCGCAGGCAGGGCCGGGCGCGGCTCGCGCGCGCTGCTCTCGGGGAACTGTTCCAGGCGCCGTACCTCCTCGAGCGGCCCGGGATCGACGAGCACGCGGAAGGTGCTGCCGCGGCCGGGCTCGCTCAGGCAGGTGAGATCGCCGCCCAGGAGTTGCGCCAGGGTCTGCGAGATCGTCAGCCCCAGGCCCGAGCCGCCGTACTTGCGCGTGGTGGACGTGTCGGCCTGGACGAAGGGCCGGAAGACGCGCTCGATCTGCTCGCGCGTGAGCCCGACGCCCGTGTCGCGCACCTCGAACACGAGCTTCTCGACGTGCGTCGCGTTCTCTGCGACGGTCTCCATCCCGAAGCGCAGCACCACGCTGCCCTCGTCCGTGAACTTGATGGCGTTGTTCAGGAGGTTGAGCAGGATCTGGCGCAGGCGCGTCGGATCCGTGCGCACGATCTCGGGGATCGGGCTGGCGATCTCGACCGCCAGCTCGAGGCCTTTCTCCTGCGCGCGCACCTCCATCAGCGCGCGCACCTCGGAAACCACGTCGAAGGGCGAGCACAGGGTCGGCCCGACCGTCATGCGCCCGGCCTCGATCTTGGAGACGTCGAGGATGTCGTTGATGACCGAGAGCAGGTGCTCGCCGTTCGTGTGGATGATCTCGGCGTAACGCCGCCGGTCCGTCTCGGGGATGTCCAGCGCCAGGCACAGCTCCGCGTAGCCCAGGATGGCCGTCATCGGCGTGCGGATCTCGTGGCTCATGTTGGCCAGGAACTCGTTCTTGGCGCGGTTGGCGCGCTCGAGCTCCTGCGTGCGCGCCTTGACCTTCTCCTCCAGGTGCTCGCGCGCGCCCACCAGGTTGCCTACCAGGGTCGAGAGGCTCTCGGTCAGCAGGCGCACCTCGTGCGGCCCGGCCGGACGCAGGTGAAAGCCCGTCTCGCCGCTCAGGGTGCGGCGCGACTCGCGCGTGAGCTCCTGCAGCGGCCGCAGGAAAGAACCGGCCACCCAGCGCCACAGCACCAGCACGAGCAACGCGTAGGCCAGGGCCGAGAGCCCGACCGTGCGCCACAACTCGCCCCGGCTCTCCTCCAGGTCTCCGTTCGAGACCTCGACGTTCCCGCTCTGGTTGGCCTCGATGCGCTGGAGGGCTTCCGACAGGACCGGCTCGATGGGTCCGAGGTTCTCCAGGAAGTAGGCGCGGTCCTGCTCGGACTGCGCGCTACCGGGCAGACCGCGCAGGGTGATCTCCGCGCCCTCCGTGACCCACTCGAGCTTCTCGCGCAGGAAGGCGAAGTCCACGGCCGCGGCCGCGTTCTCCGGGGCGTCACGGAGCGTCTCGAGGCGCACGAGCAGGCTCTCCAGGCGCTGGCGCACGTCCTTCAGGCGCGTCTCGTTCCCGAGGGCCGCGCGCGTGTCCCGCAGCCAGTCCTCCACGGAGCGGCGCAGATCCACCAGCTCCGACAGGGCCGTGGCGTTCTCGCGGTGCACGCTGGAGCGCTGCTCGAGGGACTGGAACAGGAAGGCCAGCCAGAAGGCGAGCAAGAGTCCCCCCGTCGCGCACGCGAGGACCAGCGTGCCGATGAAGTGACGGATCCGTAGGGCCCGGTTGGTCATCTCTGGACGGCGCGAGGCGCGCGTTGGAAAAGCTTTCATCGGCCGGGAGCGCCGACTCCCTTCAAGGGGAAGGCGCGATTCCTTAGCCTTTCGTGAACGGAATCGCAGCGCGATCCGAGCCAGCTCACCGCGGAAGCACTTTCACAGGAACCAAGATGCAGCTCGCCATGATCGGCCTGGGTCGGATGGGCGCCAACATGGCGCGGCGCCTCCTGGCGGGCGGCCACGAGGTCGTGGCCTACAACCGCTCCCGGGAGAGCGTCGACGCGCTCGCGCGCGAGGGCGCGCAGCCGGCCTATTCCCTGGCCGAGGCCGTGCGCGCCCTGCGCCCGCCGCGCACGCTGTGGCTGATGGTGCCGGCCGGCGCGGCGACCGAGGAGACGGTGCGCGAGCTCGCCAGCCTGTGCGCCAGGGACGACCTGCTGGTCGATGGCGGCAACACGCACTTCAAGGACGACTTGCGGCGCGCGCGCGAGCTCGCGCCGCGCGGCATCCACTACGCCGACGCCGGCACGAGCGGCGGAGTGTGGGGCCGCGAGCGCGGCTACTGTCTCATGGTGGGCGGCGCGCGCGCCGACTTCGAGCGCCTGGAGCCGGCCCTGCGCACCCTCGCGCCCGGACGCGCCGGAGTCGCGCCCTCTGCGGGCCGCCAGCGCGCGAGCTCGGCCGAGGAGGGCTACCTGCACTGCGGGCCGGTCGGCGCGGGACACTTCGTGAAGATGATCCACAACGGGATCGAGTACGGGATCATGCAGGCCTACGCCGAGGGCTTCGACATCCTGCGCTGCGCGGACAGCGCGGAGCTGCCCGAGGCGCAGCGCTACTCCCTCGAGCTGGCCGAGATCGCCGAGCTGTGGCGGCGCGGCAGCGTGGTGGGTTCCTGGCTGCTCGACCTCTCGGCCATGGCCCTGGCCGAGGATCCCCGGCTCGAGCGCTACGAGGGCCACGTGCCGGACTCGGGCGAGGGCCGCTGGACGGTGCAAGCCGCGCTCGACGCCGCGGTGCCCGCCGACGTGCTCACGGCCGCGCTCTTCACGCGCTTCCGTTCGCGCCAGGCCCATACCTTCGCCGAGAAGATGCTCTCCGCCATGCGCGCCAAGTTCGGCGGACACTCCGAGCGCCCGCACTGACTCACCATGAACACCCAGCTCTCGACTGCCCCGCTCCCGAGCACCGAGGTCCCGCGCACGAACGGCCAACCCGGCGGCCCCTGCGCCATGGTGATCTTCGGCGCCTCGGGCGACCTGACCAAGCGCAAGCTGATCCCGGCGCTCTACAACCTCTCGCGCCACCGCCTGCTGGCGGGCGAGTTCGCGGTGATCGGCTTCGCGCGCCGGGCCGGCGACACCCAGAGCTTCCGCGCCCAGATGCGCGCCGACCTCGCGCGCTACTGCGACTGCGCGGTCGAGCCCGGCTTCTGGGACTGGATCGAGAGCCGCTTGCACTACGTCAGCGGCGACGTCACCGATGCGGGCAGCGTCAAGCGCCTCGAGAAGCAGCTGGCCGAGCTGGACCGGGACCACGGCACGCGCGGCAACGCGCTCTTCTATCTCGCGACCCCGCCGGAGCATTTCGGCCCGATCGTGCGCGCCCTGGACGCGGCCGGCCTGGCGCGCGAGAGCGCGGAACGCTGGCGGCGCGTGATCGTTGAGAAGCCCTTCGGACGCGACCAGAGCAGCGCGCGCGCCTTGAACGAGGAGCTGCGCAGCGTCCTCTCCGAACGGCAGATCTACCGCATCGACCACTACCTCGGGAAGGAGACCGTGCAGAACCTGCTCGTGTTCCGCTTCTCGAACGGGATCTTCGAGCCGATCTGGAACCGCCGCTACGTCGACCACGTGCAGATCACCGTGGCCGAGACGCTGGGCGTCGAAGCGCGCGGTGGCTACTACGAAGGCGCCGGCGCCTTGCGGGACATGGTTCCGAACCACATCTTCCAGCTCATCTCGCTGGTGGCGATGGAGTGCCCGATCTCCTTCGACGCCAACGCCGTGCGCGACGAGCAATCGAAGGTGCTACGCGCCATCGCGCCGCTGTCGCAGGAGGACGTGCTCTCGCGCAGCGTGCGCGGGCAGTACGGCGCCGGGCGGGCGGGCGGCAAGGAGCTCCCGGACTACCGCGCCGAGGCGCACGTGGATCCGCGCTCGTCGACCGAGACCTTCGTGGCCATGAAGCTCGAGCTCGACAACTGGCGCTGGAAGGACGTGCCCTTCTACTTGCGCGTGGGCAAGGCCCTGACACGGCGCGTGACCGAGATCGTGGTGCAGTTCAAGCGCCCGCCCTTCGCACTCTTCCGCGGCACGGCCATCGAGAAGCTCAGCGCCAATCGACTCGTGATCCAGGTGCAACCGGACGAGGGCATCCAGCTCCACTTCGGCGCCAAGATCCCCGGCGCGGTGATGAAAATCGGCACGGTCGACATGGCCTTCGCCTACGCCGACCACTTCGGCACCGAGCCGGCCACCGGTTACGAGCGCTTGCTCTACGACGCGGTCCTCGGCGACCCGACCCTGTTCCAGCGCGCCGACATGGTCGAGGCCGGCTGGAGCGTCGTGCAGCCCTTGCTCGACGTGTGGCAGGCGCTGCCGGCGCGCAACTTCCCGAACTACGCCGCGGGCAGCTTCGGGCCGAAGGAATCCGAGCAGCTGCTCGAGCGTGACGGCCGCCGCTGGCTGACGCCGACCTCGTGAGCGCGCGCGGCGAGCGCGCGGCTCCGCCCATGACCTCCGGCGCGAACCTGCGCGTCCTCGCCGATCCGGCCGAGCTCGCGCACACCGCCACCCTCGTCGTGCTGGCCCACGCGCGTGCCGCCATCGCCGCGCGCGGCTCCTTCCACCTCGCGCTCGCCGGCGGCTCGACGCCCCGCGCGACCTACGCCGAGCTCGCGCGGCGCGGCGCCGCAGCCGGCTTCGCGCACTGGCACGCCTGGTTCGGCGACGAACGCTGCGTGCCGCCCGAGGACGCGCCCAGCAACTACCGCCTGGCGCGCGACAGCCGCCTGCTCGCCCGCCTGCCCGCGCGCCAGATCCACCGCCTGCGCGGCGAGGCGCCAGAGCCCGAGCACGAAGCCTGGCGCTACGCCCGCGAGCTCGTCGCCACCCTCGGCTCGCCTCCGCGCCTCGACCTCGTCCTGCTGGGCCTCGGCCCCGACGGCCACACCGCCTCGCTCTTCCCCGGCACCCCCGCGCTCGAAGCCCGCGGCTGGGTCACGGTCGGTCGCGCGCCAACCCCGCCGGTCGAGCGCCTGACCCTGACCCTGCGCACCCTCGCCGAGGCGCGCTGCGCCCTGTTCCTCGTCAGCGGCCTGGACAAGGCCCCGATGCTGGCGCAGATCCTCGCTGCCCTGCCCGGTGACCTGCCCGCCAGCCTCGTCCACCCTCGCGCCGGCACCCTCCTCTGGCTCGCGGATCGGTCGGCGGCGCCCGCAGACACCGAACGCTAGTCGGGTCCGAGCTCCGCGCCTCGTCAGGTGGTAGCGGTGGAGGGATTCGAACCCCCGACACGCGGATTATGATTCCGCTGCTCTACCAACTGAGCTACACCGCCGCGGAAGGGCGGAGAAGGATGCACCGAGGTCGGAGGGGGGTCAAGGAGCCGGCCGGGGCGCCAGGAGGCCCAGGCGAAGTTTTTTCGAGAAAGACCAGCGAAGTGGCCCCCTCAAGTTGTTGTTAAGGGTGAAGCGGACCTCGTCCGGCTTCGACCACACTCCTTCCCAAGTGGACCGCTCGGCTCAGGGCCGGGTAGGGGGAACCGTCATGGGGGAGAGTAGGGGTGTACTCTAGCTTCCTGGGGTACACCCCTTTTCTTTTTGCCTCACGCCCCCGCGGCGCCGGGCGAGAGGATGCGACCGCGGACGGAGTAGTGGCCGAGCTTCTTGCGGGTGACGCGGCCGGTGTCCGGGCAGTAGCAGTTGCACTCGTCGTAGGGCGACGCATAGAGGTGCAGGGTCACCCCGCCGGTGGCGCTGGTGCCCAGCGGGCGCACGAGGTGCAAGCCCATCTCGTCGCGGATGTAGGCCACCTGGCCCGGGACGAAGCGCAGCGCGCCCTTGGCGAGAAGCGGCGCCGATCCGTTGCCCCTCGGCAGCGGATAGCGGACTTCCTCGACCTCCCCATCCAGCACCGCCATCCAGCAGTCCTGGCCCTCGTGGTTGTGGATCGGACTCTCCTGCCCCGGCCCCCAGCACAGGATCATCAGCTCGAACTGCGGCTCCAGCGCCACCAGGTTGCGGGTGTAGTGCTGGTCCGAGAAGAGCGCGAGCGCACGCCAGTCGTTGCGCGTGCGCGCGTACTCGCCCAGGAGCTCGGCGATGCGCCCGCCCCGCACCTCGGACTGGAACTCGTCGTGCAGGGACCGAACCAGGGCATCGAGGGCCAGGGTGCTCATGCGGGAACCTCCGGAAGGACGCGGGCACGGCGGAGCACGGCCACGAGTATGGCCCACCCCGCACCCGGAAAAAAAGTCCCGCCCACCCTGGCGAACCCTGGATCTCGCCCTATCCTCAGACCTGGAGGCGGGGCTTCGGCCTCTCCTCGAGAGTCTGCCGGGAGGCGACCGCGCTATGCGAGCAGCACGGTCTTCCGGGAAGCCTGGCAGGCCCTCCTCTCTCCCTCGGGCCGGTGATCGGCAAGGATCACCGGCCCCCTTTGTTTCCAGGGGGACCACCTTGGCCGGAGGCGAGCCCCGGCTCGGATGCCTGCCTGTCTGTCGCGAGCGAGCCAGCGAGCGAAATCGCGCCCAGGCAACGGCCCTCGAGGGTGAAGACCTGCACCCGTAGCCCGTCGCGATCGAGCACGAACAGACGCGTGTGCCGGTCGTCGGCGCCAGGCTCGAGGACTGCGTCGGTCGGCTCGTGCACCGCACCCTCCTCCTCGCCCCCGGTCGCGAGCTGGCGCAGGGGTTGGCCGGCGCTGTCGACCAGGAACAACGCGCTGCGGGGCGCGCGGCAGCCGACCACGAGGCGGCCGTCCCCGAGAGCCGCCAGGGCGCTCGGCTCGAAGCGCTCCCCGAGCGCGTCCGTCAGGTGGAAAGCGAACAGGAACGCGCCGGAGCGGAAGACCTGCACGCAGCGGCCGAGGGCCTCGGCCGCGTACAGGAGCTCGCCCTCGGAGGCCAGGCGGCACAAGCCGCGGAACGGCCGCCCGGCCTCGCCGAGCGCGGCGCAGCTCGCACGAAAGGAGAGATCCGGATCGAAGAGCTGCAACGCGTGGCGCCGCTCGCCGCCGCACGCGATGGCGACCCAGCCCTCGTCGCGATCCCCGCGCGCCTCGACGTCCACGGGCTGCGTCACCAGACCGGGCAGGACCGGCTCGGCGCGCGACCCGTCCGTCCCTCCGGCACCGATGCCCCCCACCTCGCGGCCGAAAAACGAGAAGCGGCGCACGCGATCGGCCGGAGTGTCAGCGGCCAGGATCGTGCGGTCCTCGTCGACGGAGAGGCCCGCGGCCATCGAACGCCCGACCAGCGCATCGCGGTACGAGAAGCCGAGCTCGAGCTCGCGCCCGCCCAGATCGAAGACGCGCACGCGCGCCGTCTTGGCGTGCTCGCCCACCAGGAGGAGCCCGCGCGAGAGGGCGAGACTGCCTTGCATCTTGTTGTTTTCTAGCTGCTAGTCGGCCAGGCGCACGAGCGCGCGCTCGATGCGCGCGCGCACGCTCGCGGCCCCCAGCAGGGCCATGGCCTCGAACAGGTCCACGCCGCCCGCGACACCGGTCAGCGCGCAGCGCAGGGGCTGGAAGAGAGCCGGCATCGACAAGCCGCTTTCCTTCACCCACTGGCGCGTGGCCTCGCGCAGGCGTGCGGGCTCGAGCGGCTCGAGCCGCGGAGCGAGCCAGGCGAGGTAGCGCGCGAGCGTGTCCAGGCGCGCGGCGTGCTTGCGGGCGGCCGAGGTCGCATCTTCCTGGTAGGCGACGTCCTCGTCACGCGCGAACAGATAGGCGCTGCGCGCGGGGAGCTCCGAGTAGAGCTTGATGCGCTCCTTCTCGGAAGCCACGGCGGCGTGGTACCAGGCGCGCCGCTCGGCGAGTTCGGCGGCGCTGGCCAGTCCGGCCTGCACGACGAAGGGCGTGCAGCGCTCGGCCACGCGCTCGACGCTGTCCAGACGGATGTACTCGCCCGCCATCCACAGGAACTTCTCGGGGTCGAAGATCGAGCCCGAGGGGCTGACGTCCTTCGGTTCGAAGCGCTGCACGAGCTCGGCGCTCGAGAACACGGTGGTCTTGTCGTCCAGGGCCCAGCCCTGCAGCGACAGGAAGTTCATCACCGCCTCGGGCGGATAGCCCTTGTCGCGGTAGTCCTGCAGGGACGTGTCGCCCGTGCGCTTGGAGAGCTTCTTCCTGTCCTTGCCGAGCATCAGCGGCAGGTGCGCGAAGACCGGCGGCGTGTGCCCGAAGGCCTCGTACAGGAGCACCTGCTTGGGCGTGTTCGTCAGGTGCTCCTCGCCGCGCAGCACGTGCGTGATGCGCATGTCGATGTCGTCGATCACGACCACGAAGTTGTAGATCGGGTCGCCGCTCGAACGCACCATCACCCAATCCTCGACCTCCTGGTTGTCGAACACGACCTCGCCGCGGATCAGGTCGTCGAGCCGCGTCCGACCCGCGGGCACGCGAAAGCGGATCACGGCCGGTTCGCCGGCCGCACGGCGCTGGCGAGCCTGCGCGGGCGGCAGCGCGCGGCAGCGGCCGTCGTAGGCAGGGTTGAGTCCGGCTGCCATGCGCTCCCCGCGCAGGGCCTCGATGCGCTCGCTCGAGCAGAAGCAGAAGTAGGCGCAGCCCCGAGAGACGAGCTCCTCCGCCGCGGCGCGGTAACGCTCGTAGCGCTCGGACTGGCGGTAGGGACCGCATGGTCCGCCCACGTCCGGCCCCTCGTCCCAGTCGAGGCCCATCCAGCGCAGGCCCTCCAGGATCGAGCGCTCGTACTCGGGCAGCGAGCGCTCGCGGTCGGTGTCCTCGATGCGCAGCAGGAACTTGCCGCCGGTCCTGCGCGCGTAGGCCCAGTTGAAGAGGGCCGTGCGGGCACCGCCGATGTGGAGGTGCCCGGTGGGTGAGGGCGCGAAGCGCAGGCGCGGAGAATCGGTCACTGGACGAGGGCGTGGTGGGCCGCAGAGGATACGCCCGGAGACCCGGGGTGTCGCGCTCCTCCTCTCCAGCCGAACGGCCGAAAGGACTCTCGATGAGCACGACGAAGAACCTCCCTTCCGCGGAGCTGGTCCGCGCCATGCCGAAGGTCGGCTTGCACGAACATCTCGACGGCAGCTTGCGCCCCGCGACCGTGCTGGAGCTGGCACGCCAGGCGGGCTACACGGAGCTGCCGCACACCGACCCGGTCGCGCTCGGGCGCTGGTTCTTCGAGGGCGCGAACAAGAAGCACCTGGCGCTGTACCTGGAAGGCTTTCGTCACACGATCGCGGTCATGCAGACCGAGGAGGCGCTCGAGCGCGTGGCCTACGAGTGCCTGGCGGACGCCGCCGCGGAGAACGTCGTCTACCAGGAGCTACGCTTCGCCCCGCACTTCCACACGCGCGAGAAGCTCGGGCTCGACGCGGTGATGCTGGCCGTGCTGCGCGGGCTGCGCCGCGCCAGCGCCGACCACCACATCGGCTTCGGGCTGATCGTGTGCGCGCTGCGCAACGAGGATCCGAAGCTGTCGGTCAAGCTGGTCGAGCTGGCGCTCGCCTACCGCGAGCAAGGCTGCGTGGGCTTCGACCTGGCGGGCGAGGAGGCCGGCCATCCGGCCAAGGAACACCTCGAGGCCTTCCAGCTCGCGAAGCGCATGAACTTCTCGCTCACGCTGCACGCCGGCGAGAGCTTTGGCCCCGAGAGCATCTGGCAGGCGCTGCAGTACTGCGGCGCGCACCGCATCGGCCACGGGACGCGCCTGATCGAGGACCTGGTGATGTACGGCGGCAAGGTGGTCAAGATCGGAGCGCTGGCGCAATACGTGCTCGACCACCGCATCCCGCTCGAGGTGTGCCTGTCGAGCAACGTCCACTCCGGCGCGACCGAGACGCTCGCCGACCATCCGTTCCCGATCTTCCAGCGGCTGGGCTTCCGGCTGACGCTCAACACCGACAACCGCCTGATGAGCCGCACCACGCTGAGCGAGGAGTACCACCTGGCGGTGCAAGCTTTCGGGCTGGACTTCGACGACCTGGAGACGCTCTCGATCAACGGCATGAAGTCGGCCTTCGCGCACTACGACTACCGCTGCCGCATGATCTACGAGCGCATCAAGCGTGGCTTCAACTCGCTACGCAACGAGCACGGCCTGCCCGTGCGCCAGCGCTACGGCACGCCCGACTGAGACCGCGATCCGGCGCGGGCCCGCGCGCATCAGGGGTGGCGCGCTTCCACGACCGTGTGGATACCGCCGCGCACGTTGAAGTCGGCCTCGACCGTCATGCGCCGCGGAGCCAGCGCGGCCACGAGGTCGTCGAGGATGCGGTTGGTCACGGCCTCGTGGAAGTGGCCCTCGTCGCGAAAAGACCACAGGTAGAGCTTCAGGCTCTTCAGCTCCACGCACAGCTCGGCGGGCACGTAGCGCAGGCGCAGCGTGGCGAAGTCCGGCTGCCCGGTCTTCGGACACAGGCAGGTGAACTCCGGCGCCTCCAGGCGGATCTCGTAGTCGCGTCCCGGATTGGGATTGGGGAAGGTCTCGAGCGAGCGGGACGGGCGCGTGGTCATGCTGTTCGCGTGCTGGGCGCGGGCTCAGGGCACGCTGCCGCGGGAGCGGAAGAGCGCGTGCTCGCCGATACGATACTCCAGCTCCCAGGCAACGGGTGCGCCCACCCGCGCCTTGCGCGCGACGAAGCGCTGGGCTCCGCGCGCTCGCAGCCCGCGCACGGATCCGGCGGGGTCGGGCTCCAGCGGGAGCTCGAGCCGCTGGAGATCGTCCAGCGCGAGCAGGCCCAGCACGAAGCACGCTCCCGGTTCCCGTTCTCGGTCGAGGCGCGGTTCCGCGAAGCACCAGTCGCCGCCGGAGACCACCGGCGCGTCCGCGCCCGGGACTCCCGGCAGATACGCGAGGACCTCCCCGCGTTCGATCTCGCGCACACCGTTCTTCACCAGCAACGCGGCCACGTTGCCCGCCAGGCGCCAGGCCAGCGAACGGCCGACGTCGAACTCGGCCACCCGTCTCCCGTTCCGTTCCCGCACGAGCCCCGCCGAAGCCCCGGAATCGCCGGCGCGCGCGGACTCGGCGGCGGGCGTGCGCCAGGCGAGGCGTTCGATCTCGCGCGGCGTGGTCGCGAGTTCCGCCACGACGCGCACGAGCTCGATCCGCAGCGGATCGAGCGGCGCCGCGGGTACGAACTTGAGAGCGCCACGCCAGGTCGTCGGTTGTGCGTCCGGCGCGCCCGCAGCCGGGAGGCGCACGGCCTGCAGCCCAGCCCGCGTACCGCCGAGCTCCCGGCCGGGGACGAGCACCACCAGCTCCCTCCTGCGCATGTCCTCGAAGGCCGTGCTGCGCGCCAGCGCCAGGAAGGCCGCGCTCGAGAGCCCCTGCACGCGCCGCGCGTCGAACTCGGAATCGCTGGCTTCGCTGTCGAGAGCCCGGTGGAACAGCCAGCCCAGGTCCCTGGTCAGCGGCGGCAGGCCCGCGATCACAGGCGGATCCAGCACCAGGACGCGCAACTCGCGCGGCGGCGCGAGCGCGGTGATCTCGCCGTGCAGGCGCGCCAGGGCCTCCGAACCGGCGAGCCAGGGCCGCGCGCCGGCATGAGCGAGAATACCCCAGCCAAGTGCGATGGTGGCGGCGAGGCCGGCGCGCCACGGTCGTGCGAGCGCCGTGATCGTCAGCCCCAGGCCCGCCGACCACAGGGTCAGCGCCAGCAGACGACCACCGCTCCCGCCCGTGCTCGCCCACGCGAGCGCGCCCAGCAGCGCGACACTCCAGGAAGCGAGGATCCCACCCCACAGACGCGGCGCGTTGCGCGCGGCCCGGAAGGCGGGCTGCAGCGCGAGCAAGAGCAGCACGCCGGCGAGCAGCGCGGCCAGCCCGCCCGAGCCCGCGCTCGACGCCAGGGTGCTGTGCCCCAGCTCGGCGCCGAAGCGCAGGACCTGCTCGCGGAACTCGTCGCCGAAGGAAGACCTCGCCAGTGGCGCCGGGTCCGGAAGGCGCGCGGCGCGCGCGAGGAGCGGCAGCGCGGCACCCGCACCGAAGAGCAGCGCCGTTGTGACGGCGGTGCGCATCCGCAACGAGCGCCGGCGATGCCTGCGGACGGAGCCGAACTCCGCGGCCGCGAACACCAGCGCGAGCAGGATGGCCGTCGTCGAGTAGAAACCGGCCGCGACCAGCAGGACGAGACTGATTGCCGTGAGCGCATCGCGCTCGCCCTGGCGTCCGCGCAGGAACAGCGCGCCCGCGGCGAACCCGAGCAGGAGCCCGAAGGCCTCGTTGCGACCGGCGACCTCGGCCGTGGCGGCCGGCGCCGCGGGGTGCAGGGGAATCAGCAGGGCGGCGACGAGTGCCGCCGCGCGCGCGGCGTGGAGCCCGATCCGGGGCTCGAGCAGCCGCACGAGGAAGGCACGCACGGCCAGCCCCAGGCCGACCAGCACGAGCAGGGGCTCGAGGCGCCACGCAAGGGTCATGCGCCCCGGGGCAGGAAGCTCGCGCGTGCGCTGCGCCACGTACGACCACGGGCTCGCGGGCGAGCGCCCGCCCAGCACCTCGGCGTAATCCCAGGCGAAAAGCCCCGCGCGCAGCAGCGGCGCGTGCGCGAACAGGAGCAGCGCGACGAACGCGAGCAGCGTGAGGAGGACCACGGTGCGCGAGCGTCCGGAACCGCCCGCCAGCCTGCGGTCTCGGTCGTCTATTCCTCGTCCTCCGGCTCGTCCTCGGGTTCGCCCTCTGCTTCGTCTCCCGCACTCGCGGGCTCGTCCGATGCCGGGCCCGAGTTGCCCTCGGTGGCCTGGTCCCAGGCGTCGAGCAGCCAGCTCTGGAGCTGCTCCCAGCGCTCGACCACCGCACGCGCGGGCGAGTAGGCCACGTGCGGGTCGAGCAGCGTGCGCACGACCAGGCGATTGGACTGCACCTGGATGGGCGCGACCAGCTCCGGAGCCACGGTCAGGTCATCACGGCTCGTGAGGTACACCGGCACGAAGAAGCCACGGCCTCCGCCGTGGATCTGGCGCACGGCGAGGTTGCGGTGCAACGACCAGTGCACCGCGCCGGCGATGGCCGAACTCTGCACCACCAACGCGGCCTCGGCCAGCGAGCCGAGCTTGGCGCGGCGCTCCTCCGAGGCGAAATCACAGGCGATCACGACCTCGTTGCGCGGATCGAGCACGGGCCACTCGCCCAGATCCGCGGGTTCGGGCAGCTCGGCCGTGCTCGGACGCTCGCCGACCCAGTTGAGGACCCAGGGGTTCTCGTCGGGTGTACTGTTCCGCACCAGACCGATGTAGAGCGGCACGCCCTTGGTCGAGAAGAGCCGTCCGGCCGTGAGCACGACCTGGTCGCCGTTCCACACGTAGCGCCCCTGCTCGATCGCGAGGCGGACGTGCACGGCCAGGTACTTGAGCAGGACGAAGTTGTTCATGCCCCACTCCTCCACCGGCGTGAGCTCCTTGAGCAGGCTCAGGCGTCCGCCGGGAACGAAGCAGAACTGGAACAGCGACTGGATAGAGAGGTACTCGTCGCCGAAATCGGCCAGCAGCTGCTCGCGAGTCGGGCGGGTGGCACCGCGGGTGACCAGTTCCGAAGTCATCTGTCTTGGAAGGTGGAAGGTGGAGACAAGCGAGTCAGGCGCGGAAACGGGCGGAGAACGGCTGCCAGCTCGTGTCCAGCTGGCTTCGATTCGTTACAGGGCAAGCGCTCGAGTATACGTGCGAGCAAAAGGGGAAGCCACGGCCGGCGAAAGGGCCCGCCTCTGCGCCACGCGCCGCTGAGCGATTGTGCCCGTTACGACAGTCTCCGGAGGACCACCTGATGGAACGCTCGCAACTCTTCGAACTCATGGGTGAGCTCAAGCTTTATGGCATGAAGGCCGCCTACGACGAGGTCATGGCCACGGCCGTCAAACG
This sequence comes from Planctomycetota bacterium, assembly GCA_031413955.1. Taxonomy (GTDB): domain Bacteria; phylum Planctomycetota; class UBA1135; order UBA1135; genus JABFRZ01. Next base: position 815 of record JANOGB010000198.1, on the reverse strand, counting down.
CCAGCACGAGCCCCAACGGGTCGTCGGGGATCTGCTCAGCGCCGAGATCAGTGAGAAGCAGGCGCGCTCGATCCGGTACCAACTCACCATCGCCCGGCTGCCGCTGGCCAAGGACTTTGATGACTTCGACTTCGCGGGCACGCCGATCAACGCCACGTTGGTCCATGACCTCGCCGGCGGTGGCTTCCTCGCTCAGCAGCGCAACGCCGTCCTGGTCGGCGGCACCGGCACCGGCAAGAGTCATCTGGCCATCGCCATCGCCCGCAGCTGTATCCGCTCGGGCGCCCGCGGCCGTTTCTACAACGTGGTGGATCTGGTCAATCGCCTCGAGACCGAGGCCCGCAGCGGTCATCAAGGTCGGCTCGCGGGTCAGCTGACCCGCATGGACTTCCTGATCCTCGATGAACTGGGCTATCTGCCCTTCGCCCAAGCCGGTGGGCAACTCCTCTTCCACCTCGTCAGCCAGCTCTACGAGCGCACCTCGATCATCGTCACCACCAACCTGGCCTTCGGCGAATGGCCGACCGTATTCAGTGACCCCAAGATGACGACCGCCCTCCTCGATCGCCTGACCCACCACTGCGACATCATCGAGACCGGCAACGATAGCTGGCGATTCAAAAACCGCACCTGACCGTCACCCCGGCTTGCCCCGGTGGGCAAACAGGCACCTCCCGCGCTGCGCTCCGTCGGACTCGTGGCGGTCACTCCGCTCCGCGCGGGTCCCTCCTGTTCGCTACCGGGACAAGCCTGAACCAACGCCGCTGAGGGGTCCCGATTGGACGCGAAAAGGGGGTCGCAGTTGGAAGCGATTT
>JANOGB010000197.1:0-1798 GCA_031413955.1 Planctomycetota bacterium | reverse complement strand
GGGCCCGGGTGGTCTCATTGACCCAGCGTTGTCCCTTGCCGTGAGCTCCGACACCGAGATGGGTGGACCTTCGCCGGCCTTCCCCACGACGCGCCCGTCGTTCGTCGCGGGCATGCGCTCGGGCGCGCCGGCGGAGCGTGCGCGGGCGGCCGAAGTGCTCGTGCGCTCGTACTGGAGGCCAGTCTACAAGTACGTGCGGCTGCGTTTTCGCAAGGGGAACGAGGACGCGAAGGACCTGACGCAGGGCTTCTTGGCGCGCGCGTTCGAGAAGGAGTGGCTGGCGAGCTTCGACGCGCGCCGGGGGAGCTTTCGCAGCTTCCTGCGCCTCTCCCTCGACGGCTTCGTGGCCAACGAGCAGAAGGCCCGCGGGCGCGAGAAGCGCGGCGGGGGCGCGCCCTTGCTCGCACTCGATTTCGAGGGAGCGGAGGGCGAGCTCGTCGGCAGCGAGCCGCTCGCGAGTGATTCAGTCGAGGCCTGGTTCGACGCCGAATGGCGCCGGGGTCTCTTCACCGCCGCGCTGGCGGAGCTCGAACGCTCGTTCGATGAGCATGGCCACGTCGCGCGTGCCGCGATCTTCCGCCGCTACGACCTCGCCGACGGTCCAGACGCGCGGCCGACGTACGAGGAGCTCGCGCGCGACCTCGGCCTCGAGGTCAGCGCGGTGACGAACCACCTCGCGGCGGCGCGGCGCGCGCTGCGGGCCATCCTGCTCGCACGCCTGCGCGAGGAGACGGCCGACGACGAGGAGTTCCAGGCCGAGCTGCGCGTGCTGCTCGGCGAAGGCTGGACGTGAAGCCGCTCTCCGACGAGTCGCTCGCGCGCCTGGCGGAGGTCGCCTCGCGCCCGGAAGTTCCCGGAGGGCGCTACGAGGTGCTCGAGAAGGTCGGGGCGGGCGGGATGGGTACGGTCTACCGCGCCCGAGACCGCGCGCTCGAGCGCGAGGTGGCCATCAAAGTGGTGCACGAGTCGCGCGCGCCCGCAGCACTGGCCGAGCACCTGCGCCGCGAGGCGAAGACGGTCGCTGCGCTCGAGCACCCGAGCATCCCGCCCGTGCACGAGATCGGCGAGCTGGCCGACGGGCGCGCCTACTATGTGATGCGGTTCGTGCATGGGCAGACGCTTGCGCGCGCCGGCGTCGGCACGGGGAACGCGGCGCTGCGCCTGTTCTTGCGCCTGTGCGAGGCCGTCGCCTATGCGCACGGACAGGGCGTCGTGCACCGCGACCTGAAGCCCGAGAACGTCATGCTCGGACCGCTCGGCGAGCTCTACGTCATGGACTGGGGCATCGCCGGCGCGCTCGAGGACGGCGCCGCGAAGAACGCGCCGGCGGGGAGCACGCACGCGAGCTCCGCCGCGGGGACGCCGGGCTTCATGGCGCCCGAACAGGAGGCACCGGGCTCGGCTCCGCATCTACCCGGTCAGATCGACGCGCGCGCAGACGTGTACGCGCTCGGCGGGATCCTCGCGTTCCTCGCCACCGGACGGGGCCCGACCGCGGAGGGAGCACTCGAGCTCGCGAACCTCCGGCGGCCGCTCGCAGCCGTGATTGTCCGTGCGCGGCAGCGAGAGCCGGCCGAGCGCTATCCATCGGCCCTCGAGCTCGCGCGCGACGTCGCGGCCTACCTCGATCGAGAACCCGTGGGAGCCTACCGCGAGGGGCCGCTCGAGCGCGCCGGCCGCTTCCTCGTCAAGCACCAGTTCGTGGTCTGGCTGGTGGTCGGGTACTTGACCCTGCGCGCCTGCGTGCTTTTCTTCTACGGACGTTAAAGGATCCTGCGCGTCCGCCGACCCGACCCTG
>JANOGB010000196.1:0-3835 GCA_031413955.1 Planctomycetota bacterium | reverse complement strand
TTGCTGAAGCGGAAGGCGATGTCGTCGGAGAAAAGATAGTCCCGCAAGAGCAGCTTGAGCTTGCGGCAGCCCTTGGCGCGGTACACGCGTCGCGGGCTGCGCCACTCGAGCAGGCGGTCGACGCCCTCGCCGAGCTGGCAGGCGAAGCCCAGCTCCTCGACTCTCTTGGCGATGCGGTTGTCGAGGATCAGCTCGGTGTTGCGGAACGAGCTCGGGACGACGCCGAAGAGGTCCTTGAGGCGTTTCTTCTGCTCCTCTACCTGGGCCGCGAACTCGTCCATGTCTCCCGCAACGGGCTCGGCCACCGAGGCCAGCGAGTGGTAGCCGGTCTCGCACACGAACTCGACCGCGCCCGTGCGCGCCAGGGCCACGAAGCTGTCGAGCGCCTTCGGAGCCCAGCGCTCGAGTTGCTCCAGCAGCGTGCCCGAGAGCGCGAACGAGCAGCGGAAACGCCCGCCCGTGTCGGCGATGGCCTGGGCCAGGACCTCGTTCATGGCCAGGTAGCAGCGCTCGGCCACGCGCTCGACGATCAGCTTGTTGAGCTCGTCGTCGAAGTACGGCCGGCCACTCGCGCGCCCCACGTCCTCGTAGCCATAACGAGTCAGCCGGTCGGGCTGGTGGCACTGAAAGTAGAAGACGACCGCGGTCATGGCCCCGCGAGCTCGTCGTAGATGCCGCGCAGGGCGCGGGCCGGGCGATCCCAGCGCAGCTTCTTCACCTCGCGCAAGCCGGCCGCGGAGAGCTGCGAGCGCAGCGCCGGACGTTCCAGCAGTCCGACGATCTTCTCCGCCAGATCGGCGACGTCGCCGGGCTCGAAGCACAGCACGCTGCTCACCACCTCGGTCACTCCGGCGCCGCGTGGCACGATGGTCGGGACGCCGAGCGAGAGTGCCTCGAGCGCGCTGATGCCGAAGGGCTCGGCCGCCGAGGAGAGCACGTACACGTCGGCGCCGGCGTACGTACGCGCCAGCTCCTCGCCGCTCACGAAACCCGTGAAGCGCACCTTGCCCGTGAGAGCGAGCTCCTCGGCCAGGGCCGCGAGCTCGGGATACAGCTCGCCCTCGCCGGCCAGGACGAAGGTGGCCGTCGGATGGCGGGCTGCGACGCGCGCCGCGGCGCGCAGGAAGACGTCCGGGCTCTTCTGCTCGCTCAGGCGGCCGAGGTAGAGCACGACCGGCTCCGCGCGCTCCGACTGCCGTGCCGCGTCGAGCGGCGCGAAGGCGTTGTGCAGCACGCGCACCTTGGCGTACTCGACGGCGTAGTGGCTGCGCAGCACGCGCGCGCTCGCTTCCGAGACGCACAGGACACGCTCGGCCGCGTCGATGGCTGCTTGCTCGATGGCGCGCACGTCGCCCGAGGCGAGCGGGCCGCGGCGCTCGGCTTCCGAGGAATGGAAGTGCACGACGAGCGGTTTCCCGGTGCGCTCTTTCAGCAGCAGGGCGGCCGGGAAGGTCATCCAGTCGTGGGCGTGGATCACCTCGAAGCTCGCGGGCTGTCCGTTCTCGCCCGTTTCACCCAGGCCGGTCTTGCCCAAAACCAGGGCCAGGGTCGTGCGCGCATAGCGCTCGACCTCGGACAGCAGGGTGCGGCCATAGGGCACGGTGCGGGTCTCCGCCGTGGCGGCGGCGGCCGGCGCCGTGGAGCGGGAGGCAGGCGTCGGCGCGCTCCTCGCCCTGCCGCGCGCGGGGAGCCTGACCTCCCGGATCTCGGCCTCGGGCTGGGACATGAGTGGCGCAGGCGTCTCGCGGATGCGCGCGAGCAGCTTGCGCACGACCGCGTCGTAGTCCCGCTCCGAGAGATAGGGGCGCAGCGGGCTGTCGATCGCGAGCATGCGTAACACCTCGGCCGCCGCCGGCAGTGCGGGAGCCGGCTCCGGGGTCGGCGCGACCGCCGCCGCCGCCGCCGACACCGACGGGCCGGGCGCGGCCGCGACGAGCGCTTCCCGGCGCGGTCGTTCGGGGATGGGCGTGGGCGCAGCCTGGGCCGCCTGCAGCGCATCTCCCGACAGGAGACGGACCTTCTCCGGTTCCTCGTCCCCGCGCAGGCGCGGCAAGACGAACAGGACCTCGGTGCCCTCGCTCGCGCGCGACAGGGCGCCGGCCAGCCCCTGGCATGCGCTGCCCACGCCGCCCGAGAGTCGCGGCGAGAAGTCCCAGCCGAGCATCAGGACGCGCATCGTGAACCTCCGCAGGCGGTGTTTCTCCGCCGGGAACGCCAGGCTCCAGCCTGGCTCTGGGGTCTTTCTTCGTCCGCCGAGAATTCCGAGGAGGAAGAAGAGGGAAGACAAGAGCCAGGCTGGAGCCTGGCGTTCCCGGGGAGAAAGAAGGCACGGATCATCTCGGTCAGCGCCGCTCAGCGTAGAGGGCTCGTGTGGCGCTCCACAAGGATGCCGAGGGTATCCACGGCGATCCTCACACGTCATCCTGGGAGTTCCACGCGCGCGGCCCGCTACACGGTTCTGGGCCGAAACACCCGCGTGGCCTGAGGAACCGCATGTCGCTGCCGACCGAGCTCCGCGAGACCCTGACCTTCATCCTTGCGGGCGGACAGGGCGAACGCCTGATGCCGCTGACCTCCAAGCGCGCCAAACCCGCCGTGCCCTTCGGCGGCGCCTACCGCATCATCGACTTCACGCTCTCGAACTGCATCCACTCCGGGCTGCGCCGGATCCACGTGCTGACCCAGTACCTGGCGCGCTCGCTGGAGGAGCACATCCGCTTCGGCTGGAACTTCCTGCCGCGGCGCCTGTCGCAGTTCATCACCGTGCGTCCGCCGCACCACCTGAAGACCGGCACCTGGTACCAGGGCACGGCCGACGCCATCTACCAGAACCTGGACACGCTCGAGGACGAGATGCCGAGCCACGTGCTCATCCTCTCGGGCGACCACATCTACAAGATGGACTACGGGCGCATGCTCGAGCAGCACCTCGACACGAAGGCCGTGCTCACGATCGGCGCGGTCAAGGTGCCCGTCACCGAGAGCCAGCGCTTCGGGATCTTCGAGGTCGACGGGAGCAACCGCGTCGTCTCGTTCGAGGAGAAGCCCCGCAAGGCGAAGGAGATCCCGGGCGCACCCGGGTTCGCGCTCGGCTCGATGGGCATCTACATCTTCGAGACGGCCGAGCTCGTGCGGCGCCTGAAGGCCGACGCCGAGCGCGGCAGCGAATCGAGCCACGACTTCGGCAAGGACATCATCCCGGCCATGATCCGCGAGGCGCCGGTCTTCGCGCACCGCTTCCAGGACATGCAGTTCCCCGAGCTCGAGCCCTATTGGCGCGACGTAGGCACGCTGGAGGCCTACTTCGACGCCAACATGGATCTGTGCAGCGTGTCGCCGCAGTTCAACCTGTACGACCTCGACTGGCCGATCTACACGCTGTGGCACAACGACCCGCCGGCGAAGACCATCTTCGACGAGTACGACGGCAAGAAGTCGGAGGTCGTGGACTCGCTGATGTGTCCCGGCGTCATCGTCTCGGGCGCCAAGGTGCGCCGCTCGATCCTGTCGAACCGCGTGCGCGTCGAGGAGAAGGCCCTGATCGAGGACTCGATCGTCTTCGCCGGCTGCACCATCGGCCGCGACGCGCGCGTGCGCCGCGCGATCATCGACAAGTGGATCCAGATCCCGCCCGGCGCGCGCATCGGCTTCGATCCCGAGGAGGACCGGCGCCGCTTCACCGTCAGCGACTCCGGCATCGTGGTCGTCACCGGCGGCACGGCGACCAAGAACGCGCCGGCCTGGCTGACGGTGGGGTAAGGGTCTCCTGGTTCACCCGGGAGCGCCGGGCTCCAGCCCGGCTCTGCCTCTTTGCTCCTTTCCTCGCTCTCGGAGA
>JANOGB010000195.1:0-8004 GCA_031413955.1 Planctomycetota bacterium | reverse complement strand
CCCGCGCCTGGTGGACATGGGCATCGAGTCCTACCTCGTACTCGACGCGCTGCTCGGCGTGCTGTCGCAGCGCCTGGTGCGCAAGGTATGCGCGGCCTGCCGCGAGTCCGTCCCGGCCGAGGCGAAGGACCTGGCCTGGCTCGGCACCACCGAGCCCGTGCTGCTGCAACGCGGGCGCGGCTGCTCGGCCTGCGACGGCAGCGGCTACCGCGGGCGCACCGCCTTGATCGAGCTCTTCTTCCCGGACGCGCGCACGGCCGATGCGCTGCGCGCGGGCGTGAGCACGGCGCAGCTCGAGGAGCTGGCCCGGACCCAGGGCTACCGCACGATGAACGAGAACGGCCGCCGGCTCGTGCTGGCGGGGGCCACCACCCTGGAGGAGGTGCAGCGCGTCAGCCGCGCCCACTTCCTGACGGCGGAAGAGCGTGCAGGCGTTTGAATACGTAGCGGCCGACGCCTTCGGCAAGGCGGTCACGGGCCAGGCCTGGGCGGCCGACGAGCTGGAGCTCGACGCACGCCTCGATGGCCAGGGCCTGGTGCTCACGCGCGTCACGAGGGTCGGAGGCGAGGCGCGGACCCGACCGATCTCGTTGCCTCGCGCGGAGCTGATCCTCTTCACTACCCAGCTCGCGACGGTGACCGCGGCCGGGCTGCCGCTGCTCGAGGGGCTCGCCGGGATTCGCGCGCGCGCGCCGGGCCGCCAGACGCAGAGACTCCTGGGCGAGATGATCGGCGCCCTGGAAGCCGGCCAGCCGTTCTCGGCCGTCCTGGCCCAGTACCCGCGCTCCTTCCCGGACGTGTACCGCGCCTCGGTCGTGGCCGGCGAGGCGTCCGGAGCCCTCGACAAGGTCCTGGTGCGCATGGCGTCGCACCTCGAATGGGTGCGCGGCATGCGCGCCACGACCATCCAGGCCCTGATCTACCCGGCGCTGCTCGCCTGCGCACTGGCGGGGCTGATCGGGATCCTGCTGTTCTTCCTGTTGCCGCGCATCGTGACGCTCTTCCCGGGCGGAGAGGCCGAGCTGCCGGCGCAGACGCGCTTCGTGCTGGCGGTCTCGCACGCCATGCACGCGCACGCGATCCTCCTGGCGACGCTGCTGGCCGCCACGATCGGTGCGCTCGTGTACACCCTGCGCTCGTCTCGCGGACGCGCGCTGCTGGATCGAGCCGTGGTGTCCCTTCCGGTCCTCGGGCCCGTGGCACGCGCGCTCGCCACCAGCAAGTTCGCGGGCACGGCCGCCATCCTGCAGGCCGCGGGCTGCGACATCTTCACGGTCCTGGACACCTCGGCCCGCGCCTGTGGCAACGCTCACATGGCGGCGGCCTTCACGCGCGCGCGCGAGCGCATCCGTCGGGGCGAGGCGCTTGCGCAGGCGCTGGCGGAGGAGAAGGTCGTGGATCCGCTGCTGGTGCAGCTCGTCTCGGTCGGTGAGCGCGCCGGTGACCTGGATGGTTGTCTCGAACGCGTCGCAAGCCACTACGACACCGAGATCCCGCGCAGCGTCAAGCGCATGCTCGCGCTGCTCGAGCCCGCGTTGCTGGTCATCGCCGGCGTGATCGTGGCCTTCTTGCTGCTGGCCGCGCTCCTGCCCATGTTCCAGCTCATGGAGTCGATCCACTGATCCTTCCGAGGAGAACCCGCATGTCCCTGGCACCCTTCCACAGTCCCTTCCACCGGCGCGCGTTCACGCTGATCGAGATCGTGATCGCCGTCGCCATCCTCGCGATCCTGGCCGGTGCGGCCGTGCCGATGGCCTCGAAGTTCTTCAACTCGCGAGCGCGGGCAGACACGCGCGCGGAGCTCGACGAGATCGCCGCCGCCGCGCTCGAGTACTTCCGTGACACCGGCCGCCTGCCGACCAGTGTGCAGGTCCTCGGCAGCGATCCGACGGCCAGCGGCTGGGCCGGACCCTACTTGAGCGTGAGCACCACCGAGCCCTGGTCCGGCACGAGCGACGTCGAGGTGGACGCCTGGGCAGGGGCCTACGTCTTCCAGGCCCAGGGTGCCTCGCTGCTCGAGCTCCGTAGCCCCGCTGAGGGTGGCAAGCTCGGCGACGAGAACGACATCGTCTTCAGCGTGGATGTGACTCCGATCCGGCGCGAGGAAACGCTGGCCCAGCTCGATACGCTGAATCGGGCGATCGGGCTCTACAACGCCCAGTACTTGCCCGACGACCCGCTCTCGACCAAGTACTCGACACTGCTCTCGCGCCTGGTGAGCACGGGCTTCCTGCCCGCGGCCGTGGCGTACCAGGTCGACGGCTGGGGCAACGCCTTCGTGTCCGATCCCGCCGGGAAGTCGCCGGTGGTCGCGGTGAGCTCGACCAGCCTCGCCTCCGCCAGCGCGTCCGGCGGGGGGTCCACCGCTGGCAAGGGCAAGGACAAAGGAAAGGGCAAGTCCGGCAGCTCGGACGGGAAGTCGGACGGGGGCAAGAAGAGCGACTCGAGCTCGGGTGGTTCGAAGAAGAACGATTCGAAGACGGACGCGAAGAAGGGCGGCTCGGGCAAGACCAAGAGCTGATCTTCTATCGCCGAACCGCTTGTTGGCTGAGCAAGAATCAGCAGGACCACAGAGGCGCAGAGGACGTAGAGACGCACGGAGGGAGAATCCAGAGAGGATGGGGCCTCCGGGGCTTCGGCTCTCCGGGAGTCGACGATCCGGAGGCCCCTTTCCTTGTTCTCCCTCTGTGAGGCTCCGCGCCCTCTGCGCCTCGGTGGTTGGCTTGGGTTGCGGGCGAAGCCCGCGCTGGGCTACTAGAACCAGAAGTTCTCGCGTGACGCGAGGATTCTCGCAGCAGGAAAACGCAGCGCGGCGTCTCGGAGGAGGAGGAGGAGGAGCGCGGAGGTAGAGTACAGAGAGGTTGGGGCCTCCGGGGCTTCGGCTCTCCGCAAGTCGACGATCCGGAGGCCCATTCTTCTCCTCCGTGAGACTCCGCGTCCTCCGTGTCTCCGCGGTGCGTTTTAGGTTGCGGGCGTAGCCTGCGCTGAGCTGGCGGCCGCCCGGCCGGGCTAGGCGGTGGCGCGCGGGCGCGCTAGGCTCGCGACTGTATGGAGCGCTGGTCGATCGAGGTCGAGAAGGAGTACCTCAAGTTCTCGGCGGCTCACTTCCTGATCTTCCCGGACGGCTCCGCCGAGCGCCTGCACGGGCACAACTACCGCGTATACGTGACGCTGGAGGCCATGCTCTCGCGCTTCGGCCTCGTGCTGGATTTCCAGCACATCAAGCCGCTCGTGCGCGAGCTCGTGGACGAGCTGGACGAACACTGGATCTTGCCCGGCGAGCACCCCGAGCTGCGCGTCGAGCGGCGCGCGGACGGCGTGATCGAGGTGCGCTACCGCGAGCGCTACTACGCTGCGCCAGCCGAGGACGTGCTGCTCCTGCCGATCAACAACACCAGCGCCGAGAACCTCTCCACGCTGCTCGCGCGCCGGCTGCTCGAGCGCCTGCGCGCCCGCTACCCCGAGCTCGTCGTGCACTCCCTCGCCTTTGCCGTGGAGGAGACCGCCGGACAGCGGGGCGTCTACCGTTACAACGCCGACTAGCCCGGACTAGGCCCGGCGTGCTCGCACCCGGTAGAATCCGCGGCTCGCGATGAGCCTGCCCCGCGTCCAGACCCGTGCCGAGCCCGAGAACGGTGCGCCCGCTGCGGCCCCCAGCGTCCACGTGGTGACGTTCGGGTGCCAGATGAACAAGTACGATTCCCTGCTGGTCGAGGGGCGTTTTCGCGCGCACGGCTATCGCCTCAGCGAGGAGATGGAGACGGCCGACGTGGTCCTCTTCAACACCTGCTCGGTGCGCGAGCACGCCGAGGAGCGCGTGTTCTCTTGGCTGGGGGAGCTGCGTGCGACCAAGGCCAGGCGGCCGGACCTCGTGGTCGGGGTCCTGGGGTGCATGGCGCAGCGCGCGGAGGGCGAGATCTTCCGGCGAGCGGGCCACGTCGATCTGGTGTGCGGCACGCGCAAGATCCAGCACCTGCCCGAGCTGGTGGCCGAGGTGCGCGCGCGGCGTGCACAGGGTCTTGCCCCGCGCGAGCAGCGCCTGCTCGAAGTCGGGCTGGACGAGAACGTCGCCGTCGATCGTGGACGCGAGGAGTACGCCGGCGGAACGGCCGGCTATCTGACGGTGATGCGCGGCTGCGACCTGAACTGCAGCTTCTGCATCGTTCCGCGCGTCCGCGGGCGGGTCCAGAGCCGGCCCATCGCGGACCTCCTCGCCGAGGCGCGCTGGATGGTGGCGGGAGGCGCCAAGGTGATCACGCTGCTCGGGCAGACGGTCAACGCCTATGGCGAGGATCTGCTGGCTCCGGCGCCGCTCCAGCCGCGCGGCCAGGGGCGCGGCGGGCGGCCGGCCCTGGCCGACCTGCTCCATGCGCTGGAAGCGCTCGAGGGCCTGGAGCGCATCCGTCTGATCACGCTGCACCCGAGCTATGTGACCCGGGCCCTGGCGCGCGCCATCGCGGAGTGCGGCAAGGTCGATCGCTTCCTGCCCTTGCCTGCCCAATCCGGTGCGGACGACGTCTTGCGGCGCATGCGTCGCGGGTACACCCGCGATCTCTATCGTGGGCGGGTCGCGCTCTTGAAGGCGGCCGTGCCGGACCTCGAGCTCGGCTCGGATTGGATCGTGGGCTTTCCCGGCGAGAGCGCGCAGGACTTCGCGGCGACCGTGTCGTTCCTGGAGGAGCTCGGAACGCTCCAGAACTACGTTTTCCAGTACAGCCCGCGGCCCGAAACCCGCGCGCACGAGCTCGCCGACGACGTCCCGAGCGAAGTCAAGAAGGCACGCAATCAAGAGCTCCTGCGGGCCGCGGAACGGGTCGCGCTGTCCAGGCATCAGCAGCGCATCGGTGCGGAGCTCGAGGTCTTCGTCGAGGAGCTCCTCGGCCAGGGGCGGGGAGTGCGCGGTCGGTGCCGCCACCATCTGTCGGTGAGCTTCGCCGGCGAAGCGGCGCTGCTCGGCACGACCGTGCGCGTGCGCGTGGACGCGGCCAGTCCTTTCGGACTGTGGGGCTCGCCCAGCGCGGCGAGCGCTTGAGGGCAGGGATCCGCGGAGACGCGGCCTTCACCCCTCTTCCTTTCCTCCCTTCCCGAACGACTCTCGCGCCCTCGGCGGTCTCTCGCGCGCATAAATTAAAAGGGGCCGCAGCCAAGCGGCTGCGGCCCCCGAAGCGCATCCGTTCCGGCTCATGCCGGAGCGGAGAGCAGAGGCGAAACCTTAGTTCGTCCCGACGATGCCGTTGACGGCGCTCGACAGACGACGGTTACCACCACCGGTTGCACCGCCGGCGACGCCGCCGACGACAACGGCTTGGCCGCACCATGCGTTGCAGATCAGGCTGAGCTTCTTGGGAATCGCGCCCGCGCAGGAGCTCGAGGATCCCGAAGCAGTCCCAATCGCGACGCCCGAGCAGAAGCCAGCGGGGTTCGTCCCATCGATGTCACACAGCAGACGACGTCCGGCCTTGTTGGTGCCGAAGTTGTTGCCGGGGGACGGAATCTGGGTGATGAGGAAGCCCGTGGGCTTGGAGATACCGGTGCCACCGAAGAAGAGCGTCCAGTTGCTGGTGGTGCTCCTGGTGTTGCCGATCGTCAGCGTGGCCGTCCAGGCGGCACCGACCGTTGCCGGGGTCGCAGTCAGAACGTCCAGGGCGGCCGGGCTGCCCAAGCACCCTGCAATCGTCGAGGTCAAGTCGGTGACCTCGTCGATCGCCATGGAAATCGAGGTGAACGAACCGCTGGTCGTGCCGAACGTGAACGTTGCAAGCAACGAAGACGGCGGGCAGTACTCGTCGATCGCGTCCGTCATGCCTTGGTTGTCGACCTGCAGGATCGTGGCTGAGCAGCTCACCGTGCAGGAGAGGAACGGCCACGTGCCCGCGAGGACTGCGCCCAGCGGGTTGACGGTGCCGGTGCCTGCGTCGATGAACTTCCAGCCGTAACCGATGGCGCCGTCCGCGAAGCACAGGAGCTGCGCGAACTGGACCCGAAGGAAGATGCAGTTGAAGCCGCCGAAGAAGGACGAGCTCGCGCTGTTGCCCGGCAGACCGCTCAGCGTGAAGTGCGCCACAGCAGTCGTGGCCGCTCCACCGAAGAGGGTGTAGCCCTCGTAGAAGTGGAGGCCGATCGTGCCGCCCGGACCGCCCGAACCCGGCGTCAGCTTCGCCGAGCAGTAGGCGAAGACGATGCTGTTCATCAGGTCACTGCTGTTGCTCACGCCAGCGGTTCGGCCGAGGCCCGTGCCCTTGACGGCCGAGTCGATCCACTTGCAGAAGCCGTTTCCGGTGTCGACGCCAACGAACCCACCGAGGTCGTTGTTGTCGAAGTCGGTTACGGTCGCGCCTACACGATTACTGACCGAAGGACCACGGGTGATCGTGCCCGTATCCAGGTCGAGGGTCACGGACTTCAGCGGCTTGTTGTAGCGCGCGAAGACCTTGCCCGATTGAGATTGCGCGCTGGTGGCTGCCCCGAACAAGGCCAGGGCGGCACCAGCGAGAATCAGGGACGTTTTGGGAACCATCATGTTCACCTTTCTAAGGGATGCACTCTTCTCTGAGAGAATGATTGACAGGGTGAAGACGCCTCGGTGCGCACGCAGAGTTGCGTTCACATTGGGTGGCACGGAAACCGTACCGCGACCCGGGGTTCGAGGCGGGGCCTCGAGTCAAGACTCCAGGACGAGGTCAGAGCCGTTCCAGTTCCACCAATGCTGCATTCGAGGGATTGACCGTTCGGATGATAGCTGGGCCTTCCTCGCCAGGGGCAGAGAAACGGGATCTCTTTCCAAAAATCGAGGGGGGTGCACACCCCGGGGAAGGTCCCTGCCGATCCAGGGAAACCGGTACCCATTCGACCCCGCTCTGCGGTCAAGACTGGTGCCGGAAGGCCCTTCTGCAGGTCGGCCCCGATGTGCACTGCTCCGCCCCCCTCCTCGACAGCCCGCGTCCTGGTGGTGACCGTCAACTACCGCACCCCGGAGCTCGCCGTTCGCTGCCTGGCCTCCCTGGAGACGGAGCGCCGGCACTTCGCCGAACTGCGGGCGGCGGTGGTGGACAACGCATCGGGGGATGGTTCGGACGAGCGCTTGCGGGGGGCGATCGAGGGCCGGGGGTGGGGGAGCTGGGCGCGGCTCGTGGAAAACCCGTCCAACACGGGTTTCGGCGCGGGAAACAACCTGGTCCTGAGTGCGGCCTTGTCCGAGCCGAGCCCCCCCGACTACTTCCTGCTGCTCAACCCGGATGCGGCCCTCTATCCAGGAGCGCTCTCCACCATGGTCGACTTCCTGGCCGCCCATCCGCGTGCCGGGATGGCAGGCCCCCGGACCGAAAGAGGCCCTGGCCAGTCGGGTGCCACGGCCTTCCGCTTCCCCGGCATCCTGAACCAGCTCGACGAGGGACTGCACTTCGGCCCGCTGACCCGGCTCTTCTCCCGCTGGCGACTCGCACCCCCCCCTCGATCCGAGGCGCACCGGACCGACTGGCTCTCGGGGGGGTGCGTCCTGCTCCGGCGGGCTGTCCTGGAGGAGGTCGGCCTGTTCGACGAGGGCTTCTTCCTGTACTTCGAGGAGGTCGACCTCTCGTTGCGGGCGTGGCGGGCCGGATGGGAGTCGTGGTACGTGCCCTCGGCGGGCGCCCTGCACGAGGCCGGGGCTGCGACCGGGGCCAGTGATGGCCGTGAGGTCCAGCGCCGCATGCCGCGCTACTGGTTCGAGTCACGCAGGCGCTACTTCCTGAAGAACCGCGGGCGTGTGGTGTGCCTCCTGGCCGACCTCGCCTGGGCCGGCGGCAACGCGCTCTGGAACCTGCGGCGCCTCGCCACGCGCGCCCCGCGCAGGGAGCCGCTCGGGTTCTGGTTCGATTTCGTGCGCTTCAACCTGCTCGGCCGCGACCTCTCCGAGTCGCGATGAGCCCTACGGCGGCCTCCCTCGGCGACGTCGGCGTGGTGGTCATCGCCCGCAACGAGGGTGAGCGCCTGCTCGCCTGCCTGGACAGCCTGCGTGGCCAGGCG
>JANOGB010000194.1:0-19309 GCA_031413955.1 Planctomycetota bacterium | reverse complement strand
GACGAACTCGGGGCGGAAGAACTTCTCGATCTCCACCATGAGCTGGTCGCGCATCGCCTCGTAGGCGTGGTCGGGCGAGGCCTTGTGGAAGCCGAGCGAGCTCTGGTTCTTGATGATCGAGGCGCCGATGTTCGACGTCATGATCAGGATGACGTTGCGGAAGTCGATGTAGCGCCCGAACGAGTCGGTGAGGCGCCCCTCCTCCATGATCTGGAGGAGCATGTTGAAGATGTCGCCGTGCGCCTTCTCGATCTCGTCGAGCAGGACGACGCTGTAGGGACGGCGGCGCACCTTCTCGGTGAGCTGGCCGCCCTCCTCGTAGCCGACGTAGCCCGGAGGAGCACCCACCAGCCGCGAGGCGTTGTGCTTCTCCATGTACTCGCTCATGTCGATCGCGATGACGGCGTCCTGGTTGCCGAACATGAACTTGGCGAGTGCCTTCGCGAGGTAGGTCTTGCCCACCCCCGATGGCCCCAGGAACACGAACGAGCCCATCGGACGGCGCGGGTCCTTCAGCCCCGAGCGCGAGCGGCGCACCGAGCGCGCGATGGCCTTGATGGCGTCATCCTGGTGGATCACGGCGCGCCCGAGCTCGTCTTCCATCTGCAGCAGTCGCTCGGCCTCGGCCTTCTCCAGGCGCGTGAGCGGCACGCCAGTCATCTTGGACACGGTCTCACGGATGTCGTCCACGGTGACCTGACCCGAGGACTCCTGCTCGGCCTGCTTCGAGCGCCACGACTTCTGGCGCTCCTCGCGCTGCTTGCGCAGCTGGTAGGCGTCGTCGCGCAGCTTGGCGGCCTTCTCGAACTCCTGGTTGTGGACGGCCTCTTCCTTGGAGCGATCGAGCTCCTCGATCTTGGTGTTGACCTCTTTCAGGTCGGGCGGCGACACCATGTTCTTCAGGCGCACGCGCGCGCCGGCCTCGTCCATCACGTCGATGGCCTTGTCCGGCAGGAAGCGGTTGGTGATGTAGCGCACCGAGAGCTCCACGGCTTCCGCCAGGGCCGCGTCCGTGTACTGCACGCGGTGGTGGGCCTCGTAGCGGTCGCGCAGGCCCAGCAGGATCGAGACGGCCTCGTCCGGGCTGGGCGCCTCGACGTTGACCGACTGGAAGCGACGCTCGAGGGCGCCGTCCTTCTCGATGTGCTTCCTGTACTCGTCCAGGGTCGTGGCGCCGATGCACTGGATCTCGCCGCGCGAGAGCGCCGGCTTGAGCACGTTGGAGGCATCGATCGCGCCCTCGGCGCCACCGGCCCCGACCAGGGTGTGTAGCTCGTCGATGAACAGCACCACGTCGCGCACGCGGCGCACCTCGGTCATGACGGCCTTGATGCGCTCCTCGAACTGGCCGCGATACTTGGTGCCGGCCACCATCAGGGCCAGGTCGAGCACGACGATGCGCTTGTCGCGCAGGATGTCGGGCACTTCGCCGTTGATGATGCGCTGGGCCAGGCCCTCGACGATGGCCGTCTTGCCGACGCCCGGCTCGCCCAGCAGCACGGGGTTGTTCTTGGTGCGGCGCGAGAGGATCTGGATCACGCGCTCGATCTCGTTCTCGCGCCCGATGACGGCGTCGAGCTTGCCTTCGCGCGCCAGCTCGGTCAGGTCGCGCCCGAAGGCGTCCAGCGCGGGCGTCTTGCTCTTGCCGGTCGCCTGCTGGCCACCGATGGGTTGTTCGGTCTGCTCCTCTTCCTCTTCTTCACCGTGCTCGGCGCCCAGGAACTCCAGCACCTCTTCGCGCACGTCTTCGAGCTTCACCCCCAGGTTGGTGAGCACCTTGGCGGCGATGCCCTCGTTCTCCTTGATCAAGCCGAGGAGCAGGTGCTCGGTGCCGATGTAGTTGTGGCCCAGGTTGCCGGCCTCCTCCATGGAGAGCTCGAGCACCTTCTTGGCGCGGGGCGTGAAGGGCAGCTGCCCCATGGTGACCATGGAGGGCCCCGTCTTGACCAGCTTCTCGACCTCGGTCCGGATCTTGGCCAGGTCGATGTTCATGTTGCGCAGCACGTTGGCCGCGACTCCGCTGCCCTCCTGCACCAAGCCCAGCAGGATGTGCTCGGTCCCGAGGTACTCGTGGTTGAACCGCTGCGCTTCCTGGCGAGCGAGGTTCATGACCTTCTTGGCGCGGTCGGTGAAGCGGTCGAACATGGGCTTGTCTGGCTCCGTCGCGGACGAGGGGGGTCTCGAGGACGCCTGGGGATGGTCCCTACGTCTTCGACCTTCAAGGGGGCCGGGGTTGACCGTCATCCCCTTCGGTCCACGACCGGAGCGCTAGGGCGCGGCACCAACCCGGGGAAACGGCTGGCCATTATCCCCGACCCGGGACGCTTTTCCAGCGGCCCCGTGTTTCCAGCGGCCCGGTGTTTCCAGCAGCCCGGTGGAGTCGCGCTCGTGCGCGAGTTCAGGAGGCCTTCGGAGGCGCTTCCAGCTCCTGGATCTCGTCGCGGAGCCGGGCTGCGCTCTCGTAGGCCTCCTCGCGGATGGCGGTCTCCAGCTTCGAGCGCAGCTCCGACAGGTGTCGCGAACGCTGGAGCGTGACCTCGTCTCGCCCCGGAAGCCGGCCACGGTGCGTCTGAGAGTTGTGCACCCGCAGCAGCAACGGCTCGATGTGCGCGCGGAAGACCTCGTAGTCCTTCGGACAGCCGAAGCGCCCCTTGCTGCGGAACTCGGCCAAGGACATGCCGCAATGGGGACAGGCCAGGCTGCCCTCGGCGCGCGCCTTCTGGGCCGATTGGCGCAGCAGCTTCCAGATGTCGGGCGGGCCCTTGGCGAGCACCACCGGAGCGGTGGGCAGCTCGAGGGAACTCGCGCAGGCCTCACACATGTGCTTCTGCAGCACCTGAGACTGCTGCGCGGAACGGGCAATCTCCGTGACGTGAACCGTCGCGGGTTGCTTCTTGCAGAGCTCGCAGATGATCATCGCCGAGGCGGAACCTTCGTCATGTCACGCGTCTTGCCGAGTGACCGGACCCATTCAGGTATAGCCCACCCTGTTCCAGTCGTCGAGAACCTCCCGCTTCCTGAGAACTTTCGTCCGGCCCTCGACCGGAACTGGAGCCGGTAGAATCTGGCCACTACCGGACGGGCGTTTCCGGGTAGGGAGCGGGGGGGGGATCCTGGTAGACGCCGCGGCAGCGCTCGAGGAGGGCCGAGGTCACTTTCTGGCGCCGCAGGAGCGCGATCAACTCCTCGCTGCCGCGCGCGAGCATCCAGCCGACCACGTCCAGGGTCCCGGCTCCGGGTGGGATCTCCCCCAGGAGCGCGCGCAGGCGCTCGTCCCCCCCCAGGCGGCGCTCCGGGAGCGGCGTCCGATCCTCGTCCAGCCCCGAGCACGCCATGCGCACCCGGGTCGGAGTGAGGGCGGTGTGCTCGCGTAGCTCATCGTCCACCTCGAGAGCACCCAGCACGAGGTGCGCAGGACCGATGGCGTCGCGCCCGAGTGCAGCCGCCACCCGGCCACCCGTGCCCAGCGCGCGCAGGGCGTTGGCCGAGAAGTGGCGGAACAGGGGACCCGCGGCGGGCAGTCCCTCGCCACCCTCCCGCGGCGAGGGTCGCACACCCAGATCGAGCACGGCTGCCGGCAGGAGCGCGAGCCGCGCGCGGAGCTCCGGCGTCAGGCGCACGACGGACGCCTGGAACAGGTCGCTGGGCTCGACGCGCGTGCAGGCGCGTGCCGCCGCACCCGCGCGCGCCGTGCGCAGCGCCTCGACGCCGAGCACCGAGAAGGGCAGGGTACGGTCCGAGCCCACGACCATGATGCCTGCGCACAGCGCCAGCACCTCGACACCGATCGTCTCCGGATCGGCGAACGCGTGCAGCACCGCGCGCGTCGCCGCGCAACCCTCGTCGGCCAGCAAGGCCACCAGCCAGTGCTCGGGCGAGATCTCCTCGGCGTGCAGGCGCGCCGCCAGCCCCGCCGCGCGTTCGAAGGAAGCGTGCGCATAGGGCGCGAGCCGCGCGACGAGCGGCTCGAGCTCGGGGGCCGACCAGGCTCTCATCGCAGGCCCTGGAGCGTCGCGCGCAGAGCCGCCGCCCGTTCCTGGAAGTTGGCGTAGGCGTCGAAGCTCGAGCCCGCGGGCGAGAAGAGCACGTGCGCTCCCGGTGCGCCGCGCTCCAGAGCCAGAGGCAGGGCCTCGGCCAGCGTGGGCACGACCTCGACCGGAACGCCCGCCGAGCGCAGCGCCTGCGCGAAGACGGGGCCCGCTTCGCCGAAGGCGACCGCGGCGGCGACGCGCTCGCGCGCCACGCGCGCAAGCTCGTCCAGCGGCAAGCGCTTCTGCTTCCCGCCCAGCACGAGCACCGTGCCCACCGGCAGCGCGCGCAAGGCCGAGATGGTCGAATCCGGCGTGGTCGAGACGGCGTTGTCGATCACCCGTCGTCCGCGGAAGAGCCCGAGATCCTGGAGCCGGTGCTCCAGCCCACGCACATGGGGCAGGGCGCGCGCCAGCTCCGCGGGAGCCTGGCCCAGGCTGCGCGCGAGACCCAGCGCGACCAGGGCGTTCGCGCGCTGGAAGTCTCCGGGCAGCTGCAGGTCTTCGACGCGCCCGAGCACCTCGTCGTCCAGGCGGAACTCGCCGGCGCGCAAGAAGAGCCCACGACCCGTGTCGCGCGTGGCGAACCCGAGCTTCGTTCCGGCGACCTCCCAGTCCGCGAAGCGCTCGTCGTCCAGGGGCAGGAGCGCGTGGCCTCCGGGCTCGAGCAGGGTGAGGATGCGCTGCTTCGCCGCGGCGTAGGCCGCGAGCGTGCCATGCCGCTCGAGGTGGTCCGGCAGGATGTTCACGACCGCCACGGCCTCGGCGCGCGCCGAGGCCGCGCCGCCAGAGAGCGCTTCGAGCTGGTAGGAGGAGAGCTCGAGCACGACGAAGTCCTCCGTTCCGATCGCGGACAGGGCCGGCAGCAGCGAGGCACCGATGTTCCCGCCCAGGTGTGCGCGTGCACCACAGAGCTTCAACAGGGCGTGGGTGGCATTCGCGGTCGAGCTCTTGCCCTGCGTCCCGGTGATCGCGACCACGCGTGCGCGTACGGCCTCCAGGAACAGCTCCATCTCGGAGCTCACCAGCGCCCCCGCGGCGCGCGCCGTCCTGAGCAGCGGATGGTCGGGTCGCACGGCCGGGTTGACCACGACGATCTCCGCGCGTTCGAAGTCCTCGCGCCGGTGTTCACCCAGCACGAAGTCGACGCGGACGTCGGCGAGCTCTTCCAGGCTGCGCGCCAGGCTCGAGGCCGAGCGCTGGTCGGTGACCGTGACACGGGCCCCCAGGCTTGCCAGATAGCGCGCGGCTCCCGCTCCGCCTCCGAAGCTGCCCAGGCCCATCACGAGCGCTCTTCGGCCTTCGAAAGCGCGGTGCCGCGCGGGAGCGGCGCACGAAGGCTCCGGCGGTTTCACGGCAGGCGCGGGCCCTGTGAGTCCGGTTCCGGGGTCTCGGCGTCTGCCCCTGGAGGGGGCTCCGGTTCGCTGGGCACGATCGCGGGCGTCAGTTCCGGCAGATCCCGCGGCCCCTCGGGCCCGGATTGGCGCAGGAAGTTGGCGCGCTCGATCACGGAGCGCAGGCTGGGGCCGCTCATGACCTCTTGCCCGGGCACCAGTTCCTCGTGGACCCTGCGCCGATCCGTCAGGCCGAGGGGCAGCAACACTTCCGTCAGGATGTCCACGGGGAAGCGCGCATGCCACGGCGCCCGCAGGCGCACCTTGCGCGATGCAGTGCGGTAGCCCGGCAGGTAGAACGTCAAGCGGCGTGTGCCGTAGTGCTCGAACGGCACGCGCACCGGCGTGACGCCGACGGGCTGGTCGTCGAGGCGCACCGCGGCGCCCGGCGGCGCGGAGGTGATCGACATGTAGCGCTCCGCGCGGCAGGCCGCCGTGAGCGGCGCGAGCAGGAGCACGAGCAAGAGGAACTGCCCTTCCACGCGCTCCAGCGTAGTGGCGGAGAGGGCGGGATTCGAACCCGCGGACCCCTTTTGGGAGTCACTTCATTAGCAATGAAGCGCCTTCGGCCGCTCGGCCACCTCTCCGCAAGAGGGAGGCAGGTTACCGGCGGGCCCGAGAACGAACAAGGAACGGCGAAGCCGTACCATGGAGCGGATGCACCTCTTCCTGGCCCGCGCTTCTGCTGCCTGGCTCGTGCTCGGAGTCCTGCAAGCTCAGGACGAGCTGGAGGTGCTTCCCGGTGACCCCTTCGAGCGCTTGAGCGAGCCGCTGCGGAAGTGCCTCGCGACCCTGGACCCGCGCGTGGAAGGGTGGAGCAGCGAGGTGCGTTCCGACGCGGCCAGTGCGCAGCTCAAGAAGATCGCCAAGGCCCTGGAGACGAGCGCGGGCGACGCCGAGCAGCTCCTGGCGGGAGTCTTCGCGCCCGACTTCCGCGCACGGCTTCCCGCCCGGCTGGCGGACACGTTCGTGGACGAGGTGTTCCGCGTGCGCGCGCCGGCGGCCGCGCGCGAAGAGCTCGAGACCGAGCGCGCGGGATTCTTGCGGCATCTCGGCGCGCTCGTCGCGGGCGCGCACGAGATCCACGCCAAGTTCAAGTTCGTGCACGTGGAGACGCAGAGCGGCGGGCTCGTCACCCAGGCGCTGCTCGTCCTCGGCGCCCACGGAGAAGGGCAGGTCGTGCAGTCCAGCAGCTGGTGGGAATGTCGCTGGCGCGAGGATCCGAGCGGCAAGGCGCTGCCGGAGCTCGCCGGCGTGCGCTTCCTGGACCAGGCGGAGGTCGAGGCACGGGGCTCCGCTGCGCTCTTCGCGGATTGCAGCGCGAGTGTCTTCGGCGCCAACCCGGCCTGGCAGGAGCAGCTCGTACCCGGGCTCTCGAGCTGGCGCGCGCGGCTCGACACGCGCCTCGGCGTCCCGCTGCTCGGGCACGCGGCCGGGATCGCGCTCGGCGACGTCGACGGGGACGGCCTCGAGGACCTGTACCTGTGCCAGCCCGGCGGCCTGCCGAACAAGCTCTTCCT
This sequence comes from Planctomycetota bacterium, assembly GCA_031413955.1. GTDB lineage: Bacteria > Planctomycetota > UBA1135 > UBA1135 > JABFRZ01. The sequence continues at coordinate 12,367 of JANOGB010000194.1, read as the reverse complement.
GCACCGCCCGGACGGCACGGTGGTCGACCGTTCGGCCGAGGCCGGGGTCGACCTGCTCGACTTTTCGCGCTCGGCGCTGCTGATCGATCTCGACGGCGACGGCGATCGCGACCTGGTCGTGAACGCCGCCGATCGGCTGCTTTTGCTGGCCAACGACGGCCACGCGCGCTTCTGGCTGCAGGCCGCGTTCGAGGCGCCCGACACGACCTCGCTGGCTGCCGCCGACATCGATCTCGACGGCGACCTGGACCTCTATGCCTGCGCCTACGCCTCGCCCTACGACCACTCGGCCTTGCCCGTGCCGTACCACGACGCCCAGAACGGCAAGCCCAACAAGCTCTTCGAGAACCGCGGCGACTGGATCTTCATCGACGCGACCGTTGCGCGCGGACTCGACCAGAACAACCGTCGTTTCAGCTTCGCGGCGTCGTTCGAGGACTACGACCTGGACGGCGACCCCGACCTCTACGTCGCCAACGATTTCGGGCGCGACAACCTGTACCGGAACGACGGCGGCACGTTCCGCGACGTGAGCACGGAGAGCGGCGCGGACGACATCTCGGCCGGCATGGGCGTCAGCTGGGGCGACTACGATGGCGACGGGCGCTTCGACCTGTACGTGAGCAACATGTACTCCTCGGCCGGCAACCGCATCGCCTTCCAGGAGCGCTTCCAGCACGAGGCACCTGCGGAGGTGCGCGCGCACTACCAGCGCCACGCGCGCGGCAACACGCTCTATCGCAACCAGGGCGACGGCACCTTCCGCGACGTGACACCGCCCAGTCCCCTGGACGTGGCCATGGGCCGCTGGGCCTGGGGCGCGCTGTTCTCCGACCTGAACAACGACGGCTGGCAGGACCTGCTGTCGCCCAACGGCTTCCTGACGGAGGAGCTCAGCGACGACTTGTGAAGCTTCTTCTGGCGGCAGGTCGTGTCGCAATCCCCGCTCGAGGCTGCGCCCGCGGAGGACGCTGCCGCGCGCTACCGGGCGTCCTGGTCGGCGCTGAACAAGCTCCTGCGCCGGGGCTACTCCTGGTCCGGCCGCGAGCAGAACTGCGCCTTCCTCAACCTCGCGGGCGCGGGCTTCGCCAACGTCTCGGCCGCCACCGGTTTCGACTTCGCGGACGATGCGCGCGGGCAGGCCCTGGCCGACTGGGACGGCGACGGCGACCTGGACGTCTTCCTCACGAATCGCACCGCGCCGCGCGTGCGTTTCCTGCGCAACGACCAGGGCACCTCGAATGCCAGCGTGACGCTCGAGCTGCGCGGCACGCGCGCCAATCGGGACGCGATCGGAGCGCGCGTCGAGCTGACCCTGGAAGAACGGGGCGGGGCCGTGCGCACGCTCCTGCGCGGCGTGCGTGCCGGCGAAGGATACCTGGCGCAATCCTCCACGCGTCTCACGGTCGGACTGGGGGCGGGCTCCTCGAAGCTCACCGGGGTCCTGGTCACCTGGCCGGGCGGCGAGGAGGAGCCGTTCCGTGGCGTCGAGCCCGGAAAAGCGTGGCGCCTCGTGCAAGGCAGCGGCCGCGCCGAGTCCTTGCCGTTGACGCGCGCCAAGCCCCTTGCGGTGTCGACTCCCGTCGCGCCGCCCGTCTCGCTCACCGCGCGCGTTCCGCTCGTGCGGCCCGTGAACTTGCCGCGCCTGGAGGTGGTGGCCGAGGATGGCAGGACCCTGCGGCTCTTCGGGCTGAAGGCGGGCGGGGAGGGCAGCGGGACGGGCAAGACGGTGTTGCTCGAGCTCTTCTCGACCACCTGCGCGCCCTGCGCCGGTGAGCTCGAAGAACTCGCTGGCCACGCGGCCGAGCTCGAGCGCGCCGGCCTGGCACCCCTGGCGCTCTCGGTCGAGCCGCTCGAGGAACAGGCGCGCGCGGCCGCCTTCCTGCGCGAGCGCGAGTGGCCCTTTCCCTGGGCTACTGCCACGCCGGCGACGCTCGAGCTCCTGGACGCGTTGCAGTGCATCCTGCTGGATCGCGAGCGGCGGCTGCCGTTGCCTGCGAGCTTCCTGGTGGATGCGAACGGCGCGCTGCGCGTGCTCTATCTCGGCCCAGTGACGGCCGAGCAGCTGCTGGCCGACCGCGCCCTTTGCGAGCTGGGTGAGGGCGCGCTGTTCGACGCGGCCTCGCCCTTTCCCGGGCGCTGGATGTTCCCGGGTCTCCCGAGCGACGCCGATTTCTTCGAGAGCCGGCTGCGTGCCCGGGGTCTGGAGGAGCCGGCAGGAGAGTTCGCCCGCGGACGCCTGGCCGTGGTGCGCACGGCGCCGGCCGATCTGCTGCAAGACTTCGGGCGCCGGAGCGCCGTCGAAGGGCGCCTGGAAGAAGCCGAGAAGTTCTTTCAGCGCGCGCTGGCCGCCGACCCGCGCCACTTCGGAGCGCTCTTCGACTGGGCGGTGATCTTGCAGCGCCAGGAACGAAACGCCGAGGCCAGGGAGCTCTACGGAAAGGCCCTCGCGCTGCAGCCCGCACACGCCGACGCGCACTTCAATCTGGCCCTGGTGCAGGTGGCCCAGGGCGACCTCGCAGGCGCCGAGCGCGAGCTGCGCTGGTTGAAGGCGCACGGCGTGCAGGACCTGGAGGAGCTCGAGCGCGCGCTGAGCGCCCGGCGCGCGAGCAAGTAGGGACCGGCCGGCCCCGATTCCGCGCGCTCACGCCGCACGCGCTCCGCCCTTCGGGCATCTTTCCCCGAGCGGTGCTTTGCCGGGGGGGCGAGCCGCTCGCCACCGCAGGGAGAGAATGAGAAGGTCAACAGCAGCTCGGCTCGTCCTCAGCGCAGCCGCAGGAACCTTTTTCGCAGGTGCTTTTCACGCGCAGGTCGGCCACGTGGTCGACGCGCAGAAGATCAGCGACACCTCGGGCGGCTTCACGGCCCTGCTCGACGAGGAAGACCAGTTCGGTCGTGCGATCGTGAACCTGGGCGACGTGGACGGCGACGGCATCACCGACCTCCTGGTCGGCGCCCACACCGACGACGACGGTGGCATCGACAAGGGCTCGGTGTACGTGCTGTTCTTGCACGCCAACGGCTTCGTGAAGGCGTGGACGAAGATCAGCGATCTGTCGGGCAATTTTGCCGGGCGGCTCGACCCAGGCGATCAGTTCGGGCGCGCGGCGGCGAGCCTTGGCGACCTCGACCTGGACGGCGTGGTCGACGTGGTCGTGAGCTCGAACTACGACGACGACGGTGGCACGAACAAGGGTTCGGTCTACGTCCTGTTCCTGAACCTCGACGGGACGGTCAAGAGCTCGCAGAAGATCAGCGCTACCCAGGGTGGCTTCCCGGCCACGCTGAAGATCCACGACGAGCTCGGGCGTTCGATCACGTCGCTCGGCGACATGGACGGGGACGGCACCACCGACATCGTGGTCGGGACCCCGGAGGACGACGACGGCGGCACCAACACCGGCGCGCTGCACGTGCTCTTCCTGAACCGCGACGGCACGGTCAAGGCCTACAAGCGCATCAGCCGCTCGACCGACGGCCTGCGCCTGAAGCCGGGCGACTGGTTCGGCCATTGCTCGGCCAACCTGGGGGACTTCGACGGCGACGGCATCACGGACCTCGTGGTCGGTTCGGTGCTGGACGACGACGGCGGCTTCAACCAGGGTTCGATCTGGATCCTGTTCCTGAACGCCAATGGCAGCGTCAAGTCTTCCCACGAGATCAACGAGCTCGTGGGCGGCTTCACCGCGGTGCTCGACGATGTCGACCAGTTCGGGACCTCGGTGACGAGCCTCGGCGACCTGGACGGCGACGGCGTCACCGACATTCTCGTCGGGGCGGTCAAGGACGACGACGGCGGCCTGCCCGGGAACCAGGACGCCGACGTGGGCGCTGTCTACGTGCTGTTCCTGAACACCGACGCCACCGTCAAGTCGTGGGTCAAGATCGGCGACACCTCGGGCGACCTGCCCTACGCGCTCGACCAGTACGACTGGTTCGGCAGCGCCGTCGTGCGCCTCGGAGGCTCGCCCGGCGACGGGCTCTTCAACGTGGCCATCGGCTGCCGCAACGACGACGACGGCAGCCCGAACCGCGGCGCCGTCTATCTGGTGCAGCTCAACGACGGCACGGCTCCGGCGGCGGAGTTCAGCGCCGACCGGACGCTCGGTGTGGCGCCCATGACCGTGAACTTCAGCGACCAGAGCACGGGCGAGGTCTCGGCCTGGGTGTGGAACTTCAGCGAGGGCAACCAGTCGAGCCTGCAGAGCCCGACCAAGACCTTCAGCACGCCCGGGACCTACGACATCCAGCTCACCGCCCGCGGGCCGAAGGGCAAGAACACCGAGAAGAAGCAGGGCTATATCACGGTCGTGGCCGGTCCGCTGGCCGACTTCACCGGCACGCCGACCGCGGGCCTCTCGCCGCTCGCCGTGCAGTTCAGCGACCTCTCCGAGGGCAACGTGACGAGCTGGTCCTGGGACTTCGGCGACGGCTCCAGCTCGAGCGAATCGAGCCCGCAGCACGTCTTCGGTCCGGGCGTCTACACGGTCGTGCTGACGGTGACCGGTCCGAGCGGGTCCCACACCCGGACGCGTGCGGCCTACGTCGACGCGCAGGACCTGGCCCCGGTGGCCGAGTTTTCCTCCACACCGACGACCGGTCTGGCTCCGCTGTCCGTCCAGTTCGGCGACCTCTCCACGGGCGTGGTCGACGCCTGGAGCTGGGACTTCGGCGACGGCCAGGGCTCGAACCAGGCGAACCCCGTTCACGTCTACGCGGCGCCCGGTACCTTCGACGTGTCTCTGACCGTCAGCGGTCCCTTCGGCTCCGATCTCGAGACGAAGAGCGCGTGCGTCGTGGTGCACGATCCGGTGCCGGCCGCGGACTTCGCGGCCTCGCCGACCTCCGGGTTCGCGCCGCTCGGCGTGCAGTTCACCGATCTCTCGACCGGCAACCTCTCCGCCTGGCTGTGGGACTTCGGGGACGGCACGACCTCGGTCGAGCAGCAGCCGCTCCACGTCTTCGATTCCCCCGGCACGTACACCGTCGCTCTGACCCTCAGCGGGCCGAACGGGAGCGACAGCGAGACGAAGAGCGGCTGGATCGTCGTGAGCGAGCCGCCTCCGCAGGCGGAGTTCCTGGCGCCCTCGACCACCGGCTTTGCGCCCTTCACCGCGCAGTTCACCGAGCAGTCGAGCGGCACCGTCACCAGCCGCACCTGGCTCTTCGGCGACGGGACCACGGGCGGTTCGGCCAACCCGCAGCACACGTACGTGGCGCCGGGGACCTACACGGTATCCCTCACGGTCAACGGCCCGCAGGGCTCCAGCAACAAGACGAAGACCGACCTGATCCACGTCGAGGATCCGACGCCCGTGGCGGACTTCGGCGCGCCGCAGATGAACGGAACCGTGCCGCTCGTGGTGCAGTTCTCGGACATGTCCGCGGGCAGCGTCAGCTCCTGGGGTGGGAGTTCGGCGACGGCGCGACCTCCTCCGAGCGCGATCCCGAGCACGTCTACCTCCTGCCGGGCAGCTACGACGTGCGCCTGACCGTGGGCGGCCCGACGGGCGGCGACGACGAGTTCCGCCCGGGCTGGGTGGTAGTCAGGGAGTCGCCGCCGCTGGCCGACTTCGAGGCCACGCCGAGCAGCGGCTTCGCGCCGCTCGCGGTGCAGTTCGGCGATCTTTCCCTGGGGCTGCTCACGAGCCATGCCTGGGACTTCGGCGACGGCGCGAGCTCGGGCGAGGTGGATCCCGTGCACGTCTATGCGGCGCCCGGCAGCTTCGCCGTGAGCCTGACCGTCGGCGGTCCGGGTGGCAGCGACGGCGAGACGCGCGCGGGGCTGATCACGGTCCTCGATCCGACCCCGGCGGCGGAGTTCGCGTACTCCTCGGCGACGGGTGTCGCGCCGCTCGGCGTGCAGTTCAGCGATCTCTCCAGCGGCTGGATCACCGCCTGGTCGTGGAGCTTCGGCGACGGCGCGAGCTCAGCCGAGGCGAGTCCGCTCCACACCTACACGACGCCGGGTACCTACAGCGTGAGCCTCACGGCTGCGGGCCCGGCGGGTTCGGACGTCGAGACGAAGACCGGGCTGGTGACGATCCAGTGGCCCGCGCCGACGCCAGAGTTCGCGCTCGGGCCGGTCACGGGTTTCGCGCCGCTGGCGGTCTCGTTCACCGATCTTTCCAGCGGCAACGTGACGAGCCGGGTCTGGAGCTTCGGGGACGGCACGATCTCCCGCGTTCGCCACCCGCTCAAGGTCTACACGCGCACGGGCACGTTCAACGTCACGCTCACGGCCACTGGACCGGGCGGCACGCGCTCGGTCACGCACGGCGGCATCTCGGTCGTGACGCTGCCCGTGCTCGCGGACGGCGGCTTCGAAGGGGATGCCGCGGGAGTTCCTCCGCTCGCGCCCTGGAACGTGGTCCAGGGCACGGCCATCGTCGTGCAGTCGAACACGACCCCGGACGCGGGCTTTGCTCGCGAGGGCACGCGCTGGTGCGAGATCGGCGCGGAAGGCAGCAGTGCCGCCACGCCGCCCTCCAATCCGGGCGGGGCAGGCGCTGCGCCGGCCGGCGCGGCCGGGATCGAGCGCAGCTTCGGCTTCGCCCCGCTCGCCCCGCACCTCGTCTTCGACGCCGCGTTCCTGCTGGGCGATCTCGAGGATTCGGCCGCGAGCAACGACTTCATGAGCGTCGAGCTCTCGGACGGCACGACCACCTGGAACGTTTTCCACGCCGACACCTTCACGGAGTTCCCGCGCGTCTCCACGAAGTACGGCCTGCCGATGACGGCCATCCGGCGCGTGCAGGTCGACCTCGGGAGCCGGTTTCCGGGGCTGGCTCCGGGAGCGCCGATCCTCCTGCGCGTGAGCGTGGGCAACGGCGGCGATGGCCAGAATCCGTCCAAGGGCTACGTGGACGCCTTCCGGCTCGTGCCCGCGGCCACGGCCAGCTTCCGCAACGGCACGGGCCGCAACGCGGCGCGCTACGTCTCCTCGCCCGCGGTTCTCGGCAGTGCATGGACCATCCAGGTCGACGCGACTGGCCACGCGGGCGCGCAAACGATCCAGCTCGTGGGCATGCAACGGCCCGCATCCGGCAGTCTGCTCGCCTCGGGCGAGCTGCTGGTCGGGGGCAAGAAGCTCTTCGCCCAGGCCTGGCCGGCGCTGCCGGGCCTCAACGTGAGGACGATCACGCTGCCGGTGGACCTCGCGCTCATGGGCCAGTTCATGGCCACGCAAGTGACGATCCTGGGCGGCACGACCGAGCGCTGCAACGCCTACGACCTCGTGCTCGGGTTCTGAGCTGAGATAGAACGCACCGCGGAGTCGCGGAGGACGCGGAGGTCATACTCCGCGCACTCCGCGCCTCCGCGATGCGTTCGGGAACGGAGCCGCTGAATGCGCGCAGGATGCGCCGCACGACGCGCCGCGGTAGGGCATAGTTCCTGGAGTCACGTGTCGCCTTCCCCAGTAGCGGCGATGCGTCCCCACACGCATGGAAAGGTTTGCCTTCCCCAGGGCAGCGGCCGCCGGTTTGCTCGCAGTTCTCTGCGCATTCGGCGCGGTCCAGCCCGTCTCGGCCCAGGTCGGGCACGTCGTCAAGGCGCAGAAGATCAGCTCGACCTCGGGCGGATTCTCAGCCCTCCTCGAGGAGCTGGACCAGTTCGGGCGCTCGATCGTCAACCTCGGCGACATGGACGGCGACGGCGTCACCGATCTCATGGTGGGTGCGCACACCGACGACGACGGCGGGCTCGACAAGGGTGCGATCTACATCCTGTTCATGCACGACATCGGCTTCGTCAAGGAGTGGCGCAAGATCAGCGACCTGGAGGGCAACTTCTCGGGCCGGCTGCGCAAGGGCGACCAATTCGGACGCGCGGCGGCTTGTCTCGGTGATCTGGACGGTGACGGCGTGCTCGACCTCGCCGTCAGCTCGAACTACGACGACGACGGAGGCACGAACAAGGGCGCGGTATACATTCTCTTCTTGAACGCGGATGCGACCGTCAAGAGCTCGCAGAAGATCAGCGCCACGCAAGGCGGCCTGCCGGCCAATCTGAGCATCCACGACGAGTTCGGGCGCTCGATCACCAATCTCGGAGACCTGGACGGCGACGGCGTGGTCGACATCCTCGTGGGCACGCCCGAGGACGACGAGGGCGGCACCAACACGGGCGCGCTGCACGTCCTGTTCTTGAACACGAACGGGACGGTCAAGAGCTACAAGCGCATCAGCAAGAACAGCGCAGGTTTGGCGATCAAGCCCACCGACTGGTTCGGCTTCAGCTCGGCCAACCTGGGCGATTTCGACGGCGATGGCGTGACCGACGTCGTGGTCGGAGCCGTGCTCGACGACGACGGCGGTGTGAACCAGGGCTCGATCTGGATCCTGTTCCTGAACCCGGACGGGAGCGTGAAGGCCAAGCGCGAGATCGACGAGCTCGAGGGCGGCTTCACGGTGCAGATGGACGACATCGACCAGTTCGGCACCTCGGTCGCGAACATGGGCGACCTGGACGGCGACGGCGTGACCGACATCGCCGTAGGCGCGGTCAAGGACGACGACGGCGGCACGCCGGGCTTCGTGGATGCCGACGTGGGCGCGGTCTACGTGCTCTTCATGAACCCCGACGCCTCGGTGAAGTCGTGGACCAAGATCAGCGACCTGGTGGGGGATCTGCCCTACTCGCTCGACCAGTGGGACTGGTTTGGGAGCGCGCTCGCGCCATACGGCGGCTCGAGCGGCGACGGCCTCTTCAACGCGGTCATCGGCTGCCGCAACGACGACGATGCCGGCGGTAACCAGGGCGCGATCTACATGGTGCAGATCAACGACGGCACCGTGCCGTCCGCGAACTTCAGCGCCAGCAAGACGCGCGGGATCGCGCCGCTCACCGTGAGCTTCAGCGACGCGAGCGCGGGCGAGGTCACCGCCTGGCTGTGGAACTTCGGCGACGGCCCGCTGTCGAGCCAGCGGGCCCCGACCAAGACCTACGACTTGCCCGGGGCCTACGACGTGCAGTTCACGGTGCGCGGGCCGGGCGGCATCGACGTCGAGACCAAGCGCAATCACATCACCGTGACCGCGGGCGTCCTGGCCGAGTTCGATGCCACGCCCCGCGCGGGGCCCTGCCCGCTGACGGTCGGGTTCGGTGATCTTTCCGAGGGCAATGTCACGACCTGGTCCTGGGACTTCGGCGACGGCACGACGTCGAGCGCGCGTTTCCCCAGCCACGTGTACGCGGATTGCGGCAACTACGCGGTCAGCCTGACGGTCTCCGGTCCGCAAGGCACCGACACCCTGACCCGCTCCGACTTCGTGGTCGTGGCGCTGCTGCCGCCGCAGGCGAGCTTCACGGCCTCGCCGACGGCCGGCGAGGCGCCGCTCGACGTGCAGTTCCTCGACGCCACGACGGGCGATGTCACGAGCTGGTCCTGGGACTTCGGCGACGGCTACACGTCGGTCCAGCGCAATCCGCTGCATCGCTACGACGTCGAGGGCTTGTACTCGGTCAGTCTGATCGCGCGCGGGCCGGGCGGGAGCGACACGCGCTTCGAGTTCGATCTCGTGGCCGTGGGCGTGGCCCCGCCGGTGGCGAGCTTCGACGCCACGCCGACAGTCGGCCCCGAGCCCCTGACGGTCGTCTTCAGCGACCTGACCACGGGCGTGGTCACGAGCTGGGCCTGGAGCTTCGGTGACGGCGGCACGGCCAGCGAGCAGAACCCCGTGCACGTCTACACGGTGCCCGGGGTGTACGGCGTCACGCTCACCGCCTCCGGGCCGGGGGGCACCAACACGCTGGTGCGCCCTGGTCTGATCACGGTCGCGGTCGCACCGCCGGGCGCGGCCTTCAGTGCCACGCCCACCACGGGCACGGCGCCACTCGGCGTGCAGTTCACCGACCTCTCGACCTCCGGTCCGACCGGCTGGTCGTGGAGCTTCGGCGACGGGACGACCTCGAACCTCCAGCATCCCGCGCACGTCTACGCCAATCCCGGGCGCTACTCGGTCACGCTGCTCGTGAACGGACCGGGCGGGAGCGACACGCTGGCCCTGACCGACCTGATCACGGTCGACGTGCCGCCGACCACGGCCGATTTCACGGCCGAGCCGGTGAGCGGGCCCGCGCCGCTCCTGGTCGGCTTCAACAATGCCTCGAGCGCCAACGTGACTGCCTGGGCGTGGAACTTCGGCGACGGCGCCACCTCGAGCGCGACGAGCCCGACGCACGTCTATGCGCTGCCGGGAACGTACTCGGTCTCGCTCACGGTCCAGAGCCCGACCGGGACCGGTTCGCGGGTGTACACGAACCTCGTCACGGCGTACGAGGCGCCGCCCGAGGCGCTCTTCAGCGCGCTGCCCGGGGTAGGGGGCGTGCCGCTCGTGGTGCAGTTCGCCGATCAATCGACCGGCAACATCAGCGCCTGGTCATGGGACTTCGGCGACAGCGCGAGCGCGAGCGTGGCGAATCCCGTGCACACCTACGGCGCGCCCGGCGCGTTCACGGTCTCCCTGACCGTCACCGGTCCGGGCGGATCGAGCACGCTCACCCAGGTCGACGCGATCCTGGTGGGGGAAGGCGCCCCGGTGGCCGCATTCGGCGCAGCCCCCGTGGCCGGCATGGCGCCGCTCGCCGTGCAGTTCAGCGACATGTCGACGGGCGTGGTCTCTGTCTGGTCCTGGAGCTTCGGCGACGGCACGAGTGCGAGCACGCGCAACCCCGGGCACACCTACACGAACGGCGGCATCTACACCGTGACGCTGACGGCCCGCGGTCCCGGCGGCGCGGACGGCGAGACGAAGACCGCGCTGATCACCGTCACCGAGCCGCCGCCGACGGCCGACTTCACGGCCGCGCCGACGGCCGGCTTCGCGCCGCTCGCGGTGCAGTTCACCAATGCCTCGACGGGCACGGTCACGAGCTGGAACTGGGACTTCGGCGACGGCGCGAGCTCGAACGGACCGAACCCGACGCACGTCTACGCCACGTCGGCGAGCTACACGGTGACGCTGACGGTGACCGGCCCCGGAGGTTCGGACGTCGCGGCGCGCAGCGGCTTCGTGCAAGTCAGCACTCCGCCGCCCGTGGCGGACTTCGCCGGCAGTCCGCGCGACGGCTACGCGCCGTTGCTGGTCACGTTCACGGACCTGTCGACGGGCGAGGTGACGCAGCGCTCGTGGAGCTTCGGCGACGGTCAGGCCTCGTCCGAGAGGGATCCCCTGCACGAGTTCGTCGCCCCGGGCTCCTACGTGGTCGCCCTGGAGGTGTCCGGGCCCGGCGGAACGAGCGCTCGCCGGCGCACGGTCGTCGTGCGCGAGCCGCCGATCTTCGGGGACGGCAGCTTCGAGGCGCAAGTCGTGGGTGTGCGGCCCGGCCCGCCCTGGACGGTCTTCAACGGCACTTCGGTGTTCGTGCGCTCCTCGGCCAAGGCCGGCGACCAGGGTTTTCCGAGCTCCGGCGCCAAGTGGTGCGACCTCGGCGCAGATGGCACCAGCTCGGCGCGGCCGCCCTCGAATCCGCGCGGGGCTGGCCAGCCGGCCACGGGTACGGCCGGGATCCAGCAGGCGTTCCTGTTCCCGCATCCCACCCCGCACCTCTTCTTCGAGGCGGCCTTCCTGCTGAACGGGGCCCAGCGCACCGTCGCGCGCAACGACTTCATGAGCGTCGACCTCTCGGACGGCGTCACGGTCTGGAACCTGTTCCATGCCGACAGCTTCAGCGAGTTCCCGCTGGTCTCGAGCCGCACGCGCCTCGCCATGACCGCGCTCGAGCGCGTGCACGCCGATCTCGCGGCCCTGTTCCCGACGGCGGACGAGAACACCGTGCTGACCCTGCGCATCGGCACGGGCAACGTCGGTGGCGCCGTCGCGCCCTCGCGCGGCTACGTGGACGCCCTGCGCTTCGCGCCCGATGCCACGGCCACGTTCCGCAACGGCCAGGGCAAGAACCCGGCCTTCTACCGGTCCTCTCCGGCCGAGCTGGGCGGTGACTGGACGTTCGACGTCGACGCCTCGCGCATGCCTGGGACGCGCATGGTCGTCGTGACCTGCCGCCAGCGCGCGCTCGCGGGGTTGCCGGGGATCGGCGGCGAAGTCCTGATCGGGGGGCCGACGCTGCTCACGCTGATCCTGCCGAGCTCGGGTGGGCTCGACCACTTCGTGCTCCCGATGCCCGACGACCCCGCGATGATCGGGCAGTTGATGGCCACGCAGGCCATGCTCGTCGGCAAGACCTACAAGCTCGGCAACGCCTACGACCTGCGCATGGGTTACTGATCTTCTATTCGCCGGCCGCTTGCAGGGCGAGCAAGACTTTTCAAGCGGCGTTGGCAACCAGCTTGGCGACCGAGGCTTGGCGTGCCGCGAGCGCGGCGGTGATCTTGAGCTTGCCCTGAGGGGAGACGAGGTAGCGG
>JANOGB010000193.1:0-6646 GCA_031413955.1 Planctomycetota bacterium | reverse complement strand
TTTTCGATCCCATCGAACACATCCTGCCGGTAGCCGACCTCCGCTTATTTCTCACTCCAGGTCCTCCGGGATGCGGAAATGAGGAGGAGGAGGCCGAGCCGGGCTGGAGCCCGGCGCTCCCGGGTGAGCCTAGAACCCCAGCCCGATCCCGGACTGCATGACGTCCGCAGGCGTGATGGGCCCGGAGGCGCGTGGATCCAGGCGCAGGACGAAGGCGTCCGAGGGTCCGCGATACTTGCCCGAGAGCGCGCCGCGCAGCTCGGCCGGGATGTTGGCCGAGACGCCGCACAGGGCCAGGCCCGTGCCGGCGCGATCGCAGTGCACGCCGCACAGCTCGTCCTCGCCCCCGCCGCCGAGATAGGTCGCGTAGAGCAGCCTGCCCTCGTCGGCCGAGACGTGCGCCAGGAAAGCGTCGGCCGCGCCCGTGAGTTTCCCCTGGTAGGCGTCCCCCGTGACCACCAGGTCGCGCGAGCGCGTGCGCCCGACCACCCAGGCAGCACCCAGCGGATCGAGCGCGACACCCAGGGCTTCGTCCGCGCGGCCGCCTCCGAGCGGCGTGGCGTGGACGAGCGCGTTGCCCATCTCGGTCAGGCGCACCACGAAGCCGTCTTTTCGCCCGAGCGGCGCCGCCCCGGCATCGAACGGGAAGTCGAGCGACTGGGTCCAGCCCGCGACGACCGCCCGGTGCTGGGAGTCAACGGCGATGGCCAGGCCCTCGTCCTGCTGGCTGCCGCCCAGGAGAGTCGAGTAGAGCAGCGTGCGGCCGCCGCCCGAGAGCTTGAGCACGAAGGCGTCGGCCCCGCGCCGCTCGCGGTCGAACGCGCCCAGGGTGGTCGGAAAGTCGTGCGACTCGGTGCGCCCCGTGAGGTAGACGCAGCCCTCCTCGTCCACCGCCAGCGCGCGCCCTTCGTCGTCGTCGGAGCCGCCCAGGCGCGTCGCGTAGAGCAGCCGTTCGCCGAGCGGATCGAGGCGTGCGACGAAGGCGTCACGGCCCCCGCGCGCGAACGCGACGCTCCACGAGCTGACCGGAAAATCGCGCGAGCGCGTCGTACCGGCCACGCTGATCTCGCCGCCTGCGCCCAGCGCGAGGCCCGCCAGCGTGTCCTCGGCCGAGCCGCCCAGCAGGGTCGCGAAGCGGATGGCCGCGCCGTCGGCCGAGAGCCTCAGCACGAAGACCTCGGACCCGCCCGCGGGCTCGCGGTCGTAGACGTTCTCCGTGGTCGGAAAATCCTCGCTGCGAGTCGTGCCGGCGACGATGGCCTCGCCCTCCGGACCGACGCGGATGGCGACGCCTTGGTCGTCGCCGCGACCGCCGAAATAGGTCGCATACAGGAGCTCGCGCCCGTCGGGCCCGAGCTTGAACACGACCGCATCCTGGCCGCGCGCGGCGCCGCTGGCGGAGACACCGGCGAGCGGGAAATCGGCCGAGCGCGCCCAGCCCGTGACGTAGGCCGCACCCTGCTCGTCGAGGAAGGCCGAGCTGGCCACGTCCGCGTTCGAGCCGCCGACGTAGGAGCTGTAGACCAGCACGGGGTCGATGCACAGCTCGGCGCCGCTCGTGCGCGCCGCCAGCTCGAAGCCGAAGTGACCGTTCAGGAGTGCGCGCCAGGAGCACGCCAGCGCCTCGCGCCAGCCGTCCGGCCCCGTCTGCCAGGCGAGCGGCGCGAGCTGGCGGAAGCGCTCGGCGCCGAGCGACGCGCACAAGGCCCCCGTGCCGTCGATGGCGACTTGCTCGGCGCCCTCGAGCTCGAGCTCGATGACGCGCTCGTCGGCTCCCGGTGCGACGAGCAGGTCGTATTCGAGGCGTCCCTCGCGTTCCCCGATCTCGAGATCGATGCCCGGGTAGAGCCCGACCAGGCGCACGCGGCCGAAGGTGGCGGCGGAGTGGAGCGCGCGCGAGCCCTCCAGGAAGTGCATGCGCGCCGCGCGCGGATCCTGGCCCTCGGCCCGCGCGCCCGCCGCCGCTCCGACGAAGCGCAAGCGCAGCGCGGCCCCGTCCTGGTCGCCTCCGTCCAGGTCCCCTCCGTCCAGATCGAAGTACAGGTCGTCGGCCAGTAGGTTCGCCACCAGGCCCGGAATGCGCGCCTGGAACAGGACCTCGGGACTGCACTGTCCCTGATTGGCCGTGAACAGGATCGGCAGGCCGGGCGGCGCGCTGCGCGCGTCTCCTCCGCGCTCCTCGGCCGCCACGGCTTGCGCGGCGAGGCCGAGGGTGAGCAGAGCGAAAACGGGAGCGAACGGGTAGCGGAACTTCCCCATGGATGCCTTGGCCGGATGCGGGTCCCCTGGTCCTCTCGTCCGGCACTTGTCTTCCCCGCCGGACCGAGCCGTCCCCTTTCGGTGCGCACGGCGAGCGAACTCAGCTCTTTCGCCGCTTTCGCGCGGCCGGCGATCCTTTCCCGGAGCGCAGGAAAAAACGGCGAGCGAGCGGCGCAGCGCGGCCTCACTCCAATCCTCTACTCCTTGCGTCTACTCCTTGCGCAATGCGTCCAGGATCGCGCGCGCCAGGGCGGAGGAAATGCCCGGCACGCTGGCAAGCCCCTCCAGGCTCGCCTCCTGGATGCCCTGCACGCTGCCGAAGCGCGCCAGCAGGGCCTTTTTCTTGACGGGGCCGACGCCGGGGATCGAGTCCAGACGCGAGCGCAGCTTGCCGCGTTCCTTGCGGTGGTAGGTGATGGCGAAGCGATGGGCCTCGTCGCGGATGCGCTCGAGCAGGTGCCGCGCCGAGCTGTGGCGCTCGAGCACGAGCGCCGCGGTCCCGGGCGCGAGGAACAAGCGCTCCTCGCTGGCGGCCTTCTCTTTCCGGCGCACGACGCGCGTCGCGCGCGCCTTGGCCAGGGACACGATGCGCACGTCCCAGGCGCCCGCGTCGTCGCGCGCGGTCAGCGCGCTCTGCAGCTGGGCCGGGCCGCCGTCGATCACCACCAGATCCGGCAGTTCGCCCTCGTCGAGCCCGCGCCGCAGGCTACGTCCCACGACCTCGTGCATGGACCGGAAGTCGTCCTGCCCTTGCACGCCCTGGATGCGGTAGCGGCGGTAACCCGAGCGATCCGGATGCCCGCCGCGAAAGCGCACGCGACTGGCGACCACGTGTGCGCCCTGGAAGTTGGACACGTCGAAGCCGTCGATCACGAGCGGTCCCTCTGCGCCCGCGCCGCGTTCGAGCCCGCACAGGCGTGCGAGCGCGTGCTCGGCCTCGTTCCCGCCCTCGCGCGCCGCTTCCGCGCGCGCCAGCTCGATGGTCGCGTTCTCGCGCGCCAGGTCGAGCTGGCGCGCGCGCTCGCCGCCACGCGGCACGAGCAGCTGGCAGCCGGAGAGGAGTGCCGCCAGGAGCTCGTCCTCGACCGGCAGCACGGGCAGCACGATCTCGCGCGGGCGCTCGCACTCGGGGCCGGCGTAGAGCTCCGTCAGCACCGCGTGCAGGCATTCTTCGTCGGGCAGCTGTGAGCGCAAGGCATAGGCCCGGCTCTCGGCCAGCTTGCCGCGGCGGATGCACAGCCGGTGCACGAGGACGCGGTCGCCGGAGCGCGCCAGGGCCAGGACATCGCGCTCGGTGCCGGCCGCGCAGAGCACGCCTTGACGCTCGACCGTCCGGCGCAGGGCGCTCAGGCGGTCGCGCACGGCGGCTGCCTGCTCGTACTCCTCCGCCGCGGAGGCGCGGCGCATGCGCGCCTCGAGGTCCTGCTCGAGCTCGGTGATGTCACCGGCGAGGACGCGCAGGGCGCGCTCGACGTTCGCGGCATAGCCCGCCGCGTCGATCCGTCCCACGCAGGGCGCGGCGCACAGGCCGAGCTGGTGCTTGAGGCACGGTCGCGTACGGTGCAACAGGACCTGATCGGTGCAGTCCCGCAACGGCACGATGCGCTGCAGGTCGGCGATCGTCTTGCGCACCGCGCGGGCCGAGGCGAAGGGCCCGAAGAAGCGCGCGCGACCGGGGGACTTGTTCTCCTTCGGGCGGTGCGCGCGCACGAACTTCAGGCGCGGAAAGCGCTCGTCCAGGTCGACGCGGATCATCAGGAACGACTTGTCGTCCTTGAGGCGCACGTTGTGCTGCGGCTGGTGACGCTTGATGAGCTCGTCCTCGAGCAGGAGTGCCTCCTGCTCGGTGCGCGTCACGATCGTCTCGACCGCGGCCGCGTCGCGCTCCAGGAAGCGCACGTTGATGCGCCCGTCCCCGCCGGCGCGGTAGGTCCCCAGGCGCGCGCGCAGGGAGCGCGCCTTCCCGACGTACAGGACGGCCCCGGCCGCGTCGCGGAAGAGGTACACGCCGGGCCGCTCGGGGACCTCGGACAGCGCCAGGGTGCTCCAGGTGAACGTGCCCATCGGGTGGGGCGCAACGCTACCCGAAGGGCGAGCCCCGGCCGGCCCCGTGGCCATGGCGGACCGGCCGGTGGCGACGCGCCAGGAATCTTTTTCCGAACGGGACACCTGCCCCCTGCGAGGGATTTGCCTTATCCTGGCCGAGTCCATCCCGCCAGGCCCGGAGTCCGCTTTCGTCCCTCCCCGACCTGGCCGGTCTGGCCAGCCTCGCCCGATGATCCGTTTCCAGTCTGCTGTCCGCTTGCTTGCCGTCTACGCCCTTTCGGCGCCGCTCGTCGCCCAGGGTATGCAGGGCACCCTCGCACCGCGTGAGGTGCCCCTCCGCAGTCGGGTTCAGCCACTGGAAGACACGGCGGGGTTCTCGCCCGACGTCCTCACGCTCGGCTTCGAAGTCCCTCCGCAGACACTCGAAGAGGCCCTGGGTCCGTACGGCGTGAGGGTGCGCCTCGGGCAGGGCAGCCTGCCCTCGATCCGCCAGGACCGCAGGGCGCGCACGTTCCCGCCCGAAGGGCAAGGCGTGCTCAGCAATCTGCGCGCCGGGAAGCTGATCGAGGACCTGGCGGCGAGCGCCGAAGAGACCGTGCTCGTGGTGACCTTCGCTGCGCCCGTGAATCGCGTGGGCTTCGAGCTGCGGCGTCTCGACAAGGGCGCGCTGAACGTCGTCGTGCGCTGCCTCTGGAACGGGGTCGAGATCGGCAACCGGTTCTTCGACGTCGACCAGCGCTTCCGTTTCCTGGGCGTGCAATGCGTTCGGCCCTTCGACGAGCTGCGCGTCGATTTCGTCAACCCGACCGAGGGCGCCTTCAGCTTCGACAACCTGCACCACGAACTCGACCTGCGCGACCGCGATCACGACGGCTTGCCCGACTTCGCCGACCTGTGCCCGGAGACCGGCTCGGGGGCGGCGGACAGCGACGGAGACGGGCTGGACGACGCCTGTGATCCCTACCCGGACGATCCGGACAACGACATCGACGCCGACGGTCTCGGACGCGAGTCCGACAACTGCCCGTTGATCTTCAACCCCGCGCAGCGCGACGACGACCAGGACGGTCTCGGCAACGGCTGCGACGACCACCCCTTCGGGCCCGACCAGGACGCCGACGGAATCGGCGACGTGAGCGACAACTGCCCGACGACCTTCAACCCCGAGCAGGCCGATTGCGACACGGACGGGCTCGGGGACGTGTGCGATCCGACGCTGGTCAATCCTCCGGCGGTGTCCTTCCGGCTCCTGCCGGGACAATGCACCACGGTCGCCAAGACGGTTTGCCTGCCGCCTTCCCCGCCCGTGGTCGACGTGGTGATCGTCATGGACACCACCGCCAGCATGGGTGGCGAGATCCAGATCATGCGCCAGAACGTGGTGGCGTTCGTGAATGGCGTGCGCCAGAAGCTGCCTTTCTCGGACATCCAGTTCGGACTCGTTTCCTTCAAGGACTACCCGGGGCAGCACGCCTCATGCGGCTACGACAAGCCCTACGGACGGCCGTTCGATGCGCCCTTCCAGGTGGACGCGCCGATCAGCGCCGACGACCAGCTACTCCTGCAGGCCGTGACCGCCCTGACGGCGAGCGGCGGCATGGACTTCGCCGAGTCCTACTCGCGCGCGCTATGGGAGGTCACGCAGCCGGATTCCGGCATCGGCTTCCGCCCGAACTCGGCGCGCTTCGTGCTGCTGATCGGTGACTCGACGCCGCACGACTGCAACCTCGAGATCGGCCTGGCGCCGTGCATCCGCCGGGACGTCAGCACGGGCAAGGACCTGGGCCGTGACGGGTTGCTCGCCACGGGCGACGAGATCGACTTCCAGTTCGAAACGCTCCTGCGCCTCACCGAGAGCCGCATCCCGGTGCTGATGATCTACAGCTATACCACGCTCTTCTGCCGCTGGCAGGCGTGGTGCGCTTTCACGGGCGGCTTCGCCGTCCATGCCAGCACGAGCGGTGAGCTGCCGGCGGGCACGGACCTGGTGCAGGTCCTGGTCGAACTGATCCGCTTCCCGAGCGTGGGCCGTGTGAGCTTCCGCGCCGCGGACAACTGCGCTCTCGACTTGCGCTTCGATCCGCCCTTCGTCGATGGACCGATCGACGTGACGCTCGGCTCGCAGGTGAGCTTCGTGGAATCGATCTGCGTGCCGAGCGAGCTCCCGCCGGGCCCGATCGATTGCGCTGTGAACATCTTTGCCGACGACGTCCTGATCGGCACGCAGACGATCCACATCGACGTGGGCTGCACGCCGTATACGCTCGACTTCGAGACCGAGGACGACTTCACCACCCTGCTCGCGAACGGCCAGGCGATCGCCAGCCCGGCGGAGTTCGGG
>JANOGB010000192.1:0-3227 GCA_031413955.1 Planctomycetota bacterium | reverse complement strand
GATCTCGACCGCGAGCGCGTCCAGCGAGGCGAGTCCCTTGTCCCAGCGCGCGAGCACCACGTCGAGCAGATCGCGCGGCGACTCCAGCCCCTCGGCCGCGCGTCCGAGCTCCTCCAGCACGAACTTCTTGAAGCGCTTCAGGCGGTGCTTGGATTCCTCCAGGATCGAGCCGCCGCCCAGGGTCAGGGCCGGAGAGGCCAGGCGCAACACGTAGCGGTCGCCAGGCGCGCACACGACCGGCTCCTCGAGGCGCAGCTGGATCAGCGCGCTCTGGCCCGGCTCGACCCGCTCGCAGTCGAGCAGCACCAGTTCCCCCACCGCCTCGGCGGTGCCGGTGTGCAGCCGGATCGGCAGGCGGTCCTCGAGCGCGTGCGGCAGACCCGCGAGCGCCTCGAACGTGGCCGCCACCATGCGCGTGGGGCGAAAGAAGCCCGGCGTTGCCACGACGTTGCCGCGCGTGACCTCGTCCACGGCCAGGTCCGCCAGGTTGATGGCCGAGGAGTGCCCGGCGCGCGCGCGTTCGGCCGCTTCCTGGTAGGCCTGGATGCTGCGCACCTTGCAGCGCTTTCCGCTCGGCAAGACCTCGAGCACGTCGCCCAGCGCCACCGCGCCCGAGACCGGGATGCCGGTCACGATCGTGCCGAAGCCCTTGGCGCTGAAGACGCGCTGCACTGGCATGCGGAAGATGCCCGCGTCCGAGCGCGGCGCGGTCTCGGCCGCCATGCGGAAGAGCGCCTGCTTGAAGGCCTCGAGCCCCTCGCCGGTGAGGGACGAGAGCGGCAGGATGAGCGCGTCCTCGAGAAACGTGCCTTGCGTCGCGGCGCGCACGTCCTCGGTGGCGAGCTCCACCAGCGCGGGTTCGACCATGTCGATCTTGGTCAGCGCGATCAGGCCCCGGCGCACGCCCAGGATCTGCATGATCGCCAGGTGCTCGCGCGTCTGCGGCATGACGCCGTCGTCGGCGGCGACGACCAGCACCACCAGGTCGATGCCCGTGGCTCCGGCCACCATGTTCTTGATGAAGCGCTCGTGGCCCGGGACGTCGACCATGCCCACGCGCCGCCCGTCGGGCAGCTGGAAGCGCGCGAAGCCGAGGTCGATCGTCATGCCGCGCTCCTGCTCCTCCTTGAGCCGGTCGGGATCGATGCCGGTCAGCGTCTTCACCAGGGTTGACTTGCCGTGGTCGATGTGTCCCGCGGTGCCGATGACGATCGGTTGGATCTGCATGCCTCGTCCGCGGTCTATGCTAGCGCGCGGTGAGCGCGCCGACCCGTTTCCGCACCCTCCGCCCCTGGCTGCTCGCGACCTTCGGCCGACCGGTGCATCGCCTCGCGCTGGACGCGGGCTCGACCTGTCCGAACCGTGACGGAGCGCGCGGCCGGGGTGGCTGCGCCTATTGCGACGTCGAGGGTTCGGGCACGGGAGCGCTGAAGAGCGGACTCGACCTCGGCCAGCAGCTCGAGGCCGGGCTCGCGCGCCTGGCGCGGCGCGACGGCGGCGCGGCCGGGGTGATCGCCTACTTCCAGTCCTACTCGAACACCTACGTGTCCCCGCAGCGGCTGGACGAGGTCCTGGCGGTGATTGAAACACGCGCCGGCGAAGCGCGCGCCGGAGCCTCGCTGGTGGCCGTGTCCGTCGCCACGCGGCCGGACACGCTGCCCGACTGGGCGCTCGCGCGGCTGGTGGTGCTGAACGAGCTCCTGCCCGTGTGGATCGAGCTCGGGCTCGAGACCGCCGACGACCGCGTGCTCCTGGCCGTCAACCGCCTGCACACGGTGGCGGAGTTCGAGGCAACGGCGGCGCGCGTGCGCGCGGCCGGCCTGCTGTGCGTGGCGCACGCCATCCTGGGCCTGCCGGGCGACGGCCGCGCCGGCGCGCGGCGCACGGCCGAGGTGCTGGCTCGGAGCGGGGTCGAGGGCGTCAAGGTGCATCAGCTCATGGTGCTCGAGAAGACGGCCTTCGCGGCCCAGTGGCGCGCGGGGAACCTGGAGGTGCTCGACGCGCCGAGCTACCTCGAATGGCTGGCCGACTTCGTCGAGCGCCTGGGCCCCGAACAGGTCCTGCACCGTCTCACGGGCGACGCCGCGGACGAGGACCTGCTCGCGCCGCGCTGGTCCCTGGACAAGAACGACGTCCGCAGCGCGCTGGAAGCCGAGCTCGCACGCCGGGGCACGACTCAGGGCGCGCTTGGCGCTCGCTGACTCTCTCCTCCGCCCTTTCTCCTCCGCCCTCTCTACTTCCGTTCCGCGGAACTCCGCGCCCTCCGCGCCTCCGCGGTGCGCTCTCGCTCCGACCGCTCTACACGTCCCGCAGATACAGGATGCGACCGCAGGAGGGACAGGGAACCAGCTCGGAGCTGCGCGCCAGGCGCACGTAGATGTTGTTGGGCACGGCCACGTAGCAGCCCTGGCACACGCGCCGGTCGAGCTCCGCCACGGCCTGCCCCTCGCGCGAGGCGAGCAGCTTCTCGTACTGGCCGAGAATGTCGGGCGCGAGCTGCGAGCTGCCGCGCTTCGCGCGCTCGCGCTCCATGGCCTGGGCCCGACCCAGGGTCTCCTTGGCTTCCTTGTCGATGTTCGCCGAGTAGAGCGCGAACTCCTTCTCGAGCTCCGTCACCGCGGCCTTCTGCGCGCCCCGCTCCTGGGTCAGGCGCTCGATCTCGGAGAGCAGGGTCATGCCCTCTTCCTCGGCCTCGCCGATGTCGCGCTTCAGGGAGCGGATCTCGTGCTGGAAGGCCACCAGGAGCGCCGCGTCGGCGCGTGACTCGCCGGCCTCGTGTTCGAGCTTGCGCACTCGCTGGCGCTGGCCGGTGGTCAGGTCCTCGATCTCCTTGAGACGCACCTTGGCGCCGGTCAGTTGCTTCTCGACCTCGGCCAGGCGCTCGGCTTCGACGCGCAGCTTCTCGCGCTTGCGCGTCAGCTCCAGGGGAAAGCGCCGGAGCTCGTCCTGCAGGCGAAAGATGTCGCGATCGAGTTCCTGGAGGCTGCGAAGGATCTGGAGCGTCTGGCGCAAGTCGGGCATGCAGGGAACGGTTGACGGAGAGTCTAGTCTCCGGCCCCGAGGATGCGCCATCCCCTTGGTCGCCGGCCACGGTCCCGTCAAAGTCGCTGCCGCCCGGTAGGCCGCGGGAGCGCAGGGCATCGCAAGGGCGGCCGCGGTAGCACGGAGGTCTACGGAGTGGGTCGTGAAGACGCCGAGGGTGCCGCAGGCGAGTGGATCCGGGCAGG
>JANOGB010000191.1:0-6056 GCA_031413955.1 Planctomycetota bacterium | reverse complement strand
GACGCAGAGGCTCGCAGAGAAAAGCGGGAAGAAGAAGGGGCCTCCGGATCGTCGACTTCCGAGAGCCGAAGCCCCGGAGGCCCCTTCCCTTTCTTCCTCTTCCTCCGTGAGCCTCTGCGTCCTCTGTGCCTCGCCTCTGTGGTGCGCTTGGGTTGCGGGCGTAACCCGCGCTGAGCAGCAGCCTTCGGAAAACCCTTCGTGCGCGGAGCTGCGGAATCGCCTTCCGACTCGAGGCCTGGCGCTCAGCGGAGGGCGGCATCCCTGCCGAGGTCGGGTATCCTCGAACATGATGCGTCGGACTCCGAGCGCACCGACCGGCGCTCCTCCGCGGTGGCTGCTCCTCGCTCTGGCCTTCGTCTCGGGCGCAGCGGCGCTGATGTACGAGGCGGTGTGGATCCGCTGGTTCCGGCTGCTGTTCGGCAGCACCACGCTTGCTTCGTCGGCGACGCTGGCCGCGTTCTTCGGCGGGATGGCCCTGGGTGCGGCCTTCCTCGGCCGGATGGCGGCGCGGACGGAGCGCCCGCTGCGCGCCTATGGCTGGATCGAGCTCGCCGCGGCGCTCTCTGCGCTGTGGGTGCCGCTGGCGCTGCTCGCATACGCTCCGCTGTATCCATTCCTCTACGAGCACCTGGGCGAGCGGCGTGCGGCCTTCGTCGCGGTCAAGGTCGTACTGGCTCTGGTCGCGCTCCTGCCCGTGTCCATGTTGCTCGGCGGAACCCTGCCGATGCTGGCAACGGCCTTGCTCGGCAGCGAACCCGCGCTCGGGAAGCACGGGAGTCGCATCTATTCCGTCAACACGCTCGGCGCGGCGGTCGGGGCGGCGCTGGGGGCGATGCTGCTGCCCGAGTGGATCGGCGTGAGTGCGACGTACGGCGTCGCCGTCGCGGCAACGCTCGCGGTCGCGTGCGTGAGTCTCGCCCTCGGGCGCTCGGAATGCGCGCGTAACACTTCGAGCCTCGCTCCGCGCGACCAGCGCTCCGGAGTTCGAAGCGAGAGCGCGCGCACGGAGCGCGTCGGTGCGGGTCCGCTGTGGATCGCCTTCGCCTCGGGCTTCGGCGTCCTGGCCTTCGAGGTCCTGCTGATCCACGCCCTCGGACAGCTCTTCTCGCACAGCGCCTACACGCTCGGGCTCGTGCTGCTGGGCGTGCTCGTCAGCCTGGCCGTCAGCGCCGCGGCCGTCTCTGCCAGCCAGGGCCGGATCGGGAGCGCGACTCTCTTGCGCCTCAGCCTCGCCCTCACGGCGCTGCTGCTGCTCGTCTTTCCCTGGAGCCTGAAGCAGGGCGGCGCACTCCTGGTCGGCGCCGGGCTGCTGGCGTTCCTGGCGGGAGGGATGGTGTTCCCGCTCACGTTTCGTCTGGTCTCCGCGGGACCGGCCGGTGCCCGCATCGGAGCCTTGCTGGCGAGCAACACCGTCGGCGGGATCCTCGGATCCCTGTGTGCCAGCTTCGTGCTCCTGCCGCAGGTGGGACTGTGGAAGTCCATCGGCTGGCTGGGCGTTCTCTACGCGGCGGCTGCCCTGACCGTCGCCGGCACGGGGCGCACGCGGGTCGCGACGCTCGCGCTGCAGGCGCTCGTGCTCTCTGGCCTGTGCTTGACGCCCGCCAATCCCTGGCGCCTGGCGAGCGTCTCCCTGCGAACGGGCGAGACGCTGCTCGCTCTCGCGGAGGGCGCGAGCGGTCTCGTGAGCGTCGTGGAAGGGCCAGACGGCAACCGCCGCATCAAGATCGACGACCTCTACCAGTTCGGGAACTCGAAGGAGGTGCGGCTCTCCGAACGCACCGGCCACCTTCCGCTGCTCCTGCACCCCGCGCCCAGGACCGTGGCCTTCGTGGGCAGCGCGACCGGCGGCGTCGCCGGTGCCGCCGTGCTCCACCCCGTGACGAGGATCGACCTGATCGAGATCGTTCCGGAGGTCCAGGAGCTGGCCGCGCAGCACTTCGCGCTCACCAACCGCGGCGTGCACGTCGACGCCCGCACGCGCCTGATCACCGAGGACGGCCGCAACCACCTGCGCGCGAGCGCGGAACGCTACGACGTGATCGTGGAGGACTGCTTCGTGCCCTTCATGCCCAGCGCGGCCTCGATGTACACGCGCGAGCACTACCGCGACGCGCGCGAGCACCTCACCGAGCGCGGCATCTTCTGCCAGTGGCTGCCGGTCTACCAGCTCGAGGAGCAGACGTTGATGATCATTCTCTCGACGTTTCTCGCGGAGTTCCCCGCGGGCTCGCTCTGGCGCCCGCACCTGCGGCCGCACTTTCCGGTGGTCGGTCTGGTGGGCAGCGCGGGCCGGCTGCCGACCGTGTCCGAGATCGATCGCCGCACGGCGGAGCTCGACGCGCTCGGTATCGAGGATCCTTGGGTGACGGATCCGAACGCCGTGTGGCTGCTCTACCTCGGCCCCGTCGCCTCGGTCTTCGAGGGCAAGGAGCGGCCGCGGCCCCATCGCGACGGACACCCGTACTTCGAGTTCGTGGTCTCGCGCTACTCACCCGCGGACGTGGCCAGCTACCTGTACGTCGACTGGATCCGGCTCAACGATCGACTGGCGCGCGGCTCCACGCCGGACGACGAGCTCTTCCCCGGTCGCCCGCGCGCGCCGTTGCTCGGGGCCTACGCGCTGATCCGGGCCAACCTGGCTGCCGCCGGTGGCGTGCGTCAGCGCACCGAGGAGGCCTGGGTCGAGGCGCAGAAGCATCTCCCCCCGGAGATCCTGGCGCTTCAGGACGACACCTTCTCGGACGTCTGGCCGCGTTGACGTCGGCGCGGCCGGAAGCGTGCTCAGCGCTCACGCTCCGTCGAGCTGGCGAGGCGCGTGCGCAGCTCTTGCTCGCGCCGGCGTGCCGCGGACTCGCGCCGGCGCTGGTGGACGAACACTGCGAGTGCCAGCGCGAAGAGCGGTGCGGCCAGGGCCAGGCCTGCCCACTGCGCCGGATCCCGTAGCGCGTGCCAGGCGAACCACGCGGTCTGCAGCAGCGTGCAGCCCAGGGCCGTGCCGGCGATCCGACGCCGGTCGCAGAGGAGATCCACGCTGCCGCGCCGCAGGATCCGCCAGCAGAGCACGAACCACCAGGCTCCCAGGGCCGCCATCCCGAGCAGCGCCGCGCGCGTGGAGAGCGGCGTCGAATCCGGCTCGCTCAGCGACAGGCTCGACAGGCCGAGCGCCATCACGAGCGCCGCGCAGGCCGGCACGAGGTAGCGCAGGCGCTCGACGCGCCCGAGCTTGCGCTCGAACAAGCACGCCAGTTCGCGCTCGCAAGCCAGGCGCCCCGGACCATCGAGGGGTTGCAGGTCCAGCAAGCGCTCACGCAGGTTCGACTCGTACTCAGCCATGGCGGGACTCCTTCCGTGACAGGGCCGCGCGTAGCGCACCACGCGCCGCGCTCAGCCGTGACTTGACCGTTCCGACCGGGATCTCGAGCACCTCGGCCATCTCCTGCAGCGACAGGTCCTGCAGGAAGAAGAGCGTCAGCGCCTCGCGCTGCGCGGGCTCGAGCTGCGCCAAGGCGAGGTGCACGCGCTCCGCATCCACCGCGAGCTCGGGGCGTGGGTCCGCCAGCTCTTCGACCTCGTCGGCAGCGTGCCGGCCCGCAGCCAGCTCGGCCCCGTGCTGGCGCAGCGCGTTGCGCGCCACGGCGTAGAGCCAGGGCGCGAGGCGCGCGGGTTGCTCCAGCGTCGCGAGGCTAGAGAACACGCGCAGCCAGGTGTCCTGCAGCACGGACCAGGCCTTGTCCTCGCCGCGCAGCATGCGCCGCACGTAATAGAACAGCGGCCGCTGCCAGCGCGCGACGAGCTCCTCCCAGGCCGCGCGTTCGCCGCGCAAGCAACGGCGCGCGAGCAGCTCGTGCTCCAGACGGGTCGGATCCAGCGGGGAGGAAGGCATGGCGGCGCGCGGTAGCAGATCAGTCCGACGGGGCGGCACGAAGGTTCATGCCAAGTCGAGATTCCGCCGGCCGGCGCGATTCAGTGATCGAAGTACCGGCTGCGCGGCTCGAGGCCGTAGGCGTAGGAGACGAACAGCTCCAGGCCTTCGAGCTCCAGTTCGCCCAGCTCCTGGTTGAAGTCGAGGCTCGAGCGCGACCAGCGCGCGCCGAATCCGACCAGCTTGCGCGAGGGCAGCAGGAACTCGATCCCGGCCCGCGCATAGACGCCGCCGCCCGAGCCGTCCGCGTCCTCCTCGTCCACGGCGTCGGACTGGTCGTAGCCGACCCACTGCAGCAGGGGCCCGGCTCCGCCGTAGAGGCGCACGCTGTCGCCGACGAAGCGGCTCACGAAGGGCCCGCCGTAGAACTCGACCAGCAGCAGATCCACGTCGATCACCACCACCGAGCTGCCGCCGCTGGAGGCGAAGGCCTCGAGGTTCGAGCGTCCGGAGAAAGACAGGAAACCCTCGAGGCCGAAATCGAGGTGCTTCCCGGCGAGCTTCCACTGCGCTCCGCCGCCGAGCGAGGGCAGGATCTCCTCGTCGTCGAGCTCGACCGAGGATGCGTCTCCGTCCAGCATGAAATCGGAGAGATAGCTCACCCCGATGACACCCTGCAGCAGGGTCTCGCCCGGGTTCCACTTCAGGGGGAAGCCTGCATAGCTCGGACCTTGCGCGTCGGCGCCCAGGGTGCTCTGGAGCGGCGGAGGGCGGACGGGAACGTGCGCGCAGCTCCCGGCGAAGAGGAGCAGGAGGCTGCCAGTCGTGCGGACGAACGAAGGAAGGCGGCGCGGCTGCATCCGGTTGTCGGGCGAAGAGCCTACGCGAACTCGCTCGGCGCGTCGTGCGGGTTGTTCGCTCGGTTCTCGAGCGAAAGGAAATCGGACCGAGTTTGAGGCCTTCTGCGCGGTACGTGCCGTGCACGCGCTCGAGCTGGTGCGCAGCGAAGCGGCTCCTTACCCTTGCGACGATGATCGGCAAGACGGTTGCGCACTACCGCATCCTGGAGCAGATCGGCGCGGGCGGGATGGGGGTCGTCTACCGCGCGCACGACGAGCGCCTGGAGCGTGACGTGGCGCTGAAGTTCCTGCCGACCCATCTCTCGCTCGACGAGGAGGCCAAGCGCCGCTTCCTGCACGAGGCGCGCTCGGCCTCGGCCCTGGACCATCCGAACATCTGCACGATCCACGCGGTGGACGAGAGCGCGGACGGCCAGCTCTTCATCGCGATGGCGCTGTACGACGGCGAGACTCTATTCGAACGCTTGAGGCGTGGTCGGCTCGACGTGGGCCAGGCCGTCGATCTGGCGCTCCAGATCGCCGACGGCCTGCAGGCGGCGCACGCGGCCGGGATCCTGCACCGTGACGTCAAGCCGGCCAACGTGATGATCACGCGCGAGGGCCTGGCGAAGATCCTCGACTTCGGGCTGGCCAAGGCAGCCAACGTCACTCTCACGCAGTCCGGTACCACGCTGGGGACTCTTGCGTACATGAGCCCCGAGCAGGCGCGCGGCGCGACGGTGGACGCTCGCAGCGACGTGTGGTCGCTGGGCGTCGTCCTGTACGAGCTCCTGGCCGGGCAGCGCCCCTTTCCCGGGGAAACCATGGCCGTCGTGCACTCGATCCTGGAGGACGAGCCGCCGCCGCTGGCGAGTCGCGCGCGTGTCCCGGCGGAGCTGGCCGCGATCGTGCACCGTGCGCTGGCCAAGGATCCGGATCGTCGTTTCGCGAGCGCTGCTGCTTTCCACGACGCGCTTTCGGTCTGGCGCGTTCCCGTGGCAGCTAGAGCGGTTCCAGGTGCGCGGCGGCCGGTGATTCCCGCGCTGGCGGCGACGCTCCTGGCGCTCCTCGCCGTCTCCGCCTGGCAGTGGTGGCGAAGTGCGCGCGCCAAGGCCGTGCGCCGCGACATCCTGCCCGAGATCGAGCGTCTGGTGGGCGAGACGTCGAGCGCCGGGGACGGCGCGAATGCGTGGAAGGCGTTCGACCTGGCGCTGGAGGCCGACGCGGTCGTGCCCGACGATCCGCTGCTCGTGCGCCTGTGGCCACAGGTCGTGCACGAGCTCGCCCACCACTCGGAGCCGCCCGGCGCGCGCGGGCTCGCCCGGCCGTACGACGAGGTCGCGGGGCCCTGGCGT
>JANOGB010000190.1:0-1970 GCA_031413955.1 Planctomycetota bacterium | reverse complement strand
GTGTAGCGCAGCGCCGCGTCGTAGACGTGGGCGATGTGCGCGCGCATCTCGGGCGTGAAGGCCGCAGCTTCCTCCGCCGTGCGCGTGCGCGGCGGGACCGTCGGGCGCGCGCAGCCGAGTTCCTTGCAGCGCAAGAAGCGTTCGGGCACGTCGTAGTCGTGCACGGTGTAGGTGTGCAGGAACAGGAAGAAGCGCTCGGCGCCCTGCACGCGCAGCCAGTGCTCCACGCCTGCGTAGCCGTGCTCGTCCTGGAGGCGCGCGGCGGCCTCTGCGCCGTGCTTCTCCGCCAGCCGGCGGAAGAAGTGCGAGTCTTTCTCGCGCACGGGATCGATCTGGGAAAAGCCCTCGAAGCCCCGATCGAGGCCGAAGGCCGCGCTCACGAAGCCACCGGAGGTGAACGCCCGCGTCCGGTAGCCGGCGCGGCCCAGGATCTCGGCCAGGCTGGTGGAGCGCGCCGCGGCGAGCCTGCGATCGCTCTCGACCACGCCATGCACCGAGGGGAACTGGCCGGTGAGGAGCGTGGCGTGGGAAGGCAGCGTGTAGGGCGCGGGCGCGCTCGTGTCGCGGCACAGGACGCCCGCGCGCGCCAGGCGATCGAGGGCGGGCGTCGTGTCGAGCCCGGGCGTGTAGGCGCCCACGCGGTCGGCGCGCAGGGTATCGATCGAGATCAGCAGCACGTTGGGTCCGGCCGGGGGCGGCGCGTCCGTACGCACCACGGGCGCGCCGAGGGCGAGCGGCGCGTCGCCCCCGAGCGAGAACTCCAGCTCGGACGCGCCGTCCGGCAGGGTGAGCTCGACGGCGTCCCAGCGCGCGTCGGCGAGCTGCTGCGGCATGGCGCAGGGCTGGGCGAGGAGTTCGTGCCCATCCGAACGCACGCGCAGGGTCGAGCTCCCCCCGCCCGCCGCGAGCAGCGTCGGCCCCCAGGCGCCGACGCCGAACGAGAGGCGCGCGCCCGCCGCGAGCGGCGGCAGCGCGAAGCGCAGGCGATCGCCGGGCAGGAGCACGAGCGTGGGGCGGTGCTCGCCGCCCAGCTCGGCCGTGACCGCGCGCGCGCGCTGCATCGCGCCAGTGGGGGGCTCGATGCTCTCGCGCGCCGAGATCTCGCCCTCGAGCTCGGTGCGCCAGTAGTTCTCGAGCGGACCCGCCACCAGGCGCAGGTCGGCGAAGCGGGCGCTGCCGGAGCGCACGTCGTGCTGTGCCGCCAGCGAGCACGCGACGTGCAGGAAGCGCGTTTGCGGAGTCGTGACGAACACGCGCCGCACCGCCTGCCAGCCGTCGTGGCCCAGGGCGCTCGGCGAGCTCCACTTGGCCACCATGAGCTCGCGGCTCGTCGTGCGCATTTCCTCGAAGGACGCGTCCGCGGTGGCCTCGCCCATCCAGAAGCGCGCGCCGTCGAAGGGCCTGGCGTCGGTCTCGAGCGCGTCCGACTGCACCTCCCCGGAGAAGACGTAGCACGTGTTCGGTTCGACCGCTACGACCGCCAGCAGACCGCCGTGCACGCCGGTGAGGCGTAGGACGCCGCGGCCCGCCTCGCTCTCGAGGTGCGTCTCGAGCCCGCCCGCTTCCCGCCCCGGAGTCGTGATCCCGCGCCAGCCCTCCAGGTCCGTCTCGAAGCGCGAGGCGAACACCGTGCGCGTCGCGCTCGACGGCGGCGCCTCGCTCAGCTTGGCCGTCGCGTCCGTCCAGAGCCGCAGGTGCGCCGCGGGCGCGGGCTCACCGGCCCCGCAAGCACCGAGGAGCGCGCAGAGGAGCAGGCTGAGTCGCATCGCTCGCGCGAGCGTAGCGTCAGAGCCGCCGCGCGAACACGAACTCGGGGCGCGTTCCGAGCATCGACGATCAGGAGTCGCCCATCCCTCCCATCGGCAATCCCTATGCGCCGCCCGCCCCGCCCGGCTCGGCGGTCATCACCGTTCCCCACAAGCGCCTCGACAACAGCCGCGGCGGTGGTCGCATCCTCGCCACGGTCGGCG
>JANOGB010000189.1:0-11631 GCA_031413955.1 Planctomycetota bacterium | reverse complement strand
CGTTGCGCGGCCGCAAGGCCCATCGGGCGCGCGGAGCGCCCGCCCCGCCACGCCGTCAGACCACGAGAAACCCGGTAGGCCCCGGTCTCTCCCCCGCGGTGAATCCCCCGCGAGCTCGCGGTGTATGACGGCGCGAGACCTCGCCGATTGAAAGTCGAGCGAGAAGACTCGAAGCCAGGAAGGTCGCGGAAGCAGGATCGAGCGAGAAAACTCGAAGTTTTCGCGAACCGTTAGAGCGTGCGACGGTCCTTGCTCTCATGAAGAAGAAAGCACGTCAACGCGAGTTCGGGTTCGTCAACTGGGGCGGCAAGCGGCGCGGAGCTGGACGCAAGCCGAAGGGCGAGCGCGCCGGTGTTCCGCACGCGAAGCGGGCGAAGCTCGCGGCGCGGTTCCCCGTGCTCGTGACCATGCGGCTGCGGAGCGGGTTACGGAGCTTGAGGGCCGACGACACGCACGCGCTCCTGAAGGAAGCATTCGCGGCGGGATCGCGCGCAGACTTCAGGGTGATCGAGTTCTCGGTGCAATCGAACCACCTGCACGTGGTCGCCGAATCGAGTGACGAGCGTGCGCTCGCGCGCGGCATGATGGGGCTCTCGACGCGCATCGCGCGCGGGCTCAACAAGCTCTGGAGGCGAGCGGGGAACGTCTTCCCGGATCGCTACCACGCTCGCATCCTACAGACTCCGCGCGCGGTGCGCACGGCGTTGATCTACGTCCTGCAGAACGCGCGCAAGCACGGAGCGTGGCGGGCGCTCGTGCCGGACGTGTACTCATCCGCGCCCTGGTTCGAGGGCTGGAAGGGCAGCAACCATGAGGTCGCCGAATCGAACGCCAGGAGCCTTCAGCGCGCCCGCACATGGTTGCTCTCGATCGGCTGGCGCCGCCATGGACTCATCGATCCACGCGAGACTCCCGTCGCCGCCTGACCGCGCGGGCTCGACGGGGCTTCAGCTCGCGGGAGAGACCCCGGCCTGCCGGTTTTCTCGAGCGCGAAAGGCGTTGCGCGGCCGGGCGCCCCGCGCGCCCGAAGGGCCTTGCCGGCCGCGCGACGCCTTTCGGGCTCGAGAAAACCGCGTTGCGTGCCCGGGTCAATCGCTCCCGCCTGTTGCGGGGTCCCCGCCGAGCCCGCGCCATCGGACCGTCAAGAGAGCCCCGCCCGATGGAGGGAGTCCCAGGACGAGCGCGGCCAGCCCCTACACCCTCCCCCACCTCACTCCCGAAGAAGAGCCCATGATCCGCCGCATCCTCGTGCTCGGGAGCATCGGTCTCGCCCTGGCCGCCGGCGCGCGCTTCGCGCTGAGAGAGCTAACCGAGCGCGCCTGGGAGCAACGCAAGCAGGAGCTGCTCGAGCGCGCGCTGTTCCAGCCCAAGGAACGCCGGCCGTGGGAAGTGCGCTTCGAGGCGTTGCAGGAGCGCATGCACGGTTCACCGCGCATGGCCGAGATCACGAACTCCGCCTACCGGCCACACGTCGCCTGGGGCGCGGGCGCACCGCGCTGGTTGAACGACTTCGAGAAGATCTGGGCCGAGAGCGTGTGGGGCGAGCTCGACGGGCTCGACACGGTCCTGAAGGACCTGCGCGCGCTGCGCCCGGAGGATCTCGAGTGGCACGGTGCGGCGGCCAGGCTCCTCGCGCTGCGGGAATGCACGAACGCGCTGTGCGCGCGGGCATGGATCGCGCTCGTGGAGCACGACGGCGAAGCCGTGGCGCGCGCCTACGCCGATGCCCTGCGCCTCGCGCGCGCGACGGATGACGGCACCTCGATCGGGGCCGCGGTGCGCTGGGCGTGCGAGGGCATCGCGCTGCGCTCGCTGCGTTCCGCGCTCGACCTCGGAGCCGCGGCCGGAGAGCTGCGGGTCGCGCTGGCGCCGCTCCTCGCGGACTGGACCTACGCCCCCGAGCGCGGCGAGCGCTGCATCCGTCGCGACCTCGCGTTCCTCGCGGACTTCCACCCGCAGGCCGGCGAATCCGCCTCGGCGCGCGCATGGCTCGAGCCGGTGGAGCAGGCCTTCGAGCTCGCGCAGGAGCCCGCGGCCACGACGCCAGCCGAGCTCGCCGTTCCTGCGCGCGAGAGCTTGGCCGAGGAAGACATGTCGCACGGAAGCTGGCTCTACTGGACCACCGGCATCCAGCTCCTCCACGCGCGCCACGCCGTGCGCAACGTCGTGCTCACGGCCCTGGCCGTCGCACAGTCACGCACGGAGCACGGCGCGTGGCCGACGACGCTGTTCGAACTCTCCGAGCTGCCCGCCGAGCACGGCATCGATCCGCTGACGGGCGCGCTGCTCCCCTACACGGTCTCGGACTCCGTTGCGCGCATCGGCCCGGCCGAGTGG
Organism: Planctomycetota bacterium; assembly: GCA_031413955.1. GTDB lineage: Bacteria > Planctomycetota > UBA1135 > UBA1135 > JABFRZ01. The sequence goes on along the minus strand of JANOGB010000189.1, from coordinate 9,294 downwards.
GGCACGCGCGTGGATGTCCACGCGGAGCTCGACGACTCGCTCTACGTCTGGACGCTGCGCTGACGCGCGCTCACTTCGGCTTGCCGTAGTCCGGATGGTACGGCCCGAGCAACAACCCGTCGTGGCTGTTGCAGAAGAGTCCGCTGTTGCACTCGCGGGCCACCTGGAGCGAGGGATCGGAAACCGAGGTCACGATCTGGTTCACGAGCGCGCCGATCAGCGCGCCCACGATGCTGTTCTGGCCGGAGCTCGAGCTGCGGATGGCCGAGGCGTTGCCGCGCCAGATCTCGACGCCGCTGGCGACGTCGATCAGGTGTGCCTCGGCGCTGACCTCGGAGGCGGAGTCGAGCACGCGATAGGACGTGCCCCAGGCGCTCAGCGTGATGTAGAACACGGCGTCGGCGCCGAAGACCTCGCCCAGGCGTTCCAGCGGCACGGCCTGCATCTCGCCCGGACCCGGCAGGCCGTTGTCGCGCAGCATGCGGTCGACCACGGCCACCGGGAACACGTAGTAGCCGAGCTCGGCCAGGGGCCTGGTCACGGTCGAGAGGTAGGCGTAGGTCGCCTCGACCTCCGGCGTGTTGTCGAGCGGCGGCAGCACGAGCAGGGAGCGCGGCGGATGGGCGAGGAAAAGGCTGTAGTCGTGGGGCGCGGGAGTCGCGCAGGCGAGGAGCCCGGCGAGCGCCAACGAGAGCGACAAGGCGGGAACGCGCATGCTCAAGCCTTGGGCGCGAGCTGCCCGAGCAGGTAGTCGATGAACCTCGCGCTCTCGGGATAGAGCTCCTTCTCACGCTCGAAGTGAGCGCGCGCCGCGCCGGCGTTGCCGGCCACGGTGTGCAGGTAGCCGAGGTGCGCGTGCAGGCCGGGCGGCACCGGGCGCAACTTGGCGGCGCTCTTCTCGATCTGCTGCTCGAGCGCGTCGATCTCGGCCGCGAGGTCGAAACCGTCCGGCCGGCTCGTCACCAGGTAGACCGATTCCTCGTAGCGGCCCCAGTCGTAGTAGGACGGCGCCGCGCAGCCCGCGGCGGCGAAGAACGAGAGCGCCGCGGCCAGCGCCTGCGCGACGCTCATTGCACCTTGAGCTCACCGCTCTCGAGCGCGCTGACGAGCTTGTTGACCGCGTCCGTGATCGACAGGTTCAGGACTTTTCCGTTGAGCGTCGAGTCGTAGCCCTGCGTGCCGCCCGTGCCGAGCACCTCGCGGCTGCCGAGCTCGTACTCGCCCGCGCCCTGCACGGCGTAGACGATGCGCGAGGTGGTCACGTCGACCACGTTGAGCGCGACCTTCGAGTAGGCGACCTGCTTCCGGCCGCGCCCGAGGATGCCGAAGAGCTGCTCGTCGCCCGTTTCCTTGCGCCCGAACTCGGTCACCTCGCCGGTGACCACGTAGCGCGCGCCGATGAGTGCCTGCGAGACGCCCGAGGTCTGGCTCTCGAACTGGATCTCCTCCAGGTTCTCGCGATCGACCACGTCGAAGCGTCCGGTCTGCGCCAGGTGCGTCTTCAGGATGGTCTTCGCCTGGCCGCCGAGCTGGTCGCCGCTGGTGAATATGCCGCGCATGTAGGGCGAGGCGTTGGCCACCTTGCCGACCGCGATCGGCGTGACCGGGCCGGAGTAGGGCGTGTGGTAGCTGGCGACCGAATCGGTCGCGACCACGCGGCTCTTCTCGGTGGCGCAGGCGGCGGAGAGGAGCAGGACAACCGCGAGGAAGGAAGGCCGTGTGAGCATGATCTCTCTGGGTGCAAAGGGGCCGGGGACCGGCTGCCGTCCGATCCTCCAACCCAGGATAACCCAGCAGGACGCGGGTTCCGTCCGCCTTCCCCACCCCGCCGCCCAGCGCTATGCTCTCCGCCCCTTGTTCTCTCGCTTCAACCCGGGGACGTAGCTCAGCTGGTAGAGCGCTGCGTTCGCAACGCAGAGGTCGAGGGTTCGACTCCCTTCGTCTCCACCACGCCCCGGACACCCAGCGGCCTGCTCGGCCGCTTCCTGCGGGGTCGAGTGCGCAGGAGGATGCACCGAACCGCACCGCTCCGAGCCTGATCCGGTCCCTCTGGCGGTCCACCCGTCCGTGCCGGTCGCGCGCTGCGCGCCCGAGTTCGGCGAGAGGTCCGGCGCACGCGCGAGCCCCTCGCGCGCGTCCTTCGGATCGAAGCGCGAGTAGAGGCCCACGGTGAGGCGCGGGTCGCTGTGGCGCGCGAGCAGCTGGACGGCCTTCACGTTCGCGCCCGCGCGCATGAGCAACGTGACGAACGCGGAACGGAGCGCATGGACGTCCGCCACGCGGCCGGTCGCATCCGCGTAGGGAATCCTCGCGGCGACGAGGTCGAAGCGGAGCCAGCGCGGCGCGTGGTCCTTGAATGCGGGCGGGAGGCCGAGCCACTGCGGAGACGGCTACGTTCCGGGACTCCGGCTGGTCGAAGAGTTGAAGATGGATGATGCGCTGGAAGCGATCGGGGCGCTGTTCGGCTTGGCGGCCTTATGCCTGATCTTCGGGGGCTTCCTTGAAGGTCCCACCGCCGAGCAGGAGAGGAAGAGGATCGAACGGCAGTTCTTCAAGCTCCCTTCGGCTCGCCAGCGGGCGGGCATCCTGGAGCGGCACTTCGCCGAGCGGGACGCGGCCACGTCCAGCAACCGCGACAACGAGGCGTAGGGGACCGCGCGCGTCGTCGGGCGGTCGAGCGTCGCCCAGGCGCCGGCGGGGAAGCGCCTTCCAGCCCCAGCAGGGGCAAGATTGCTCGGTCGCCTTCACCTCGCCGGTAACCGTTGCCGACAGGCTGCACTCGATGGAATGGCCTCGCTCGACGGGCCGGCCGATGCCGAGCTGTCCCGCTCGGTCCCCTTCCACCCAACGGTGTGTCCCATGAGGTCATCCTTCGCGTTCTCGACGCTCGTCCTAGTTTCGTTCTCGGCAACGGCCGGAGCCCAGACCCGCAAGCTCAACGGGCCGCTGCCACTGAACCCCGCGGGCGCCGGCGGCGACGTGGCGACGATGGAGCTCTCTCCCGACGACACGCGCGTCGTGTACCTGGCGCGCGAGGCTCCCGACCAACGCCCCGAGCTGCGCAGTCTGCTTCTGGAGGACACGCACGCGTCCGTCGTGCTCACCGAAGCGATCCGCGAGGAGGAGACGATCTGGCTGGAATTCCAGATCTCGCCGGACAGTGCGCGAGTCGTGTTCTCGACCGTGGAGTATTTTCCTCTCCCGGACCAGCTAGGTTACGCCGGGCGCCTGTACGTGGTCGACATCGACGGTGACCGACCGCCGACGCTCCTCGTCGGCCCGCTCCTCTTCAACGATCTCACATCCTTCCGGCTCTCCCCAGACGGCGCTTGGATCGTCTTTTTGACCTGGGACGAGTGGTCCGAGTCGAGCCTCAACAGCATCCCGATTGATGGTCATGCCGCGCCCATCGTGCACCCGCACGGAGGCCAATGGGCGCTGACCTCCAGCGGCCGGATGGTGCACACCGTTGCAGTGAGTGGGACTGGCGAGCTCTTCAGCGTCGGACTCGATGATCAGAACCTCGTCCGTTTGAACGCAGAGCTACCAGCCGGAGGCGACGTGACCAGGTTCGCGATCACGCCCGACGAACAGCACGTGGTCTACCTTGCGGATCAGGCGACCGACCAGGTCTTCGAACTCTTCCGCGTGCCGCTCGACGGCTCGGGAGCGCCCGTGCGCGTACCCCCCCCTCTCGATGGCACGGCTGACGTGACCGACTTCGCGATCAGTCCAGACTCCATGCGCGTCGCCTATCTCTCCGACCAGGACGATGAGGACGTCAGCGAGCTCTTCGTCGCTCCGAGCGATGGCAGCGGGCCGTCCGTCGAGATCAGCGGCACGCTGGTGAACGACGGCGATGTCGAGCCGGGCTTCGGGTTCACGCCGGATGGCGGGCACATTGTCTATCGCGCCGACGCGCTACAGGACGGCGTCGTGCAGCTCTTCGCGGCCCCCAGAGACGGCTTGACTGCGCCCATCCTGCTCAGCGGGGCGCACGCAATGGGCGGCGACGTGCACACGAACTACGTCTTCGGCTTGCCGGCGTTCCTGATGAATACTGGGAGGGTCGTCTACCGCGCCGACACAGGCACAGTGGGTCAAATCGAGATCTTCAGCGTTCCGTTCGATGGCAGCTCCTCGCCCATCCGGCTTAGCGGGCCCCTCGTCGCTGAAGGAGACGTCACAGATTTCGAACTCGCAGCCGACGGCAGCCGCGTCTTCTTCCGTACGGATGCGCTCGTGGACCAACTCTACGAGCTCTACTCGGCGCCCGTCGACGGCTCGAGCCCTGCTGTCCGAATCAACCGCGTGAGCTCGGGACCGAACAGCTCAGTGCCGTTCCGCGTCACGTCGGACGGCAACCTGACGTTCTACCGCGGCGCCGAGGACGAGCCGGGCTTCGCGAATCTCTACCGCCGCCGATCGGACGCCTCCGAGCCGCCGACCATCGTCAACGGCTCGCTGAGCCAGGGCGAAGTGCAGGGCGACGTCGACCAGTTCGTGGCGTCCACGGACGCACGGCTCGTCTACCGCGCCGACCAGTCGGTCGACGGGCACGACGAGGTGCTGATCGTCTCGATCGACGGTCCACCCGAGCCGGTGCGCCTGAGCGATCCGTCGACGACCTCGAAGAGCATCGAGCATCCGAGACTGACGCAGGACCGAGCCGTGTACGTGCAGCGCTTAGATTCCGGCAGGGCGCTCTTCAGCGTCTCGCTCGACGGAGGCGCGCCGCCCGTCGCACTGCACGCAACAAACGGCATGATCGACCAGGGATACCGCTTCACGCCCGACCAGAGCCGCGTCGTCTTCCTGGAGCGCGGGGAATACGGCGGGACGATCCTATGCGGAGCGCTCCTCGACGGCTCCAGCCCAAGCGTCGCGCTCGACGACCCGCCGCTCCCAACGGTGCAGTTCGAATCCGCCTTGGCCGTCACCCCGGACGGCGTGCGAGTCCTCTACATCACCGATGCGGCGCAGGACGAGGAGTACGGGCTGTACAGCGTCCCGCTCGACGGCAGCGGCGCGTCCGTCCATCTAAGTGGTGACCTGGTCGCGGGCGGCGACGTTGTCCTCGCCCACAACCACGACGCTCCGCTCGTCACGCCGGACAGCGCCATCGCCGTCTACCGCGCGGACGCGGAAGTGGACGAGCGTGTCGAGCTGTATGCGGTCGCGGTCGACGGCTCGGCGCCGCCGCGGAAGCTCAGCGGGAACCTCGTCGCCGGCGGAGACGTTGACCGCGGCTTCCTGCTCGACTACGCCGGCACCCGGGTCGTGTTCGCGGCCGACGCCCTGGTCGACGGGCTGAACGAGCTCTTCGTCGCCCCGCTCGATGCCAGCGCGCCGCCCGTGCGCGCTAGCGGCCCGCTCGAGGCCGACGGACAGCTCGGAAATGCACGCATCGGCCCGGACGGCCGCCTCTTCTACACCGCCGATCCGGAGGGCGATTCCTCGTTCGGTCTCTTCGCCACGACGCTAGACGGCGGGCCGGTCGTGGATCTCACCGCCGCGGGGCCGGCGCTGCACAGCGTCCTCGACCTCTTCGATCCGACCTTTGCCTTCGATCCGACCGGCGCGCGGATCGTCTATCTCGCGTTCGAGGCGAACGGTTGCGCCGATCCGGAGATCGAGCTCTTCGCCGTGTCCAGCCACGGCAGCGCGCCACCCCGACTTCTGTCCGGTCCCCTAATCCCGGACGGCGACGTCGCAGAGTTCCAGATCACGTGCGACGGCAAGCGGGTCGTCTATCTCGCAGATCAGGACCTGGACGAGGTACTGGAGCTCTTCGTGGTGCCGATCGACGGAGTCCGGGCCCCCGTGAAGCTGAGCCCTCCGCTCTCCCCGGGGAGCACTGTGCAATACGGGTTCCAGCTCAGCACCGATGGGCGCCGCGTCTTCTACATCGCGGACGCGCACGAGCCGTCCGTCTTCGAGCTGTTCCAGACCTTCCTTTGGCCGCGGGTTTGGAAGGTCGAACGGCGTGCGCTGTGAGCGAGGCCAGCCGCAGGGATTGCCTGAGCCCCTGCCGGACTGCTCACGCGACGACCTGGTTCACCTGCTGGGCAGCGACGTTGAACTGAATCGCAGGCACGAGTATTCGCCGCACGGAAGCAAGGAAACGGATCGCGCGCAGGTAGTCGCAACGCAACCGGGCCACATGCCGATCCCAGAAGTCTGCTGATTCGTTGGAGAGCCCTTCGCTCCACCGCTCGTTTCGTCGTCGCTCGGCGGTCGTCAGACTGAGCCAGCACAGCACAACCTGGGCGATCAGAAGCTCTTCAAGCGCGCCATCCCGGGGCAACCGAAGGGAGGCACGCAGCTGCTCGAGTTCGGCGCGCATGGCCTCGTGAACAAGGACCCCCTGGCCACCCGCGCGATGGATCATGGTGGTCTCCAGCTCGGATGCCGTTGTCGAGAGGGCAGCTACCAGCGCGGGACGTCGACCAAGGAGCTGGCGGACGGCCACCCTCACCTCCTCCTGATTCGCCGCTGCCCGCTGAAGGACCTGGAACTCCTCGGGCGTCGTCTCGGGAGGCACGGTCACCCGTCGGACGTGATTCTTCGTCTTCGCCATTGGCCTCGGTGCTCGTGGTAGCCGGCCACCTTGAGCATGGCAACCAGGAGCCCATGGATCTCCTCGGACAAGGCCGTCACGGACGCACGAAGGTCTGTGGCGGCCTGCTGTTCGCCCCGAGCCTTCTCCCGCCGAGCTGCTCGAAGTGCCCTGACCTCGGCATCTCGCGATGCCTGCAGCTCGGCAGCCAGGCCCCTGCCGACGTACTCGCGGACGACCCGGCCGCGGATCCGACGGCTCCGGGTGTAGTAGGGACCGGCTCCGTTGCGCATCTCCCAGCCCATTGTGTTACACGGCCCATCTTCCCCCGGCTCCTGGGTTTCCTGTCAAGAAGGGCCTCTCCGGCGAGCGCGGCGGAGCTCTTCCACCTGCGAATGAGGGCGGCCAGATCCTCCAGATCGCCCTGAGCTCCTCTTTGTCATTCGGGGGACGTCGTGCCCGAGAGCTGCTCGAAGTCGAGGGGGTCGCTAACGACGTAGTCCCTAGCTGTCAGGTCATCGAGTGTTGCCACGTGCCCCCTGACCGTGATGAACCGTCCCGACGGGGCCACGAGTGCGACCCACTTCTCCATCCACTCGTATGCGTCGCCGGGGACCTTCTGCTCGCACACGAAGAGTAACAGAATCTCGATCGCATCTGCTTCCCAGTCGGGCGACGCCACGACGCGAATGTCCCACAGTCCACGGAGCACCTCGCCTTCAGGCGACTCGCGGTCGTGTTTCTCGAGCACACGCTTGCGGAGGCGCTCGACCATGCGCACGAAGTCGTCCGGAAACGCGGCTCGTGTGAACTTGCGCCCGACGGCCTTGCTGAACTCCCGGCGCTCGTCGTCGGTCCCGCATCCATCGGTGCGGGGTAGCGTGGCGAGCAGCTCCCTGGTGATCGTCATGACGCGCCCCAGATCGGCAACAAGCCGACGACCCTCGAGTCGGGGCACCAACGCGTACTGAATCCGCCGCCTCCGCGCGATCTGGTGCAGATGTGCTGCATCGACCTCCACCAGAGGCGCAACCTGCACGTAGGACTCCGTTCGCGCCTGCACGATGTCGCACGTCTGCGACAGTACGACCAAGCCGTGAACCTCGCGAGCGACGACATGGAAGGGTCCGTCGGCCTGGGTGTCGTCCAATCCCACGACGTCGGCGAACACGACCTCCGTCTTCGCCAGTGTGCAGTCACCCTGGCGCCAAGCGATCAGGACAGCTTCGATATCGGGGTCTGCGGGGGTGCCAGCTCCGTCGGACAAGGCACGCTACTTCCGGCGCACTACGCGTACCGTGCGCGTAGCTCCCGTATCGCGGTGATCGCGATCCGCGCTCGACGCCGCGCGATCCGCGATCGTCTGTGGTCGGCGCCGCTGCAGGGCGAGATCGCTGACGGCTGGAGTCGCCGCCCCTCGTGGACCAGTCCCGGTTCCGAGCAGCCGAGCGACGTCCTCGAATCGGCCCGCCGCGAGGAGATCCAGCGCGATGACTCCTCCTGGGCCCGCCTCTAGAAGTAGGCGGCGGTTTTCCGTCGCGGTTCCGCGGTCGATGGTTCGCACCGTGCACAGCACGCGCTGCAGGCGCTCCTGGTTCGTCGGAAGCATGGGCTTCCCGCTCGCCCAGAAGTGCAGGCTCCGACGCGCGACGCCGAGGACGCGCGCGAGCTGGTCCCAGGTCAGACCCGAGATCCGCCTCACCTCGGCGACGCCCCTGGTTCCATCTGCAGTCGTCGTTTCCGACGCAACGCCCCCGGAACTCGTCGGAACGAGATCCCGCCACGGAAGATGCTCCCGCGACGGTCGCCACGACGCGGCCTCGGCTGACGTCAACTCCGCCATCGGGCAGCCGATGACGTAGACGACCGCTAGCACTGACGAAGCCAGCACCAAGCCGCCAGAGGTAGTGGAGATCTCGTCCAAGTCGCTCGACGCACTCATACGGCACCTCCGAACTTCCGCAGGAACTCGTCGGTCACGACCCACCGGAAGAACCGGTATATCCGTTCCGAGAGGTTCCGGGCTTGTCGGGCCAGCGCATCGACGTCCAGCTCCTGCTCGCGATCGACGTAGGCGTCGAGGTCGAGCATCCAACACGGATCATCGATCGGCTCGATCGTGACCCGGTCCATCGTGAACTTGGGCGGAAGCATGCCCCAGCGTGCGTGGAGACGTTGACCGTCGTCTAGGTCGAACAGGTAGTCGACCACTGCGAACCGCGCGCGCGCGCCGAGGTCAGTTCCGATGAGCCCGACCGCCTCCTCGCGCACGAGCGCCATGATGTCGTCACGCGTCGCCGCCGCGACGCGATCAACATAGCGGACGCCGAGACGCTGTACGACGGCGGGGTTGACATGCTGCTTGAGCGCCGTGATCGCGCGCTGGAGACGCGCGAGAAAGTCCGCCCGCGACTCGTAGGCTGTCGTCTCCACACTGAGGAAGTCGGACGCGATAGTGACGCGCCACTTGCGAGTCGTGTCGAAGAACCGCCAAGCGTTCGTCTTCACCGGGTGCGCAACTGGACCGGCAGGACCGAACTCGAATTTCTGAGCGAGCTCCGTCTCCAGGATTCCGTACTCGCCCCGGATCGCCTCCTGGAACGGCGCGATGAACTCGGATGTCTGGATCGCTGCAATCGGCGGAAATCTGATCTGGGCAAGCACCCGTACGAGGGGAGCTTGCGGGAGAGGGATCTGGGCCGGTATGGGGCCTGTCAGGGGGTCGGTCACAATGG
>JANOGB010000188.1:0-1558 GCA_031413955.1 Planctomycetota bacterium | reverse complement strand
CTGCTCTTGAACGTCTATCCTTATGTTCCCCTGTCGGCAGGCGGCCCGCCGCTTCAAGCTGCGCTCGACGACGCTGTGAACGAGCCGGGCTGGCGCGATCGCCTGGCGGCGGCCTACCCTCGGGGGACACCCAAAACCGGCCATTGATGGACACCTGAAAACCGGCCACCACGGGTAGCGCCCGGGACGTTGACGGGTGCGGAAACTGCGTGTTTCTGCACCGGAATGAGCAACGTCTTGAGCGACGACAAGAAGAACCAGGTTGTGATTTTGGGTGGCCTCGGCTGGTCGCTGAGGTACATCGAGGAGAAGACGGGGGTTCGGCGGGAGACGGCGAGCGCGTACTTGCGAGCGGCGGGGATCGCGGTGCGCAGCCGGGGCGGTCGCCCGAGGGAGTGGCCTCCAAAACCGGCCACCAGGCAGGGGGTGTCCACCGACTCTGAGCCGGGGAAGTGGCCGCCGGCGCCTGGCCGCGCGCCGGGTGCGAGTGCCTGCGAGCCGTTCCGCGAGCTGATCTTGGAGGCGCTGGGTCGCGGCCGGAACGCAGTGGCGATCTGGCAGGACCTCGTGGACGACCACGGCTTCCAGGCTCGCTACGCAAGCGTGAAGCGTTTCGTGCTGAAGCTCCGCGGTAGCAAGCCAGCCGAGGCGCGCGTGGTGATCACGACCGCCCCGGGCGAGGAAGCGCAGGTCGACTACGGTGGAGACGGCCCGATGGTACGAGACGCCCGCACGGGCAAGTACCGCCGGACTCGTCTCTTCGTCATGACGCTCGGGTACTCGCGGAAGTCGGCTCGGCTGATCGTGCCGCGATCGAGCACGCAGGTGTGGGCCGAGCTTCACGAGCGCGCCTTTCGCCGGCTGGGAGGAGCGACGCGCGTCGTCGTGCTCGACAACCTCCGCGAAGGCGTCATCGAACCAGAGGTGTACGACCAGAAGATCAATCCGCTCTATCGCGACGTCCTGGCCCACTACGGGGTGGTGGCGCTCCCATGTCGGGTCAGAGATCCCGATCGTAAGGGCAAGGTCGAATCTGGAGTGGGCCACGCGCAGCGGACTCCGCTCAAGGGGCTGCGCTTCGAAGCCGTCGACGAGGCACAGGCTTATCTCGATCGATGGGAGGAGCGCTGGGCCGACACCCGCATCCACGGGACGACCAAGCGACAGGTCTCGGTGATGTTTGCCGAGGAGAGGGCCCACCTGCTCGAGCTGCCGATCGAACCGTTTCGCTATTACCGCTTCGGCGAACGCTCCGTGAATCTAGACGGCTGCGTCGAAGTCGACGCGGCCTACTACGGTGCACCGCCGGGCTGGATCGGTCGCAAGGTGCAGGTGCAATGGGACAGCCTGCACGTGCGGCTGATCGACCCCAAGTCGGGTCAGCTTCTGCGCGAGCATCTGCGGACGCGGCGTGGCTTTCATTCCATCGAGGAGGGAGACCGTCCGCCACGCACACCGCAGACCACGCAGGCGCTGCTTCGCCGCGCACACACCGCCGGCACAAGCATCGGCACGCTCTGCGAGCAGATCCACCGCACCGAAGGAGAACCGGGCGTGC
>JANOGB010000187.1:0-18473 GCA_031413955.1 Planctomycetota bacterium | reverse complement strand
CCTTCGCGTGGCCACATCTGGCCAGCCCCGACCGTTCCATCCGCTACGCCGCCCGCGTCGCCGTCGAATGGCAGGAACTCGCCCAGTGGAGCGAAAAAGCCCTCACCGAGTCCAACCCCACCGCCTCCATCTACGCCCTGATCGCATTGATCCGCGCCGGCGATCCATCAGTGCAGCCGCGCATCATCGAATCGCTCAACCGTCTGCCCCTTAAACGTCTTTCCGAAGAACAGGTTCTCGAAGCCTTGCGCTCCGGCGGCAGCGCTCTGAAGACGTGCTCCTCGGGAGTGAACTCCTCGTTGCGCGTCTCCTCGCCCAGTTCGCTGGTGCCGTCCTGCAGGCGCACGTGCGCCAGCGCTCCCTGCCAGAAGGTGGTGCTCCCTTGCCAGAAGACCAGCGCGAGCAACCCGAACACCATGCACAGCCCCAGCACCAGTCCGCTCGCGGTGAGCCAGACCAGCGGCGTGCCCTGGGCGAAGGCGCTGACCGGGCCGCGCACCGGACGCGCGCGTCGCTGACGCTCGCGCCGCCGCATGCCGGCCGGAGCCGCTTCGAGCTCGAGCGCGCTCAGAGCTGCACCCTCCGCCGCCGGTAACGCAGCCGCACCATCTCGGCCGCGGTGTTCAGCACGAAGGTCATGGCGAACAGGACCAGCGCGGCCAGGAACAGCATGCGGTAGTGCGTGCTGCCCTGCACCGCCTCGGGCAGCTCCACCGCGATGTTGGCCGAGAGCGTGCGGAAGCCGTTGAACACGTTCCAGTCCATGATGGGCGTGTTCCCGGCAGCCATCAGCACGATCATGGTCTCGCCCACCGCGCGCCCCAGGCCGATCATGATCGCCGAGAAGATCCCGCTCATCGCCGTCGGCACGACCACGCGCACGGTGGTCTGCCAGGTCGTCGCGCCCGCGGCCAGCGACGCGGCTCGCAGGTGATCCGGCACGGCCGAGAGCGCGTCCTCGGCGATCGTGTAGAGGATCGGGATGATCGCGAAGCCCATCACGAAGCCGACCACCAGCGCGTTGCGCTGCACGTAGGTGTCGAGCCAGCCCCCGCGGGGATCGAGGCCGGCCCGTGTGAGATACGCAGCGAGGCACCAGGCGAGGAGCAACACGACCAGGGCCGCAGCCAGGAACTTCGCGAGGTCGAGCAGCACGAAGCGCGAGCGCGAGCCCGCGCGCGTGGCACGCAGCAGGCGCGGGTTCACCCAGCTCGTCACGAACCAGCACGCGCCGAGCGCGAGCGCGGGCAAGAGCAAGATCACCCAGCCGCCGGTCGCCTCGCCCACCGAGCCCGTCAGCCATTGCCGGAAATCGCCCGCGAAGAGCGCGCGCTCCACCAGCGGGCCCAGCCCGGCGCCCGAGACCACGGCGAGAGCCAGGAAGAGCGCCACGTGGAGCAGCCGGAAGCGCTCCAGCCGCACGGCCGGCGCGGCTGGCAGCAGACGCCACACGTGGCCGCCGAGACAGGCGCAGAACGGCAGCAGCGCGATCGCCAGGAGGACCGCGGGCACCACGCCTTCGATCAGCGGCGCGAGGACGAGCGCCGAGAGGAAGCCCAGGACCACGCTCGGCAGGCTGGCCATCATCTCGATGGCCGGCTTCACGCGCGCACGCACGCGCGGGTGCAGGAACTCGCTCGTGTAGATGGCCGCGAGCAAGGCGATCGGCACGCCGAAGAGCAGGGAATAGAAGGTCGCCTTGATGGTGCCGAAGACGAGCGGGAGGAGCCCGTACTTCGGCTCGAAGTCGTCCGTGCCGCTGGAGGACTGCCAGACGTGCTCGGGTGCCGGGTAGCCCTCGTACCAGACCGGCGCGAACACGGCCGCCAGGCTCGTCTCCGGATGCGGGACCTCGAGGCGCCAGAGCGCTGCTTCTCCTGGCAGAGCAGGTTTTCCTGGCAGAGCAGGCGCCCTCCGCCCGAACGCCAGCAGCGCATCGTCCTTGGGCGCCACGGCCAGAGCCACGACCGGGAGAGGTCCGCCCGGCAGCGCGAGCGCGACGAGCTCGCGCGCGCTGGTCACGTGGAACAGGCGCACGCCGCCGTCGTCGTACCCGGCCGCCAGCGTGCGGTCGCGCGCCGAAGCAAAGAGGGAACGCACGGCCGGGCCGGGGCTGCCGAGCTCGTGGGCCTGGACCAACTCGATCCCGTCGGGCGTGCCCGCATCGTGCGGCTTGATCCGGAACCAGACGCGCAGGCGCCCCGTGCTGTCGCCGACGGCCAGCGAGGTGCGTCCGATCAGGAAGGTGAGCGCGGTGACGCGCGCGGCTTCCTCGGCCAGGAGGTCGCGCTTCTCGACCACGCGCAGCGCGGAGAGCGCGCGCGCATCACAGCGCCAGAGCGTGCCGCCCTCCCAGACCAGGAAGACGTTGTCGCCCAGCCCGGTCAGGAAGAACCAGGACGGCTGGCCCAGCTCGGCCGGGAACTCGAGCGCCAGCTCGCCGCGCTCCCACTCAAAGGTCTCCGTACCGGTCAAGAGGTTCGTCGCGCGCGTGCCGTGCAGGAGGCGCAGGACGTCGTCCTCGGCCAGGCTGGCGAGGATCGGACCGGTGCTCGACTCGATTCCGTCCACCAGTCGCAGCGGCCGTCCGGCGCCCACGTCGACGGGCGCCTGCATGCTGACGGAGAGTTCCTGCAGGCGGAACGAGCCGGAGGGCGTGTGCTCGACGACTCCCCGGCCGAGGTGGGCACGCTCTCCGCTGGCCAGCGCACCGAGCTCGGGCGGGAGCTCCTCGCGGCCGAAGTAGCTGGTCGCGAAGCGCACCGAGCCCATGCGCGCGCTGCCGTCCTGGAAGCCGAAGACCAGGCCGCCATCCGCAGACGAGATCGCGGCCGCGCACGGCGGCTGCTCTCCGCACGGCCGCACCCGCTCCAGCTCGCGACCGTTTTCGATTCCGAAGGCGCGGACCTCGCCGGAGCGAGTGGCACACCAGCCGATGCTGCCGTACTCGTCCAGTCCGAGTCCGGCGCCGGCGCTGGCCTCCAGGTCCAGGGCAGGAACTCCGACCGCCAGCTCTGCGCTCAGGGGCTCGCGAAACAGCGGCACGACGACCCACACGAGGAACACGCACAGGATCGAGACCGCCACGATCGTCCCGATCCCGCCGGCGGAGATGAGCAGGCGCGCGATGCGATCGGCCCGCCGCACACCGGGGCGGGTCGTGCGCGCTCGACGCACGCGCTTCTTGGATCGGAGTACGGAGTCGGAGCAGTCTTTCAACGATCCCCGCTACGGCTAGGCGTTTTCTGAGTCACGGGGGGATCGTTGAAAGATTGCTCCGACTCCGTACTCCGATCCCTACTCGACAGGCGCGGATTTGATCCCGAGCTCGCCGAGTGCCTTGGTCACCATGGCGGCCGTCAGGGGATAGTAGCCATCCTTGATCACCTCGCCCTGGCCCGACTGGCTGAGCACGTAGCGCAAGAACTCGCGCCGCAGCGGGTCGAGCTCGCCGCCCGGCTTCTTGTTGACGTAGATATAGAGGAAGCGCGCGAGCGGATAGGTGCCCGAGTAGGCGTTGTCCACGATCGCCTCGATGGCGGGCTTGTCCGCCTTCGCGGCCAGGGGCACGGCACGCACGTCGGCGGTCTTGTAGCCGATGCCCGAGTAGCCGAGCGCGAACTTGTCGCTGGCCACGCCCTGCACCACGGAGGAGCTACCGGCCTGCTCCTTCACCTCGTCCTTGTAGTCGCCCTTGAACAGGGCGTGCTCCTTGAAGTAACCGTAGGTGCCCGAGGCGGAGTTGCGCCCGTACAGGCTGATCGGCTTGTCCTTCCACTCGCCGGTCAGACCCAGGTCGCCCCAGGTGCGAATGTCCTTGTCGTGGCCGCCCTTGCGACTCTTCGAGAAGATCGCGTCGACCTGCTGCAGCGTCAGGCTCGTGAGCGGATTGTCCTTGTGGACGTAGACCGCGAGCATGTCGATGCTCGTGGGCACGGCCGTGGGCTTGTACCCGAAGACCTTCTCGAAGCTGTCGATCTCGTCCTGCTTCATCGGCCTGCTCATCGGTCCGAAGGCCGCCGTGCCGTTGACCAAGGCGGGCGGCGCAGTGGCCGAGCCCTTGCCCTCCACCGCGATGTCCACGTTCGGATAGAACTTCTTGAAGCCCTCGATCCACAGCGTCATCTCGTTGTTCATCGAGTCCGAGCCGATGCTCTTCAGGCTCCCGGAGACGCCCTGCACCGCCTTGTAGGTCGGGAGCTTGGGATCGAGCTGCACGGCCTGGGCCGAGGAGGAGCACAGCGCGCCGGGACGAGCGCCGAGCGCGAGCAAAGCGAGGGGCAGGAAGGAAGCGGGTTTCACGTTCTGGTCTCTCTCGTGTGGTTGCTGGACTCGCGCGGCGTCGCGCGCGAGCATCGGGATTCAGGTTCTCGGCTCAAGCAGGCCGCAGGGCGTTCAACCGGGTGTCAGCCATTCATCAAGAGAAGATCAATCGGCCGCCCCGGCCCGCCCTGGCGGAGACTGCAAAGATTCCTTGATCTAAACTTCACGAGATCCTGCATGCCGCTCCCTGCACCCCGGCCAGTAGGTTGCTTCTCCTTCAGCAACCCTTGACGAAATCAAGAAAAGCACATGAAGCTGCTGCTCCTATCCGTCCTCCTCGTCTCCGCCCGCCCGGCCCATGCGGCCTCCGCCGTCGTCGCCCCCAGACAAGACGGGAAGCAGGCCACCGTCGAGGAGCGACTCAGCGCGCTGGAGAAGGCCTCCGCCGGCGAAACGATGCGCGTCTACTGGAAGGACGGCGTGCGCTTCGAGACGCAGGACAAGCGTTACAAGTTCCGCATCGGCGGCCGGTTCCAGTACGACGTGGCCTTCTTCGATCCGGACTCGGACACCAGGGCCGCGGTCGAGACCGATACCCCCAAGGTCCGCATCGAGGACGGCTCCGAGTTCCGCCGCGCGCGCATCGAGTTCAGCGGTGAGGTCGGCGACCGCGTGGAGTGGGCGACCTCCTACGACTTCGCGGGCGCCAAGGTCAACTTCCGCAACCTGTACGTGGGCATGAAGGACCTGCCCTTCGGCAACGTGCGCGTCGGCCAGATGAAGGAGCCCTTCAGCCTCGAGCAGCTCACGAGCTCCAAGAACATCCCCTTCATGGAGCGCTCGGTGAAGGCCGCCCAGGATCCGGCCTACAACGCCGGCCTCATGCTCTACGACGCGCACCTGAAGGAGCGCATGACCTGGGCCATCGGCGCCTTCCGTCCGGGTACGGACGACGGCGAGGTCAGCAAGGGCGACGGCGAGTGGGCCACCACCGCGCGCGTGACGGGGCTGCCCTTCTACGACGAGGAAGGCGACGACTACGTACACCTCGGGCTGGCGTTCTCGCGCCGCAGCCCGACGGACGATCTGGTCACGTTCTCCGCCAAGCCCGAGTCCAACCTAGCGCCGGCCTACATCTCGGTGAGCCCCAGCCTGGCGGCGGAGACCGTGGACCTGATCGGCACCGAGGCGGCCTGGGTGCGCGGCCCGCTGACCGTCGCGGGAGAATACGTGCTGGCCTCGGTCGAGGCTCCCTCCGGCGCGACGATGGAACCGACCTTCGACGGCTACTACTTGATGGCGAGCTGGCTCCTGACGGGCGAACACCGGCCCTACAGCAAGGCGAGCGGTGTTTTCGACGGGGTCAAGCCGGACCAGAACGCCTTCGGGAAGGAGCACGGCTGCGGCGCCTGGGAAGTGCTGGCGCGCTACTCCGCGCTGGACCTCACCGACGACGGCGTGGACGAGGGCGAGCTGAACGACATCACCCTGGGGCTGAACTGGTACCTGAACCCCAACACGCGCGTGGTCGTGAACTACATCCTCGCCGATCTCGACCCGACCGAGCCGGCGGACGACGGCACGACCAGCATCCTCGGCTTCCGCGTGCAGTTCGCGTTCTGAGCGCCTTGCCCGCGCCGCTCAGAAATCCACGCCGATCCCCACGACGAGACGGAAGTCGTCCGGCTCGGGCGTGAGCCCGTTCCCGTCGGCCTGGGGATTCGCGACGCGGTCCCAGACGAACGAGATGTCCAGGTCGAAGACCTTGGTCAGCTCGATCTCCAGCGTGCTGACCGAGTGGTGCAGCGTCCCGCCGACTTCCTCGCGCGTGAACTGTCCCTGGTACTCGAGCACCAGATCGACGCGCTTCGAGATCTCCCAGTCGAATTCGCTGCCGAACACGAACGCGCCCGCGTCCTTGCTCTCGGCCTCGCCCGCCTGGACCGAATCGAAGCGCGTGGATTGGTAGGAGGGCTTGGCGGTGACGTTCCACTCGAGCGCACTGCGGTCGACGAGGTCGTAGCCCAGACCGGCTCCGAGGGTGATGCGACGATCGATGTTCTGGAAGAAATCGGTGTAGTACTCGGCGGACGGGAGGACCAGGTAGAGCCGCCGCGACAGCCACAGGTCGAACTCCACGCTCAGGCGATGATTGTTGCTGCTCTCCACGCCGTCGGTGCGGCTGAGGGTTCCCAGGTAGTCGAGGTCGAAGCGCGTGGCCGGCGTGCGCCGCTGCAGGCCGGCTTGGGCGTTGTAGAGGACCTCCTCGGCGTTTCCGGTCCGCAGCGTCAACCCCAGCGTGGCCTCGCCCGACCAGTAGTTCCGTTCCTTTGACCCGCCGCGCGTGATGCTCAGCAGCAGCGCGCGCGCGAATGTGTGCGGCGCAGCTCCGCCGACCGCCACCCATTCGCGCGTGATCGAGATCGGACCGGAAGCGGTCTGCTTGTCCTCGAAGAGAAGGTCCTGGATGTGCGGCGAACGTACCTGGGCGACGTCCTTCCACTCGAACTCCAGGTCGTCGAGCTCCTCGCTCTCGAACTCGAGCTTCTCGTCTTGCAGCGCCTCGAGCCGGCCCTTCAGCCACTCGCCCGACTCGAGCTGGATCCAGTCGAAGGAGTCTTGCGCGGGTGGCGGCGGAGCCCAGTCGGTCGCTCCCGGTGGCCGCGTCTCCACGCGGCCCGTGTCCTGGGCGTCGAGTGCCCGCAGGAGCCCGCCGGACAGCAGGATGGTGACGAGGACGCCGCGGGCTTTCACGGAGCTCGGTAGTAGAGCATCGCGGCGAGCCGAGGCAATCGGATCACGCCGGGATCCGCGCTCGCATCCCCCGCCTCCCCGTGGCGGGCACGGCCGAGGGGCGGACAACGCGCGAGGCCTCGAGGCGCTGCGCAACCGCGTCTGACTGGAAGAACGCGCTGCTCGTGCCTATCCTACCGCGCCTCTGCCTGCGAGAGCGGAAGAGCGGCTGGCGTTCCTCGCGTCTCGGCAGGCTGTGACCCGACACGACAACTCCGAGGAGACTCGACGATGCGCCTGGCCTCTCTCTTGCCCTCTCTCTGCTTCCTCTCGGCCGCCTGCGCGGTGACCGGGCCCGCTCCCCGGGACATCCAGGCCTCGCTTGGGGTGCCCGTCGTCGCGCTGAGCCCGACCTTGCCCGACTCGCCGACGGTCGAGCCCGTGCACGCGCCGGCCGCGCGAACATGGGGTCAGGCCGGGATGGAGGAGAAGAAAGAGAAGAAGAAGGAGCCCTGGATCAACATCTTCAGCTTCGTCTCGGGTCGCGAGCTCGACGAGGTCACCTTCGAGAACGAAAACACGGACGCCGAGACCGACGCGAGCAACGTGGAGACCACGCGTACGGGCGTGGGCGTAGCCTTTGGAGGCCGTAACGTGCGCGGTTACGTACAAGGCTTCGTGGAGACCCTGGAGGGTCAGTTCGATGTCTTGGTGGGAGTGGATCTCGACGCAGATGGAATCGGATTCGGAGGTGGCGTCATGGGCGAGCCCCGGATCGCGAACTTCAGCGACACCACGCACCTGATCCTGCCCTACCGCCTCGACCTCGGACTGGTGCTGGCCAACGACGACGACCTGAAGGTCGACCTCGTGTATTACGACGCGCGCCTCGAGGCTGGCTTGGGAGTCGACTGGAACGGGTTCCAGCCGAGCGTCGGCGTCCGCGTCGACACGCTGCTCGGGGGCGTCGAGGCCGAGGACGAAGTCAACGAAGACATGTTCGACGCCATCTTCGCGGGCATCAACGCGGGCGCCTACGGCGGCTTGAAGTACAAGCACCCCGAGTTCCCGCTGTGGATCGACGTGCGCGCCGTGGTTGGCGACCTCGAGGGCGTGACCGGCACGCTCGGCTTCTCCC
The DNA here is from genome assembly GCA_031413955.1 of Planctomycetota bacterium. Taxonomy (GTDB): domain Bacteria; phylum Planctomycetota; class UBA1135; order UBA1135; genus JABFRZ01. The sequence goes on along the minus strand of JANOGB010000187.1, from coordinate 10,339 downwards.
TGTAGTCGGATCCGTTCGTGGAACCCGAAGGGCCGAAGGCCGCGCGCCCGGTCCTTCGTTCCGCCACCGAGGCCGTCACATGATTCCCATGCTCGCACTCCCGGTGCTCCTCTGCCTCCAGTCCCAGCCGAACTCGAGCGCGCCACCCACACCCGTCCAACCTTCCCACGACGAGGGCTGGTCCTGGCGCGTCGTGCCCTACCTCTTCGCCACCAACCTCGACGGAACCCTGGACGTCCGGAACACCGAGTTCACGACCGACGTCGAGTTCAGCGACCTCGCCAGCCACCTCGACTTCGCCGCCGCCGCGGTCTTCGAGGGTCGCTACGGACCCTGGGCGTTCGCTCTCGACGGCAACTACGTGGACCTCGGAGAGGAGGGCACGGGTGCGGCCGGTGTCCCGGGTGAGGCAGACTTCAAGCTCACCTTGCTCGGCCTGACCGGGTTCTACCGCGTGAGCCCGGGCTCACCCTTCGAGGTCGCCCTGGGCCTGCGTCATCTCGGCACGGAGCAGGAAGTCCACGTGGGCGCGATGAACTCCGAGAGTGAATCGGACCTGCTCGACGGCTACGTCGGCGGACGGGCGGTCTGGCCCTTCGCCGAGCGCTGGCGCTTCTCGCTGTATGGCGACGTCGGCGCGGGCGATTCCGATCTCACCTGGCAGGGCCTCGCGAACTTCGGCTACGACTTCGGCAACTGGGGCCTGAACCTCGGCTACCGGATCCTCGCCTACGAGTTCGAGGAGGGCTCCACCGAGCTCGACATCGCGATGGAGGGGTGGATGCTCGGGGTCGAGTATCGCTTCTGAGGACGGGAGCCTCGTGGGGGGCTCAAGTCTGGGTTCGCACCTGCTACAGTGCCGTCGTCCCCGGCCACACGTTCCAGTCTTTCTGCGCCCCCATGACGAAGATCCTGCTTGCCCTTTCTCTCCTGACCTTGGCCGGTCTCCCTCTGGCCTGCAAGTCGAGCGCGAGCAGCGCGCAGGTTCCTTGCACCTGCGGAACGCCCCAGGCTGACATCCACGGTTGCGCGCATCCCGCCTGCCTCGCGGGCAAGACCAACGCCGCCAACCCCGAGTGCGTCTGCGGCAGCCTGACCATCCCGAAGTAAGAGAACAGGAGAACGCTCATGCGCACGATCCACGCCACGTTGCTCGCTCGCCTGGCTCTGCTCCTCGCGCTGGCCACGCCCGGCTTCGCGAGCGAGTCCATCAAGCTCAAGAACGGCAGGGTCCTGAACGGTCGCGCGACCGCCTACGACGCGGACAAGAAGGTGCTCTCCTTCCGTACCGACGACGGGCAGGACCAGACCTACACGCTCGACCAGCTCGACCAGCGCTCGGTCTACATGGTCAACACGAGCCTGATCGCGCAGGACAATGCCAAGGGGCAACTGCAGCTCGCGAACTACGCGCGCGACATCGGGCTCTACGCGCACGCCGCCCGGCGCTATGGCTACGCCGAGACCGCCGACCCGTCGCTCAAGGACGAGATCGAGAAGCAGCGCGTCACCCTGCGCAAGATGGCGGCGGACTACTGCATGAAGAACGCGCAGGACATGATCGCCAAGAACGACATCAAGGGCGCCGAGGAGTGGCTCACCACCATGGTGCAGAAGCTGCCGGACGAGCCCCAGACGGAGCAGGCCAGGGCCCTGCTCGAGCAGCATTACACCCAGGAGCGCAACGCCCGGGACGACAAGCTCGAGCAGGAGCATGCGGACCTGCTGCAGGGTGACCTCAAGAAGGGCAAGGAGTTCTACGACCGCATGATCACGCGCACCAAGGAAGGCTTGACCGCCAAGAACAGCGGCACGGCGGTGAGCACGTGGAAGAGCGCGCTCGGCGACGGCAAGGGAGTGCTGAAGGAGATCGACAGGCTCGCGAAGAAGTACGCGAGCGACGCGAAGGTCCAGGACGGCGCGGCCAAGTACCGGAAGCTCACGACCGACCAGATGGTCGACCTGCACCTGCACCTGGCCAGCAGCTACACGACCAGCTCGAGCTACAAAGATGCGCTGAAGGAGACCAACGCCGCGCTGGCGCTCGATCCGGGCAATCAGAACGCGCTCGCCCAGCGCGCACGCATCGAGCAGGCCTCGAGCGAGGGTGTTGGCATCGGTCGGTTCGGTCGGTTCTGAGCCCTGTGGGCGGACGGCCCGCGCCGTCGGCCGTCTTTTGCTCGTGGAATCCTCGCTCGCCACCGGTCGATCTCTGCAGGCCGGAGCGCGGCTGCTGCTGCTGCTGGCGGCCGTGTGCACTTCCGGCTGCTTCCTCATCAACCGGCCGCAGGTGGGTGTCGAGCGCGTCGGCCCGGAGCAGGTCGACCTGGAGCTCAACGCCAATGCCCTGAGCGGTCCGCGACCGTGCGCGACCACGCTCGAAGTCTTGCACTACTTCGACCTGGCCGCGCGCTTCAGGGACGCGCCCGAGGAGGCCCTGGTCGAGCTGCACCACGCGATCCTGGCCGATCCACAGCGATCCTTCCTGCACGCCATCGCCGAGCTCTGCTACCTGCGCGGCAAGAAGCTCGGGAGCCGCGAGCACTACCTGGCCGCGGCGGTCTACGCGTACTTCTATCTCCTGGGCGAGGACGAGCTCGAGCCCGCCAATCCGTACGACCGTCGTTTTCGCTGGGCCTGCGACCTCTACAACCGCGGCCTGCGCGCGGCCTTCGCCTCGCCCGACTGGCACGAGCTGCTGCTCGCGGGCGGCCGGCGCACGCTGCCGGTCGGCAGCCTGGACGTGACCGTCGATCGCTCGGCGTTCCCCTTCGACGATCCGGGCTACCGCTTCTTGCCCGCCGACGACTACTCGATCTGGGGCCTGAGCGTGCGGCTGCGGGACTCGGGGCTCGGGGCGCCGCTCGTGGCCCAGATCGCGGGCCGGCGCGCGGGCGATCCGCTGGCGCGCTTTCAGCCGCGCAACACCAACGCGCCGGCCACGGCTTTTCTGCGCGTGCATGGCGGCCTCCGTGAGCTGGAGTCGGGCCTCGACGCGAGCCTCGAGTTGCACTCGTCCTTCGAGCAGCCGGAGGTCGCTGTCGGCGGGAGGGCCGTGCCGCTCGAGTCGGACGTGAGCGCCACGCTGGCCGTGACGCTGGACAGCTCGCGCGTCTGGGGCTTCAGCTCGCGCGGTTTCTTCCAGGGGGACGTGGCCGCAAGCGAGACCGCGCTGCGGATGAGCCGGCCCTACCAGGCCGGTCGCGTCCCCGTGGTCTTCGTCCACGGCACGGCCTCCAACATCGGCAACTGGGCGGAGATGTTCAACATGCTCCTGGCCGATCCGGAGATCCGCGAGCGCATGCAGCTCTGGTTCTTCCAGTACCCGACCGGCTTGCCGATCCCCATCTCGGCGGCCAGCCTGCGCACCGCGCTGAAAGACGTGGTCGCCACGGTGGATCCAGAGGGGACCGATCCCGCGCTGAAGCGCATGGTGATCATCGGCCACAGCCAGGGCGGCCTCCTGACCAAGCTGATGGCGGTCGATGGCGACGCAGGTTGGTGGGACGAGATCGTCGGCACGCCGCTCGAGGAGTTCGGTTTCCCGGCCGATCAGGAAGCGCTCCTGCGCGGAGCTCTCGACTTCGATCCGCTGCCCTTTGTCGAGCGCGTGGTCTTCCTGTCCACGCCGCACCGCGGGAGCTTCCTGGCCGAGCGCTTCTTCTCGCGCTGGCTTGCCAAGATGATCGCCCTGCCGGGCGAGCTCACGAGCCTCGGGGAAAGCCTCCTGCGCAGCGAGAAGAAGCTCCCGCCTGGCATCGAGGCCCGCATCCCGACCAGCCTCGACAACATGAGGGCGTCGAACCCCTTCCTCAAGCTCCTCGGCCGCGCGCCGCTCGCGCCGGGCGTGAAGGCGAACTCGATCGTGGCGATCGGCGAGGACGGCGACCCGGCGCATCCCGAGGACGCCAGGGATGGCGTGGTTGCCTACACCAGCGCACACATCGATGGCGTCGAGAGCGAGCTGCTCGTCCAGAGCGGCCACTCCTGCCAGAACCATCCGCGCGCCATCCGCGAGGTGCGGCGCATCCTGCTGGAGCACCTGGCCGCGAAGCCGTAGCTCCCGGCATCTGTATGCTGGACCACTTCCGAATCGATCGGATCCGGCGCTGAGACGCGGGATCGCGAGGAAAGAGAACACTGATGCACAGGTTGGCTCCCCTGGGTTCGTTCCTGACGATCGTTGCGGTTCTGGCAGGTTGTGGCGACGCGAGGAAGGCGGCTCCTGCTCTCCCGCCGCCCGAGGTGAAGGTCGCGGTCGTCTTGATGCGCGACGTGCCGGTGCACGTCGAGGCCATCGGCGAGACGCGCGGCAACACCGTGATCGAGATCCGCGCGCGCGTCGAGGGCTTCGTCGAGAGCGTCGACTACAAGGAAGGCTCGCTGGTCACGAAGGGCCAGCTGCTCTACACGCTCGACGCGCGGCCCTTCGAGGCGCGTTTGGCGGTGTCCAGGGCCGGCCAGGCCGAGGCCGAGGCCCAGCTCGCGCGCGCGCACCAGGACGTTGCGCGCTACGAGCCGCTGGTGGCCAAGAACGCGATCTCGCGTCAGGAGTACGAGACCGCCGTGGCGCTCGAGAAGGCCGCCGCGGCCACGGTGGAAGCCGCCAAGGCCGTGGTCGAGCAAACCGAGATCGACCTCTCCTACACCAAGGTCCTGGCGCCCGACGATGGCCTGGCGGGGCGCACCGAGGTCTACGCCGGCACGCTGGTCGGACGCGGACAGAGCACGCTGCTCACGCGCATCTCGCGCACCGATCCGATCCACGTGCGCTTCAGCTTTCCCGAGAAGGACTACCTCGCCTACGCCAGGAAGCGCGGCCAGGGAGTGCGCTCCGACGGGGACGAGGGCCCGCCCTTCGAGCTCCTGATGCCCGATGGCAGCGTGCACCCCGCGCCCGGCGAGCTGGTCTTCGTGGATCGCAACGTCGACACCCGGACGGGCACGATCATGACCGAGGCCGCCTTCCCGAATCCCGGCGAGATCCTGCGCCCGGGCCAGTATGTGCGCGTGCGCGTCACGGTAGAGAAGCGGCCGGGCGCCATCCTGGTGCCGCAGCGCGCGGTGCAGGAGCTGCAGGGCGTCTTCAGCGTGATGGTCGTGGGCCAAGGCGACACGGTTCAGGGGAATACCGTGGAGCAGCGCCTGGTGATGCCGGCCGAGCGCATCGGCTCGCTGTGGGTGATCGCCTCGGGCCTGAAGAGCGGTGAGCGGATCATCGTCGAGGGCCTGCAGAAGGTGCGCCCCGGCGTGAAGGTCAACGCGCAGACCGTCCTGATCGAGGAGGCCGAGGGCGGCGCGCCGGCCGGCACGGACGCGACGAAGTAGCCCATGGCGAACTTCTTCATCCGCCGCCCGATCGTCGCGATCGTGATCTCGATCCTGATCGTGCTCATGGGGCTCTTCTCGCTGCGGGGCCTCAGCATCGAGCAGTACCCGTTCCTGGCGCCGCCCACGATCCGCGTCACGGCCAACTATCCCGGTGCCTCGGCCATCGCGGTCGAGCAATCGGTGGCCACGCCGCTCGAGCAGGAGGTCAACGGCGTCGACGGCATGATCTTCATGAAGTCGTCGAACACGAGCGACGGCCGCATGCAGCTCGACGTCAACTTCGAGGTCGGCACCGTCCAGGACACGGCCAACGTCTTGACGCAGAACCGCGTCTCGGCCGCCCAGGCGCGCCTGCCGCAGGAGGTCGTCCAGCAGGGCGTCACGGTCAAGAAGATGAGCCCGAGCATCCTGATGCTCATCTCGATCTTCTCGCCCGAGTTGAGCTACGACGCCAACTTCCTCCTCAACTACTGCGGCATCAACCTGCGCGACCAGCTCCTGCGCATCCCCGGCGTGGCACAGGTCGACCTCTTCGGTGGCAGCGACTACGGGATGCGCATCTGGTTGCAACCGGACAAGCTGGCCAAGCTCGCGCTGACTCCGGCCGACGTGATCGCCGCCATCAAGGAGCAGAACCTGCAGGCGCCGGCCGGGAAGATCGGGGGCGCGCCCTCGCCCGCGGACCAGGAGTTCACCTACACGGTGAGCGCGCCCGGACGCCTGATCTCGGCCGCCGAGTTCGAGGACATCATCCTGCGCGAGACGGAGACGGGCGCCCAGATCCGCATCAAGGACGTGGGTCGCGCCGAGCTCGGCTCCCAGAACTACGACGCCTTCGGGCGCCTGAACGGGCAGCCGGCCGGAGCCATGGCCGTGTACTTGCTCCCGGGTGCGAACCAGCTCCAGGCCTCCGAGGCCATCTACGCGACGATGGAGCGCGCCAAGGGGCTGTTCCCGTCCGACATGGACTACCGGATCGTGTACGACACGACGCCGGCGGTGGAGGCCTCGATCGAGTCGATCGTGCACACCTTCATCGAGGCCATCATCCTCGTCACGCTGGTCGTCTTCATCTTCCTGCAGAACTTCCGCGCGACGCTGATCCCGCTCCTGACCGTGCCGGTCTCGCTGCTCGGGACCTTCATCTTCTTCCCGCTGCTCGGCTTCTCGGTCAACACGCTCTCGATGTTCGGCCTGGTGCTGGCGATCGGCATCGTGGTGGACGACGCGATCGTCGTGGTCGAGGCCGTGATGCACCACATCGAGCACGGCAAGAGTCCGAAGGACGCCACCATCCAGGCCATGAAAGAGGTCACGGCGCCGGTGATCGGCATCGCGCTGATCCTCACGGCCGTGTTCGTGCCGGTCGCGTTCGTGGGCGGCCTGACGGGGCGCATGTACCAGCAGTTCGCGCTGACGATCGCGATCTCGGTGTTGCTCTCGGCCTTCAGCGCGCTGTCCCTGTCGCCGGCCCTCGCGGCCATGCTACTGAAGCCGGCCCAGCCCTCGAAGGGCCTGCTCGCGAAGCTCTTCGGCGGCTTCAACGCGGGCTTCGAGCGCATCACCAAGGGCTACGTGACCGTCTCGCGCCTGCTCGTGCGCCGCGCCTTCCTGACCATCCTGATCGTCGGCGTCGTCGTCGTGGGCGCCGGGTTCTTCGGAAAACTCCTGCCGGCCGGCTTCATCCCGGACGAGGACCAGGGCATCTTCGGCGTCGCCGTCCAGCTCCCGCCCGCGTCCTCGCTCGAGCGCACGAGCGCGATGCTGGCCCAGGTCGAGGCGATCCTGGCCGAGACCGAGGGCGTCGAGTCCTACCAGACGATCGGCGGCTACGGCGCGGTCACGAGCACCTACCAGCCGAACTTCGGGACGATCTTCGTGCGCCTGGAACCCTGGGCCGAGCGCCACGGCGAGGCCCTGCACGTGCGCGGAATCATGGGCGCGTTGCAGCCCAAGCTTGCGCGCATCCCGGAGGCCGTAGCGTTCCCCTTCAACATCCCCACGATCGCGGGCTTCGGCGCCTCGGCGGGCTTCAACTTCCTGATCCAGGACAGGAGCGGCGCCCTGGGCGTGCCCGAGCTCGGCGAGCAGTCGCGCACCTTCCTGGCGGCGGCGCGCCAGCGGCCCGAGCTCGCGAACCTCTTCACCTCCTTCGACCCGAACTACCCGCAGGTCCGGGTGGAGCTCGACCGCGACAAGGCGCGCAAGCTCGGCGTGCCCGTGAACGAGGCCTTCCAGACGATGTCGGCCGTGATGGGCGGAGCCTACGTCAACGACTTCAACCGCTTCGGACGGTTGTTCCGCGTCTACGTCCAGGCCGAGGCCGAGGCGCGCCGCGAGCCCGAGGACATCGGCAAGATCTACGTCCGCAGCCAGACCACGAACGAGATGATCCCGCTCTCGACGCTGATGAGCATCGAGACCGGGCCGGGCACCGAGATCACGAACCGCTTCAACCTGTTCCGCTCGGTGGAGATCAGCGGCGTGCCCGGGCGCGGCTACACCTCGGGTCAGGCGCTGGTGGCGCTGGAGGAGGTCTTCGCCGCGACCATGCCGAAGGAGATGGGCTTCGCCTACTCCTCGATGTCGTACCAGGAGAAAGTCGCACCGCCCGCCGGACCGACGCTGGTGATGGCGATCGTGTTCGTGTTCCTGCTGCTGGCCGCGCTGTACGAGAGCTGGCGCCTGCCCTGGGCCGTGCTGCTCGGCTCGCCGCTGGTCGCGCTGGGCGCCTTCTTCGGCGCCTGGCTGATGGGCTACGACAACAACGTCTACGTCCAGATCGGCCTGATCATGCTGATCGGCCTGGCGGCCAAGAACGCGATCCTGATCGTCGAGTTCGCCAAGCAGAAGCACGACGAGGGCATGCCCGTGCAGGAAGCCGCGCTCGAATCCGCGCGCCTGCGTTTTCGGCCGATCCTGATGACGGCCTTCGCCTTCATCCTCGGCGTCGTGCCGCTGATGCGGGCGAGCGGTGCCGGCGCCGGTTCCCAGAACGTCATGGGCACGGCGGTCTTCTGGGGCATGCTGGTCGCGACCGCGCTGGGCGTGTTCCTGATCCCGGGCAACTACGCCTTCGTCGAGGGCCTCGGCCGCAAGGGCAAGACGAGCGCCAGAGAGGACTCGGAGCCGGTGGTCGTGTCGGTCGGGGAGGTGCACTGAGCATGGACGCACGAGCGCTCCTCGCCGCGGCGTTTTTGTCCGCCGGTTGCACCCTCGGTCCCGACTACCAGCGCCCCGACGTCCCGCTGCCCGAAGGCTGGCGCGAGGTCGAGACGAGCGAGCAGGAGTCGCTCGCCAACACGCCCTGGTGGGAGCTCTTCCAGGATCCCGAGCTCGTGCGCCTGATCGGGATCGCCCTGGAAGAGAACAAGGACCTCTTGATCGCCGTCGAGCGCAGAGAGGAGGCGCGCGCGTTCTACGGCTTCCAGCGCGCCGACCTGTTCCCGAAGGTGGATCTCGCGGCCTCGGCCGGCCGCGTGCGCGCGAGCGAGCAGGGCATCCCCGCGCTGCCGTCCGGGACCGACAACGAGGCTTCGCTGTACGGCGTGGCCGGCACGGTCTTCTGGGAGCTCGACTTCTTCGGCCGCATCCGCCGCGCGACCGAGGCCGAGCTCGCGCTGATCTACGCGGCCGAGGAGTCGCGCCGGGCCGTCGTGCTCGCGCTCGTCGCCGACGTGGCACGGGCCTATGTCGAGCTGCGCGACCTCGACCGGCAGCTCGAGATCTCGCGCCGCACGCTGGAGTCGCGCGTGCAGTACGTCGGGCTCGCGCGCGAGCGTTTCGAGGGCGGGTTGACCTCCGAGCTCGACCTGCGCCAGGCCGAGGCCGAGCAGCACCGCACGGCTTCCTTGGTGCACGACTTCGAGCGTCTGGTCGCGCAGAAGGAGAACGAGCTCTCGGCCCTGCTCGGGCGCAACCCGGGCGAGGTCGCACGCGGCCAGGCGCTCGACCAGCTCGCCGTGCCCCCCGCCGTGCCATCCGGGCTGCCCTCGGAGCTGCTCGAGCGCCGGCCGGACGTACGCGCAGCCGAGGAGCAGCTCGTCTCCGCCAACGCGCGCATCGGCGAGGCCAAGGCACTGCTCTACCCGAGCATCTCGCTCACCGGCGCCTTCGGCTGGGAGAGCACCGAGCTCGGCGACCTGCTCGAGTCCCCCGCCAAGTCCTGGTCGATCGGCGCGAACCTGCTGCAGCCGATCTTCAATTCCGGCCAGAACCGCCGGCGCGTCGAGGTGGCCGAGTCGCAGCAGCGCCAGGCGCTGTTCGCTTACGAGCGCTCCGTGCTGCTCGCCTTCCGCGACGTCGAGGACGCTCTGGCCGGCCTGCGCCAGTCCGGGCTGCGGCGCGGCTCCGAGGGCGCGCGCGTGGTCGCCGAGCGCAAGGTGCTCGAGCTGGCCGAGCTGCGCTATCGGGGCGGAGTGGCCGCGTACCTCGAGGTGCTCGACGCGCAACGCTCGCTGTTCGACGCCGAGCTGAGCGAGACGGCCGCGCAGCGCGACGAGCTCGTGGCCCTGATCCAGCTCTACAAGGCCCTCGGCGGCGGCTGGCCGCAGGCGCTCGAGCCCCCAGCGAGCGAGGTCCCTGAAGAACAGTGACGAGAAACCGTGACGAGGAGCAAGCGATGAAAGAGAAGAAGGAGAAGCGGAAGAAGAAGGACGAAACCGGCGAGAGCGAGGAGGCCGGAAACGGCCGCATGAAGCGCAAGGCCTACGAGAAGGAGCTCGCCAAGCTGCAGGCCAAGCTGTGCATGCTGCAGGAGTGGGTCAAGCACTCGGGCCAGCGCGTGATCATCGTGTTCGAGGGCCGCGACGCGGCCGGCAAGGGCGGCACGATCAAGGCCCTCACCGAGCGCGTCAGCCCGCGCGTCTTCCGGCTGGTGGCGCTGCCCGCGCCTTCCGACCGCGAGAAGACCCAGATGTACTTGCAGCGCTACATGGCGCACTTCCCGGCCGCGGGGGAGATCGTGATCTTCGACCGCAGCTGGTACAACCGCGCGGGCGTCGAGAAG
>JANOGB010000186.1:0-8208 GCA_031413955.1 Planctomycetota bacterium | reverse complement strand
TTGGCGAGGATGAAGTCGGCCTTGAGGTCGGGATGGCGGTCGTTGTGGAAAGTGTCGCCGTGGCCGATCTGGCCGTCGATGCCGCGGATGGCGAGGTTCATGCGCGCGAGGCGCCAGGTGGTGTAGTTCGACTCCTGTCCGTAGATCGAGATGTCGGGCCGCGCGCCCTTCGCCGCCTTGCTGCCGTTGCCATTGCCGGAGGCGTGCGCGCGAATGAACTCCACCGACTGCACGAACATGCCCGAGGAGCCGCAGCAGGGGTCGTACACCCGGCCGCGGTAGGGCTCGAGCATCTCGACCAGCAGCTTGACCACGCAGCGCGGCGTGTAGAACTCCCCGCCCTTCTTGCCCTCGGCGCTCGCGAACTGCGAGAGGAAGTACTCGTAGACGCGGCCGAGCACGTCCTTGGCGCGGCTCGCCTCGTCGCCGACCTTGATGTTGCTGATGAGATCGATGAGCTGGCCGAGGCGCGTCTTGTCGAGCGCGGGGCGGGCGTAGTCCTTGGGCAGCACGCCCTTGAGCGCCGGGTTGTCGCGCTCGATGCCGGCCATCGCGTCGTCTACGATCTGGCCGATGGTGGGCTGGCGGGCCTGCGCCTTCAGGTGCGACCAGCGCGCTTCGGGCGGCACCCAGAAGATGCTCTGAGCGCGGTACTCGTCGGGGTCCTCGAGAAGCCGGATGACGGCGTCCCTTCGGTTGGGGGTCGAGGGGGCGAGGTAGTACTCGTCCTTCGAATCGTTGACGGCGCGCTCGAGGTACTCGTGCCGCTCCTCGAAGGCGTCGGAGATGTACTTGAGAAAGAGGAGGCCGAGGCAGACATGCTTGTACTCGGCTGCGTCCATGCTTCCGCGCAGCGCGTCGGCCATCTGCCAGAGCTGGGCTTCGTAGCCGACGGTCGCGCTGGTCTCGCTTTCGGCCGAACCCTTTTTTCCTCCTCTGGGCATGGATCGTCTCTGTCGCCGACAGTGCCGGTCTGTTGCGCGAGAAGCTACTGGACTCTGGCGGCCGGTCAAAGGAAGGCCCGCCGCGAGACTGTCCCGTCAGCGCTCCTCGAGTTCCTCCAGCGTGCTCGGCCAGTCGTCCTTTAGGAGCACGGACAGAGCGCGGTCCTTCAGGATCTTGCCGCCGGTCTGGCAGCGCGGGCAGTAGTTGACCTCGTTCTCGGCGCGCACGATGCGCTGGATCGGAGCCGAGCAGACCGGGCAGGGTTGGCGGAAGCGGCCGTGGACGGCCATCTCGGGGCGGAAGGCGGTGACCTTGGCTGGGAAGTCGTCGCCGGTTTGCTTGCGCAGGCGTTCGACCCATTCGAGCAACGTCGTGCGTACGGCCGTGAAGAGGCGCGCGCACTCCGCTGGCTCGAGGTTGCGCGCGAGCTGCAGGGGCGAGAGCTGCGCGCGGTGCAGGATCTCGTCGGAGTAGGCGTTGCCGATGCCGCTGAAGAGCTGTGGGTCGCACAGGGTGCGCTTGAGCGTGTGGCGTGAGGAGAGGAGGCGCGTCTGGAAGCCGGCGAGGTCGCATTCGAGCGGCTCGAGCCCGCCGCGGTCGTGCGCGGCGAGGCCGGCCTCGTCGCCCACGACGAACAAGGAAGCGCGCTTCTTCGTGCCGGCCTCGGTCAGGACGAGCGTGCCGTTCTCGAAGTCGAAGGCGGCGAGGTCCGTGCGGCGGGGGAGCGCGGCGCCGTGTTCGTTCCAGTGCAGACGCCCGGCGATCATGAGATGGAGGAGCAGGAAGAGCTGCGGAGGCTCGCCGCCGCGCGGGCCGGGCCCGAGCTCGATCGCGATGCGCTTGCCGAGCCGCCGCAGGCCGGTCACTTCCCTGCCGCTGGCCGTCGCGAGCGGGGGGACGGCGCTGCGCACGAGGAAGGCGCTCTTCAGGCGTACGCCTTCGAGCCGCTGGCCGAGGATCCGGCGCTCCAGGGCCTCCACGTACAGCGCGACGTCCGGGAGCTCCGGCATGACAAGAAAGAATAGCAGGCCATCCAGGCGTGCTTCGGACCGTCGATAGGCATTCTCTAGTCACCAAGAGTTCCCCGACATGCACCGTTCTCCGCTCCAGCCAGCGTGCTCCTCTTCGGGAGCGCCGCGCGTCCAACCTTTCCGGCGGGTCGTCATGAAGTCGCTCTTTCTCTGCTTGCAGTCTGCTCTCGTGTTCGCCTGTCTCGCCTTGCCGCAACCGGAGGAGGCCGGCGAGCGTGGCGCGGCGCGCGAAGCGAATGCCGCGCAAGGACAGGGAGACGTGCTCGAACGCGCCGAGGCGCGCTTCCGCGAGAAGAGCTACGCGCTCGCGCACGAGCTTTACGAGGCGGCTGCCAAGCTAGAGCTCGCGCCTGCACAGCGCGCCTGGGTCGAGTTCCGTCTGGCCGACACGCGCTGGCGCTCCGCGACGCAGTCGAACGACCCCGACACGAGCGAGCTCGACCAGGCTGCCCACGACCTGCGCGGGATGCTCGCGCGCTACGAGCGGCCCGAGACGCGCGACGACCTCTTTGCCGAGATTCACGAAACGCTCGGCGATGGCACGTGGCGCGAGCAGAGCCAGGACTGGGGCGGCGCGTGGTCGCACTACCAGGCGGCGCTGGATTGGTGGGCGCGTTCGAGCGATCTCGAGAAGGCGCGTGAGCGCTACCTCGGCATCGTCTGGAAGGCCTCGCTGCCCGACTGGCGCGAAAAATACTGGGGCCACAGCTACTTCCCGAGCTACCTGCCGGTCGAGGTGCTGGCCAACGCTGTCGCGATCGCGCGGACCGAAGAAGAGCGTGCACGTGCGCACTTCCTGCTCGGGCGCCAGTGGATGAACCAGGGCTACGACCGGCGCGCGGCGCAGCGCATCGAGAGCGAGCTCGGCGCCGTGCTGGAGCTCGGCAAGAAGAGCGAGTGGTACGACGACGCGCTCTACGCGCTCGCGACCTTCCAGGAGAACCAGGGACGCTGGCAGGCGGACGCCAACGGGAACGTCTCGCCCAGGCCGGACTACGCGCGTGCGCTCGAGCTCTACCGGCGTTTGACCGGCGAGTTCAAGAAGGGCGAAACGCGCTACTTCGACGAGTGCCAGGGCCGCATGCGCAACATCACCGCGCCCACACTCGCGGTGCAGGTCGAGCGCTTTTTCCTGCCGGGCTCGGAGGTGCAGTACACGCTCGCCTGGCGCAACCTGGAGCGCGTCGAGCTGGCGCTGTATCCGCTCGAGCTGACGCGCGACGTGTCCTTCGGCGACGACGGCAACGACGACTGGCTCGCGCGGCTCGCGCTGACGGGCCAGCCGAGCGTGCGCTGGACGCACGACACGAAGGATCCGAAGAAACACGAGCCCGGCAACGCCGTGCTGCTCGTCGAGCCGAAGCCCGGGCCGGGAGCCTACGTCTTGCACGCCAGCAGCGGCGCCGTCCAGGCGCGCGCGCTCGTGCTGGTGAGCGACGCGGCCGTGACGGTCAAGGTCTCGGGCTCGAAGCTGCTCGCCTGGGCGACCGATGCGCGCACGGGCGTGCCGCTCGCCGAAGCGGACGTGCGCCTGTGGGAGCGCTGGAACGACGGCCGCTGGCGCCACGCGGATCACAGCGAGCAGACCGGCGCCGACGGCGTGGCGACTTTCGCGTTACACGGCAAGCAGGGCGGCGGCTCGTTCTTCGTCGCGCTCGCGAACGGCGCGCGCCAGAGCTTTGCCCAGGGCTGGATCCCCGGCCGCAACGATCCGGCGCGCGAGTGGCGCATCTACGCCTACACCGACCGCGCGGCCTACCGTCCCGGCGACGAGGTGCAGTGGAAGTTCTGGGCGCGCACACGCTTCGCCTCCGCCTACCAGACTCCCGCCAACGAGAGCGTGACCTGGGAGATCCGCGATCCGCAGGGCGCGGTCGCGAGCGAGGGCACGAGCGCGCTCAACGCTTTCGGGGCGGCCTGGGGCAGCCTGAAGACGACCGAGAAGATGCTGCTCGGCGAGTACCGCGTGCAGTTCTTCCGCAACGCGAACAAGAACGAGCACCTCGGCGAGGCCGCGCTCTTCCGCCTCGAGGAGTACAAGCTGCCCGAGTACGAGGTTGTGGTGAAAACGCCGCTCGACGCCGCCGGCAAGCCCAAGCTCTTCCGCCTCGGCGACCGCGTCGAGGTCGAGATCGAATCGACCTACTACTACGGCGCGCCCGTGGCCGGCGCCGCGGTCGAGGTCTTCGTGCACCAGCGCCCGCGCTACCGGCCGAGCCCCAAGGTGCGCGAGTTCCCCTGGTTCTACGACGACGCGCGCGAGATCACCTGGTGGGGCGGGCCGGGCCAGCAGATCCTGCACGAGACGCGCCAGAGCGACCCGGCCGGCAAGGTGACGATCGCCTTCGAGACGCCGCTCGACGCCCAGGGCGAATTCGAGTTTGTGGTCGAGGCGCGCGTGGTCGACGCTTCGCGGCGTGAGATCGTCGGGACCGGCAAGGTGGTCGTGGCCACGCAGGGTTACCGCGTGGAAATCGAAGTGGCGCACTCGATTCATCGCCCGGGAGCCAAGGTCGAGGTCGAGCTGCGGGCCACCGATCCCAACGACAACCCCGTCGAGGACGACGGCAAGGTCGTGGTCACCCGCGAGCGCTGGGTCGAGATCTGGCGCGATCCGGCCGGGCGTGAGGTGTTCGGGGACGCTCTTTCGCGCGCGCAGGGCGAACCGGGTTTTCCGGGCGCCGGCTGGGGCGTGAAATCGCAGGGCTACGAGCGCGAGATCGTCACCACCCTGGATCTGCGCACGGGCAAGGACGGCCAGGCAAAGTTCGACTTCACGCCGCCCAAGGAAGGCACCTACCGCATCGTCTGGACCAGCCGCGACGATCGCGACACGGAGATCCGCGGCGAGACGACGGTGTTCGTGGCCGACGAGCGCACGACGCAGCTCGGCTATCTCCCCGGCGGAGTCGAGATCCTGGTGGACCAGGACACGCTCGAGGTCGGCAAGGAAGCGACCGTGCTGGTCGTGACGCCGCAGAGCGGGCGCTACGTCCTGTTCACCGTCGAGGGCGACGAGCTCTATCAGCACGAGGTCCTGCAGCTCAACGGCCAGGTGAAGCTCGTGCGCGTCCCGATCACGGAGCTGCACGTGCCTAACTTCTTCCTCGGCGCGATCTCGGTCTGGTCCGGGCAGGCCTGGCAAGACGTCGAGGAGCTGATCGTGCCGCCCACGAAGCAGTTCCTGACGGTCGAGCTCGCGAGCGACAAGTCCGACTACGAGCCAGGCACGCAGGGCAGCCTGAGGGTGACCGTCAGGGATCGGAGCGGCGAGCCGGTCTCGGCCGCGCTCTCACTCGCGGTCGTGGACGAGGCCGTGGCCTACATCCAGAGCGACTACGCCATCGATCCGCGGCGTTTCTTCTACGGCGAGAAGCGCGCGCTCCTCGTGCAGACGGGCGGCAGCTTCCAGCACGGCACCTACAGCGATCTGTCCCGCGACGACAAGGGCGAGGTGAAAGATCGCCGCTATGCGCTGCAGGAGTCTGGCGAGGAGCGCAGCGATCTCGCCGCCCTCGGCTACGCAGGCGGGCGAGGCGGGATCGCGAAGATGGGCCGGGCGAAAGCGCCCGCGGTCTCGAGCGAACTCGTCATGGACGGCCTCGCGCGCCAGGAGATGGATTCGGAATCGAAGGAGCGTGCGCAGAACCGCGGTGCTCCGGGCGAACCCGCTGCGCCCGTCGTGCGCGTGCGTTCCGACTTTCGCTCGACCGCGCTGTGGATCCCCGATGTCACGACGGACAAGAGCGGGCGCGCCACCGTGCCGGTTCCCTTTCCCGATTCGACCACACGCTGGAAGGCGACCGCGCGCGCCTGCGACTCGGGCACACGGATTGGCGAGGGTTCGACGAGCGTGCGCACGCGCCTGCCGCTGATCGCGCGCCTGCAGGCGCCGCGCTTCTTCGTGGTGGGGGACGAGCTGACGATCTCGGGCAACCTGAACAACAACACGAATGCGCCCATGATTGCGGCGGTCGCGCTCACGCTCGAGGGCCTGCAAGTCGTCGGCCTGGTCGTGGACGGCGCGATCGTGAAGGGCGAGGCCGGGCCGGTGACGATCCCCGCGAACGGCCAGACGCGCGTCGACTGGCGCGTGGCGGTGCGCGAGCCCGGCATGGCCAAGCTGAAGCTCGCCGCGCTGGCGGGCGAGATGGGCGACGCGGTCGAGCGCACGCTGCCGGTGTATCCGCACGGCATCGAGGCCTTCGTCGACCTCGCCGGGAGACTGGATGAAGGCGCGATCGACCTCGCGCTCGAGCTCCCGAAGGAACGCGGCGCCGGCTCGACGCGCCTCACGCTCACGGTGGCCCCGAGCCTGGCGGTGACGATGCTCGACGCGTTGCCGTACCTCGTCGACTATCCCTACGGCTGCACGGAGCAGACGCTTTCGCGCTTCCTGCCTGCGGTGGTCGTGGCCAAGACACTGCGCGAGCACGGCCTCTCGGTCGAGGACGCAATGACCAAGGTGTTCGGCGGGATCGAGCTCGATTCCGCGGCCAAGACCCATCCGAAGGGCAAGCAGGCGCTGGCCAAGCTCGACGAGATCACCGCGGCCGGACTCGAGCGCCTGTACGACTTCCAGCACGCCGATGGCGGCTGGGCCTGGTGGAAGGACGGCGAGAGCAACCACTTCATGAGCGCCTACGTCCTGTGGGGCCTCGCGCTCGCGCGCGACGCAGGGCTGGACGTGCGCGCGAGCGTGCTCGACAACGTGGCGCGCTTCCTCGCCACCGAGCTCGTCGAGGAGGAGCGCGAGCCCGATCTCCAGGCCTGGATGCTGCACGCGCTTGCGGCCCACGGCGGACCCGGCAAGGACGCCGACGCGCGGAAGTTCCAGGCCGCAGCTTTCGACAACCTGTGGAAGCAACGCGACGCGCTCAACGCCTACGGGCGCGCGCTCCTGTGCCTCGCCGCGCACGGCATGGGCCGGGAGTCCGAGGCCATCACGCTGGCGCAGAACCTGCGCAACGGCGCCATCCGCGACAGCTCACCCGACACCTCGATCGTGCAGGTCGGCACGCACCAGCCCTACACGATCCCCACCGCGCACTGGGGCCAGGACGGCGTCTTCCAGCGCTGGTCCGAGGGCGGCGTCGAGGCCACGGCCTTCGTGCTGCGCGCGCTGGTCACGATCGATCCCAAGGACGAGCTCGTCACGCCGGTCATGAACTGGCTGGTCAAGAACCGCCGCGGCGCGCAGTGGTCGAACACGCGCGACACGGCGATCTGTGTGCTGGCGCTGGACGAGTACCTACGCGCCAGTGGGGAACTCGGCACGGCCGTCGAGTTCGAGCTGGCGGTGAACGGCAAGAGCGTCGCTTCGAAACGTATCGAGAAGGCCGAGCTCCTGTCCGCGCCGAGCACCTTCGAGGTCGATCCCGCGCTTCTGCGCGACGGCAAGAACGAGATCCGCATCACCAAGAAGTCCGGCGCCGGCCCGCTCTACTTCGCGGCGCGCGCGCGCTTCTTCTCCCTGGAGGAACCGATCCCGCCGCGCGGCAACGAGCTCTTCGTGCGCCGCGACTGCTATCGCCTCGCCGCGCGCCAGACCCTGCTCGCCGGCACCGTGTACGAGCGCATGCCGCTGGCCGACGGGGAGGCCGTGACGAGCGGCGAACGCGTCGAGGTCGTGCTCACCATCGAGGCCAAGAACGAGCTCGAATACCTGGTCTTCGAGGACCTGAAGCCGGCCGGCCTCGAGGCCGTGCAGGTGAAGAGCGGCGAGCCGATCGCGGCCCAGGAGCTGAAGAAGAGCGAGGGCGAGAGGCGCTTCGGCACGAGCCAGGACGAGCAGAGCCAGGACAGCCGCCGGCGCGGCACCGGCCGCGACGTGCGCGTCGAGTCCCAGGTCGGCGAGGGCTACACCGGTCGCGCGCGCTCCGCGCACCAGGAGTTGCGCGACCGCCAGGTGGCCTTCTTCCTCGAGAAGCTGCCGCAGGGCCTGTGGGAGCTGCGCTACGAGCTGCGCGCCGAGACTCCCGGCCACTTCCACGCGCTCCCCACCCTGGCGCACGCCATGTACGTGCCCGAGATCCACGCGAACGGCGCTGAGCTACGCGTGGACGTGCGCGAGCGCTGAGAGGACCCTCCCGAGAGCGGTCACCTGCGCTCGAGCATCCAAGCCTGGACGAACTCGTCCTCGAAAGTCGGCTCGCCCCAGGTCTGTTGGAAACTCCTCGCGTGATTCTCCAGGGCGATGCCCGCGCGCAGGTTCGGGAGACCTTGCGAAGCT
>JANOGB010000185.1:0-1835 GCA_031413955.1 Planctomycetota bacterium | reverse complement strand
CCCCTGTCCGCCCTTGTCCTTTTACCAGCCCCCCCTCACACACACAAACCCCCCCCCCCCCCACCCCCCCCAACCCCCCGCGCGGGGGGGGCTTTTTTTTAAATTCCCCCCCCCACCCCTAACTACACGATCCTCTGGACGGGTAGAAGCAACGCGCGTGAGAAGCCTCGCTGCAGGATTCGACTGGCGCGCGTTGGTGTGCTCCTGGCTGCTGCTCGCGGGCTGTTCGGCGCAGCCAGAGCGAGCGCCGATGCCGCGGCTCGTCGTGCTCTACGTCTCGTGCACGGTCAACAAGGCCTTCCTCGCGCCCTATGCGCCCGGGGTGCGCTACACGCCCAACCTGCAGGCCTTCGCGGATGAGTCTGTCGTCTTCCGCCGGCACGTGACCGAGGCGGGCCAGTCGGGGATCGACTTCGCGACCCTCTTCACCGGCAACCAGGCGGACGGACACGGCATCTACCACCATCCCGCGCGGCTCGACGACGCGCACGAGCTCGTGGCCGAGTCCTTCGCCGCGGCCGGCTACGACACGTGGTTCTTCAGCGGCCACCCGATGGCTTCGGTGGAGCTGAACTACGGGCAAGGCGTCGCGCCCGAGCACGCGCTCGAGCACGCCCTGCCTTTTCCGAAGAGCGCCAAGCGCACCTACCCACCGGCCGTCCTGGAGCGCCTCACCGCGAACACCGCCGAATTCGCCGCGCTCCTCGCGCGCCTCGCCGCCGAGCCGGACTACCGCGCGTTCGTACAGGTCGCCTTCACGGTCTCGCACGAGCCCTACGACCTCTACGTGTCGCGCGAACAGACGCTCGACTTCGCGCGCCAGTTCCCCGAGGCCGCGCACGGTGTGACGCCCGCGGAGCTCGAGCGCTGGCTGGCGGTCTACGCCGAGGAACGCCACGCGCTCAACTGGGATTTCGCCAGCGTGGTCCAGCGCCTGCAGCTCTCGAGCGCGGACGTCGAGCGCCTCGCGGCCGTGCTGGAGCTCGTCTATGCCGCGTGCATCCACGAGTTCGATGGCTTCTTCGGGCGCTTCCTGGCGGGCATCCAGGCGAGCGGAATGGCGCGCGAGAGCGTCCTGGCTTTCACCGTCGACCACGGCGAGCTGCTGCGGCGCGCGAACGCGCGCTTCCAGTGGACACACGGGCTCGAGCTCTGCCCCGAGGTGCTCGACGTGCCCTGGATCCTGCGCGCGCCCGGCCTTGAACCGGGTGCCTACGAGGGCGTGACGCGCTCGATCGACGTCATGCCGACCCTGCTGGGCCTGTGCGGTCTGCCGGTCCCCTCCGCCTGCACCGGAACCGATCTCGCGCCCGCGCTGCACGGCGCAGAGGCCCCGCCGCACCTCTTCGGCTACTCGCACACCGCGCTGTGGCCCGAGGAGCGCATCCGGCAGTTCGCCGCGTACCCGCAGGTGAACTCGCTCCTGCCGGCGAACGACCCGAGACTCCTCTCCGTGCGGATCCGCGCCGAGGACCGCGTGTTCAAGCTGCTGCATCGCCCCGCAGGCGAAGACGGCTACGAAGCCTACGACCTGGCCGCGGACCCGGGCGAGACCCGGAACTTGTTCGACCGCGCGCAGGACGAGCACCGGCGCATGGCGGAGGAGCTCGCGCGCTACAAGCAGCGCCTGATCGCGGGCTTCGACCCGACGGGCAGGAACTCGTTGTCGGAGGAGGAGACGCTCGAGTACCTGCGTTCGCTTGGCTACGCGCGCTGAGAGCTCAGCCGGGAGCGCCGGGCTCCAGCCCGGCTCCGTTCTCATTCTTCTTCCTCACTCCGCGGCTTCGCGTGGCGGAAGATCACAATATGCAATAGCCGGGCTGGAGCCCGGCGCT
>JANOGB010000184.1:0-3552 GCA_031413955.1 Planctomycetota bacterium | reverse complement strand
AGCGCCGGGCTCCAGCCCGGCTCTGCTCCCTTGCCTTTTTTCGTTCTCTCGGGAGAAAAGGGAACAAGCCAAGAGAACGAGCCTGGCTGGAGCCCGGCGCTCCCGGTGAACCTACGGGCAGCCTTCGGTCGAGTCGAAGAGCTGGCCGTCGTCCTCGGCGGGCGCGCCTCTCCGGTCGTGCGGCACGCTGACGCGCACGAAGCCCGTGCAGCCGCCGGCGAAGGCCGAATACTCGATCTCGTAGACGCGGCCGTTGCCGAGGCCGCTGCGCTCGGCACGGATCCCGGCGACGCTGGTGCCCACGCCGTCGCCGTCGCACACGGTGTGGCCGTCGCCCTTTTCGTCGACGGGCTCGTCCTGGGTGATCGAGAGGATCTCGATCGAGACCACGTCCGGCCCGAGGATCTCTTCCAGGTCGAGCGCGACGTACTTGTGGTTCGGCGGCCACAGCTCGAGCTCGACGTTCGCGGGACACGCGCCGACGCCGAGCAGCGCGCGATCGGGGCCGCGGCGCATGCGCAGTGCGGGGCTCGCCTTCGAGGCCTGCCTGGAAGGGCCAGAGAGAGAAACGGGCTTGCCGGAGGCGAGGCGCGGATTCTTGCTCGCGGAGCTCGCCCCTCCTGCGAGGAGCAGGAACAGGCCCAGGGCAAGGACGCCGGAACGAGTGCGGATCATGGAGACTCCTTGGTTCGCGCTCACTGCGCACGCTCTCCGCCGGACCTCGGCCGAGAGCGACCCGGGCCGCGCGCAGCCCGGGCGCGGGATTGTGGGAAGCGCGCGGGTCCGAGTCGAGCGCGGGCCGGGACTACTTCGGGAGGATCTTGTGCGCGAGGGCCACGAAGAGCTCGAGCACGTCGTTCGTCTCTTGATCCGCGCGGTACAGGGTCCGGCCGCCGGGCAGCAGGAAGAAGTCGGACGCGACGTTGCCGCCCACAGGCAGCGGCCCGTTCAGGCGCTTCGCCGGCTCGCTGCCGTCGAGCGGCACGGCGAAGAGCTCGAGGACGCCGTTCGTGACCGCATCCGCGAGGTACACGACCCGCGTCTGGTCGGGGCTGAGCGCGAAGGACGTGACGCTGCGGTTGCTGGCCATCGAACCCGAGATCTGGACGGATGGAGAGCTCCCGTCGGGCACCTCCAACCGGACCCAGGCTGGCACTTCCGTGCCGCCCGAGCCGACCCCGCTTGACGATTCCTCGAGCTGCGGTGATCCTCGGGGCCGGTCGTCCTCCACAGCTCGCTTCGCCCATGCCCACGGCTCGCTCCTTCCTTTTGCTCGCCCTGCTTGCCCTCACTTCTTGCTCTCAGCACGGTGCGGTCCGGCGCGTGTTCCCGCAGCCGACCGAGGACTTCCTCGACGAGGGCGCGGAGGAGCGCCAGACGCCGTTGCGCAAGGCCTGGTTCGAGCACCGCCACCAGGCCGCACCGGACGTGGACTGGCGCGCCCTCGAGCGCGCGAACGGCGAGGCGCAGATCGAGAAGCGCAACCGGCTCGCGACGGCCGCGCTCGCGGAGCCGAACCGCTGGACCGAGCGCGGCAGCCAGAACCAGGCCGGACGCGTGCACACCGCGGCGCTGTCGTCGGACGGACAGGCGCTGGTCGTGGGCACGAGCCTCGGCGGCGTGTGGACGGGCAGCCTCGATGGCGCCGACTGGAAACCCTTCGGCGACAACCTGTACGGCGGCGCGCATCACCTGGCGGTCATCGACGGGGCGACAGGCACGGACCCGGACGTGGTGCTGATCGCGAGCGAGGGCGGCCTCGTGCACGTCACGCGCGACGGCGGCGCGACCTGGCAGGTCCCGAGCGGACTCGGGACCGTCCACGGCGTGCGCCGCGTGCTGACCGCGAGCGACGGCAGCGGCGTGGTGTTCCTGCTGCGCCGGCGCAACTCCTTCTACAAGCTCTATCGCTCGACCGACGCGCTGGCGAGCTTCCAGGAGGTCTACGACCTCGGCGCCTTCGCCGGCGACGTCTGGATGACGCGCGACGGACGCACCGACCTGTACCTGGTGAGGAGCACGGGCCTCTTCCAGAGCACGGACCTCGGCACCTCGTGGACGAACGTCGGACCCGCGCCCGTCTCCGGCTCGCAGGCCGAGCTCGCGGGCTCGGAGGCCGGCGCGCCGCGCCTGTGGACGGTCTTTTCGAGCGGCGGCGCCAGGAAGCTCTATCGCTCGGAGGACGCCGGCGCCTCGTGGAGCTTCCTGCAAGACATCAGCGACTACTGGGACGTACTCAGCGCCTCGATCACGAGCGTGGACGTGCTGCTCTACGGCGGCGTCGAGACCCACCGTTCCTTCGACGCCGGCGCGAGTTTTTCCGTGATCAACACCTGGGGCGCCTACTACGGCGATCCCGCCAACAAGCTGCACGCCGACATCCAGGGCATCGATGTCGTGCCGAACGCCGGACCCTTCGGCGAGACCTGGTACATCTCGACCGACGGCGGGCTGTATCGCTCGACCGACCTCCTGAGCTCGGTCCACAACCTGTCGCTCTCCGGCCTGCGCGTCTCGCAGTACTACACCACGCACACGTCGGACGCGAATCCCAACCACGTCGTGGCCGGCGCGCAGGACCAGGGTTACCAGCGCGCGTTCCAGGCGCCGCCGCCGGCGAGCTCGAACCTCGCCTTCGCCCAGCTCATCAGCGGCGACTACGGGCACCTGACGAGCGGCGACGGCGATCACGACTATCTCTTCTGCACCTATCCCGGCTTCGTGCTGTGCCAGGTGGGCGAGAACAACCCCGCGCTCTTCCTGGAGGATTTTCCCGCCGGCGAGGACCACGCCTGGATGCCGCCGGTCACGGCCGATCCGCTGGAGGCGCGCCGCTTTTTCCTGAGCGCGTCGCACCTCTACCGCTACACGAAGGGCACGAGCAACAACTGGACGCCCGCGCAGTGGTCGACCTTCGACTTCGGCGTCGCCCCGGGCGAGTGCATGAGCGCGCTGGTCTTCTCACCCGTCCAGCCCCAGCGCGCCTACACGGTCACCGACCGCGGCCGGCTGTACCACTCGGACGACCACGGCGTCACGTGGTCGCAATCGCTCACGACCGGGCCGACGGGGCAGTACTTCTATGGCACCGCGCTGGTCGCGAGCGCGCTCAGCCCCGACATCGTGTACGTGGGCGGCTCGGGCTACTCGGGACCGGCGGTCTACCGCAGTCTGGACGGCGGCGTCACGTTCGAAGCCTGGTCGACCGGCCTGCCGCCGACGCTCCTCTACTGCATGGCGGAAGCACGCGACGAGAGCGGTCGAGTCTTCTGCGGCACCGAGACATCGGCCTACGCGCGCGAGCCCGGCGCCGCGAGCTGGGTCGACATCACAGCGAACTATGCGCCTGTCACGATCTACTGGAGCGTCGAGGCGCTCCCGCACGAGAACGTGCTGCGCTTCGGGACCTACGGGCGCGGCATCTGGGACTACCGCAACGGGCGGCTGCCGAAGACCAAGGAGGGAACGCAGCTGCCCTCGATGCCGCCCGCGCCGGAGTGAGTACGGAGTCGGAGCAAATTTTCAACGATCCCCCGGAAGCGCAAGAAAACG
>JANOGB010000183.1:0-18628 GCA_031413955.1 Planctomycetota bacterium | reverse complement strand
CTGGGGCGAGCTGCGCTTCCGCTGCACCAGCTGAGGTCGATACCCTGCCCTACACGACCGGCAGCGCACGCAACTCAAAGTCCCAGTCTCATCGAGACGCCTGGCCCAAAGAGCGTGAGACACGACACCATGGGTACCCTTCTCTATTTCTCTAGGGGATAGGTTGTTCGACGCATCGCTTGCAATCTTCGGCAGCTCCGATGCCCTTGGCCTCGGCTCACTGCCTCTTCCCTCCACACTCATAGAGAACCGCGTGACTTGCTGTCAAGGGGCTATCCCCTTCGCTCAAGTAGGCCCAACAGCTTGTGTTGCCGGGTTCTTGGATCCACCGACGAGCCGGCCGTATGGAGCGGGTTCTACGGCCAGGGCCTGCTGAACGAGGCGGTAGAACAGCATGCCCCGCTGGCGCGAGGTTCGGCGGTTGAAGCGGAACGTGAACTCGTCGAGGTAGTAGGGCAGGTGCGTGCGCACGACGGCGCCCTGGTGTGTTCCGAGGAGCCAGCGTTTCAGGAGCGAGGCGACTCGGTGGACCCGGAGTAGCGTCCGGGTTCTGGCCGCTGCCCTGGACGACCAGCCTGCGATGGCCATAGCCCGACTCTGGCAGAGCGCGGTAGGTCTGCAAGACCGTCGGTGATGACCATGGAGCCGGGAGCGACCACCGCGCGGACGAACGGCAGGATGCTCGCGCCGGACGAGTCCAGGACCCATGCGAGGCGAATCCGACCAGTTCCTCGTCCGCGCACCTCTGCCGCGACCACGACGAGGGCTTTCTTGCCGACGTGCCTTCGTCCTCCGCCTTCCTCGACGCCCCCGGCGAAGGTCTCATCCACCTCCACCTCGCCCGATAGCAGGTCCCGGCCCGGCCGGACCATCGCTCGGCGAAGCTTGTGGAGCCAGGTCCATGCCGTCTCGTAGCTGCCGAGTCCGAGGATGCGCTGAAAGGCCGAGGGCGCTGGCGCCGTTCTTCTGGGCCGTCACCCACCACATGGCTTGGAGGCGTAGCGAGCTGCGGGTGCCGTGGAATATGGTCCCTGCGGTCACCGAGGCCTGACGGCCGCAGCCCTTGCGTGCATCAGCGCACGCTCGGTCAGCCATGCCTCAGTCGCCTTGCAGCCCGGGCAGCGGAAGCCTGCAGGCCATCGCAGCTTCGCGAGGTACTTCCGACAGGCGTCTTCCGTCGCGAACCAGCGATCGAATTGGGCCAGGGTGCCCGGGTACTCCGCGTCGGCCATCCCGCGACACTACCCCTTGTGGCCACTTGAGCGAAGGGGATAGCCCCTTGCTGTCAAGTTCAAGGGCCCTTCTTGATTCCAAGTACAGCAGCAGCATCAGGAAGGGACATCCCGAACCGGACCCAAGGCTACGCTGGCAAAGCAAAGAGCCGCGCAGCGTTGGCGCTGGTCGCACGCGCGAGTTCGGCCGCGCTCTCCCCGCGGACGCGCGCGAGCTCCTCCAGCACGGGCACCAGGAACGCCGGCTCGTTGCGCTTGCCCCGCTGCCCCTGTGGCGCGAGATAAGGGCAATCGGTCTCGATCAGCAGCCGTTCCCGAGGAACCCGGGCCGCCGCGGCACGGTTGGCGTCGTTCTTCGGGTAGGTGACCACGCCGGAGAAGGAGATGCACAGCCCGGCTTCGAGGTACGGCGCGAGCTCCTCGGGCCCCATCGAATAGCAGTGCATCACTCCGCGCACGCCCGGGAACTGCGTCAGGCAACGCACGGTGTCCTCGTGCGCATCCCGGCAGTGGATCACCACCGGCTTGGCGAGCCTGCGCGCGAGGTCGAGCTGCCACAGGAAGCTCTCCAGCTGCTCCGCGCGCGGCGAGAAGTTCTTGAACCAGTCGAGCCCGGTCTCGCCGACGGCCACGCACTCCGGGCGAGCGCAGAGCTCCTCGATCGCGGCGCGCTCCGCCGGTCCAGAAGCGCTCGCGTCGTGCGGGTGGATGCCGGCCGTGGGAAAAAGCTCGGGCTCGTCGGCGCAGAGCTCGAAAGCCGCGCGCGAGCTCGCCACGTCGGTGCCGACCACGATCATACGCGTGACGCCCGCGGCGCGTGCGCGCGCGAGCACCGCCGGACGATCCTCGTCGAAGCTCTTCCAGTACAGGTGCGCGTGGCTGTCGGTGATCATCGACGAAGCAGAGGTGGGGCTCAGCGACAGTTGGCGTCGAGCGAGCTCTGGATGACGACGATGAACTCCGTGTCGGCCTCGAGCGACTGGACCCGCTTTGCCAGCGCGCAAAACGTCTCCCTGGGCAGGATGGCGAGCAACGACTGCAGCGCGATGCGGCGGATGTAGCCGTTGCCGCTCGACTCGACCAGCAGGGTCTCGAGCGCCTGGCGGCTGAGCGGAGAGTCGTGCCGTCCGAGTGCGCGCGTGGCCAGGTGGCGCACGTCCTGGGCGCGCTGGAGGTCGGTGGCGACCAGCGCCACCAGCGGGACCGGGTCCTCGCCGAGCTTCTCCTTGGCGCGGATCCAGGCTTCCAGCATGCGCTCCTCCGGCGGATAGGTGCGGCCGTCGTAGCGCTCGCGCAGGATGGGTTCGAGCACCTGGGTGGCGCGTTCCGGCAGGCATTCGCCCAGGAGCTCGGTCGCCTCGCGCCGCACGAACAGGTCCGCGCCGAAGGTCGTCACCAGCTCGACCAGCAGTTCCTCGCAGGCTTCCGGGGCGGTGTGGGCCGCGACGTCCAGGAGCCCGGCCCGCACCTCGGGCAGCTCCGGCGGTTCCTCGCGGTAGACGCGCAGGGCCTCGATGCCGTGTGCCAGGCTGGCCGCGCGCAGGCGTTCGAGGGTGCGCTTGCGGGTGGCGAAGTGCTCGCTCTTCTCGACGGGGACCGCGGTGGCGGGGGCCGGGGTCAAGGCGATGATCAGGTCGCGGATCTCCCGGGTTGCCACGGCTCCGGCCTTGGCCCGTTCCGCTCCGCAGCCAGCGAGCGCAACGGTGACAGGCAGTACGAACAGGGGAAACAGCAGGTGGCGGCAGAACTCGTGCATGAGCTCGTGCATGGAGGATTGGGGGAGGTGGAATGAACCGCGAGGCCCGTGCCGTTTCGCACAGCGGGGCCTTCTACCATCGCGGCGCGCAAGGGAAACGTGCGGGAGCGCTCGATCCATGTGCGCGCGGGCCCGTTGCAGATTGGAAGTGGCGACCGGGAGGACGCAACTGCGGTACACCGTTTGTATAGAGGGATGGTCCGTCGGGCGGGGAAACCCTGGCCGTTCTTCGTGGGGGGCCCCTATAGTGCCTCGCCGCCCACGGGCAGGCCAATCCGACGGCCAACCTAGCTTCCCGCGCTCTTCACCGCCCCTTCCCGTGCCCATGATCGCGAGCTCTTTTCCTATGTGGGGTCGACTCACCACACTTGCAGTTCTGCTGGGGAGTACCGGCTGCGGCTCGGGCGGCGGAGGGAGCTCTTCCGGCGTCGGCGGCGGGGGCGGGATGTCGATCGTGGGTTGCTCCCTGCAGTGCAACGACTCGGCTTCCAATCCCGGGGTCCAGATCAGCTGTGGGGTCACCAACGTGGCCGTGAACCAGGAGATCCGGGTGACCTTCACGAACCCGATCGATCCGCTCACGGTCACCAACAACACCTTTCGCCTGACCGAGGACACGGGTCGAACCCCGGCCGGTGGCTTCGCGCTCGATCCGCTCGATCCGCGGACCTTGATCTACCGGCCGCAGTTGACCTTCGACTCGGCCGGGAACCCGGTCTTCGGCCTGACCGAGGACAAGGCGTACCTGTTCGCGATCCCGGGCTCGTTGCGCGACGCACCGCCCTACATCCGCAGCACGAGCGGAGCGCCGAATTCGAGCAGCCTGCAGTGCACGCTGATGGCCACGGAGGGCGTGCGGGATGCCAACCCGGGCCGGCCGCGCGTGAACATCTTCGTCCTCAGGAAGGACGCCGACGGGGACGACACCGACGGCGATTTCGTCCTCACCGGGGAAGACGAGAACGGCTTCCCAATAATGGGGGAGACCCCCGGCGGGCCGAAGTTCTTCAACGCGGTCGGTCTGACTCGCGTGCACCGCGACACCCCGGTGCGCTTCGTGTTCGACGACGTGATGAACCCGGCCACGCTGGCCAATCCGGTCACGGGCCTCTCGAACTTCATACGTGCCTTCGTCGACGCGGACGGGGATACGACCGATCGCTCCGATCAGGTGACGATGCTGGGCGAGTTCACGCTGACGCTCGATCAGGGTGCCCAGCGGACGACGGTGGCTTTCATCCCCTCCAGCGGTCTGCCCTCGGCCGGCAGCGACGATGCCAATCCGCGCAAGGTGGTGCTCGAGCTCTCGCCCCAGATCGCCGACCTGGGCGGCAACACGCTGGTCAATCCCGGGACGTTCTCCTTCACGCCCGAGAAGATCCTGTTCGAGGAGCAGATGATCGAGGAGTCCTTTGCCGACCTCGCGCGCGAAGACGCGTTGCGCACTGGCAGCTCCTGGGGTACGGGTCTGCTCGTCATCGGCCCGGGTGGCGGCTCGGGCCGCCTAGGCGATCTGCTCGTGCTCCCCGGAACGGTGGTGGAGCTCGACACGGACTTCGAGGACTTCTCCGGCGTCACCAATCCGGCCATCTTCAACCCGATCCATATCGTCGAGCGAGCGAGCGCCTTGCCGATCACCGACGGAGTCTTCGAGTTCGCGCGCCTGCGCGTGGATGCCGGCGGCGTGCTGCGCTTCAAGGGCAGCAACCCGGCGCGCATCTACGTGCGCGGCGTGGCGGACATCGCGGGCCTGATCGACATTTCCGGCTCGAGCGGGACCCTGCACACTTCGGACACCCTGCTGGGAGGCACGGGCGGTGCCCCGGGTCCGAACGGGGGCGCAGGTGGCCGGGGCGGGAGCCGGCCAGACGGTTCGCTTTTCACGGGCAGCTTTTTTGGCAATCGCATCGGAGGCGTCCCCAACCCAGGTGTCGGTCCGAGCGACGTTCTCGATGCGCAGACCTACGAACAGGTCAACGGGATCTCCGGGGGTGGGATCGCCTTCCCGAGCAATCTCGAGCCAGCGCCGACCTTCGTGGGTGGAGGCCAGGCTGGCCTGGGTTGGCCCCAGCCCACCCTTGCGAATCCCAACCTGCACATGCCCCAGGACGTGAACGACGTGTCCGGGATGCAATACGAGAGACTGATCCAGTGCTCGTATCCCATCCCCTCGTCGCCCGGCGGGGGTGGAGCTCATGCCCTGGACGGCGGCGTGGGAGACATGGCCTTCGTTCCACCGAGTCCGTTTCCCATTCCGGCCGACTCCGAAGGTGGGGACAGCGCTGAGCTCGCGATCGACGATCTCGTGCGCACGCTCTCGCCCGAGCTCGGCCTCCTGCGCGGAGGTGGTGGTGGGGCGGGTGCTGGCGGGCACTTGCAGTTCACGCAGGTCAACGGACAGGCCATCCAGGGCTGCTCGACGACCGTTCCCCAGGGCAGTGCGCAACAGATCATCGCTCACGTGGCCCACAGCTCCGCCGGCGGCGGCGGCGGTGCCGGCGGCATCCAGCTCGCCGTGGGACGGCGCATCATCCTGAGCGGCGTCATCGATGCTTCGGGAGGCGACGGCGGCAGCGGCACGTTCCCACCTGCCTCGGACACGCCCAACGACCTGGCCCAGGCCGGCGGAGGGGGAGCCGGAGGTTCGGCGCTCTTGCAGTCGCAAAGGGTCCAGATCCAGGCCGTTCCGGGGCGAGTCAACGTAGCCGGGGGCCTGGGTGGTGAAGGCACGGGGAACCAGTTCCCGTTCCGGGCCTCGACCGGCGGCCGAGGCTCACCGGGCTTCGTGAGGATCGAGGCCACCCCGCCTCCCGACGTCGCCAACGAGCAGGCCAAGATCGCCCCCAGCGAGAGTGCGCTTCAGGCGCAATACGGCCTGGGCGTGACGATCCAGGAAATCATGACCACTGCCGCGTGGGCGCCGACCACGGAAGCGCCCTCGGGCTGGAGCGGTGCGCAGTCCTGCTGGATCCGCCCCTCGGGGAACTTCTTCCAGCTGATCTTCCAGGACGATGCCAATGTCCCGTGCGAGCCCGGACACGTGGGGGCAGAACCAGGCTGGGACATGCACTTGCGCATCGCCGGTCAGCCGCTGCCGCAATCCTTCCGGGGTGCGAACCTCCTGTCCAGCATGACGCTCGAGCAGCTCTTTGGCGCGGACTTCGGGACCTCCCCGGTGGTCGTGCGTTTCCAGGGTGCGCGCGCGGTGGGCCTCTTGACCGACCCCTGCGCCGTGCCCGAGACCGGTGGCTCGAGCCCCATCTCCGCAGCCTCGGTGACGGATTGGGTGTGCCATCCGGCGCTGCTCAACGACTTCCACGCCGAGGAATCGCTGGCTCCCAACATGTTCCGCTTCCTCATCCTGTGGGATCGCAGCCAGCTCGACTTCGCGGGGATCGAGGGCGTCGAGGACATCACCTTCACGCTGCAGCCGGATTGAGCCGGCTGGCCGCAGCGGGCGCGGGACGCGCAATGCGATGATCGTCGCTGCCCGCGCAGTCCTCGTCGACGCACGCACGTGGGTCGAAGGCGGCGGGTTGCTGGTCGAGCGCGGCACGGTCCGCCGTGTCCTCGGCTCGCGCCGCGCGGTGTTGCGCGCGCGCACCGCGCATTCGGTGGGACGCGTGGGGTTCGTGGAACTCGAAGAGCTCGTGCTCACGCCCGGTCTGGTCGACGCGCACGCACACCTCGACCTCGGCGCGCTGCGCGGACGCATCCCGGCCAGACACGGCTTCGTGAGCTGGATCCGGGCCCTGGTCCGTGCGCGTGCAGGGCTGTCGGAGCACGACCTCGAGTGCGGCGTGCGCGCGGGAACCCGTGCGCTGCTGGCGAGCGGCACGACTGCGGTCGGGGACATCGACGCCTCGGGCGCGAGCGCGCGGCTTGCCTCCGCCCGCGGGCCGCGCCTGGTGCTCTACCGCGAAGTGCTCGACGCCTGGGATCCGGAACGCACGGCCACGGCTCTGGGAAAGGTCCGTGTGCGCATGCGTCCGCGCGCGCGCGTGCACGAGGGCTTGTCACCGCACGCGCCCTACACGACCTCCGCGGCGCTGCTCGCCGAGGCACGCGCACTGGCCGAGCGCCGCGCTCTCCGGATCGCGATCCACTGGGCCGAGTCGCGCGAGGAAGGGCAGTGGCTGCGCTCCGGTGCGGGCGAGCTGGCGGCACTCCTGCCGACTTCTCCACGCCGCGCGGGTCTCGAGCTGCTCGACGCGGCGGGCCTGCTGACGCCGCGCACTGCGCTCGTGCACGGGAACTTCCCGCGCGCTGGCGAGCCCGAGCTCCTGGCGCGCCGCGGCGTCGCGCTCGTTCACTGCCCCGGCACGCACGCCTTCTTTGCGCGCCCGCGTTTTCCGCTCGAGCGCTACCGCGCCGCGGGCGTGACCCTGGCCCTCGGCACGGACTCTCTGGCCAGCAACCAGGCCCTCGACATGCGCCGCGAGATGGCCCTCCTCCGCGCGAGTTTTCCGCGCCTGGCTCCGGCCGTCGTGTTCGCCATGGCGAGCGTAGGCGGTGCGCGCGCGCTCGGCCTTCCGGATCTGGGCCACGCCCGGCCGGGCGCCGCCGCGGACCTGGTTGCCTGGCGCCTCGCCGCCCGCACGCGCGCGGCTGCGCTGGAGGAGCTGACGGCCGCCAGCCCGCCGGTTGCACGCTTGTTCCTCGCCGGCCGCGAGCTGGCGCTCTGACGCGCCCCGAGTACGCGGACAGGGCGACAGCCCCGGAATCTTCCGTACACTGGCGACTCCTCGCATGGCCCCCCTCGCCACGACCCTGGACACGGAACAAAGGCGCGCCCTCGAGCTCCTGAGGACGGGCGAACGCTTCCTGCTCGTCGGCCACGTGCGACCCGATGGCGACTGCCTGGGCGGTCAGGGTGCGCTCGCCCGCGGTCTCCAGGGCCTGGGGAAGACGGTCACGATCCTCAATGCCGACGCTCCGGGGCCGGCCTTCGACTACCTCACGCGCGCGTTGCCGTATGCGGTCTATTCGGGTGGAGCCCTGCCCGCCCATGACGTGGTCGTGCTGCTCGATTTCAACGAGCTCTCGCGCACGGGTTCGATGGCCGAGGCCATCGCTCGCGCGCCCTCGAAGAAGCTCGTCATCGACCACCATCCCTACGAAGGCCGGCCCTGGTGGGACGCTTGCTTCGTGGACGTGACGGCTTCGGCCACCGGGCTCCTGGTCTGGCGCATCCTGCGCGCCCTCGGAGCGCCGCTGGACGCGCTGGTGGCGCGAGCGGTGTTCACCTCGCTGGTGACCGACACGGGCTGGTTCCGCTACAGCAACACCGACGCGGAGACCCTGACCCTGGCGGGCGAGCTGCTGCGCCACGGCGTAGACCCGGCGGCGCTCTTCGCGGCGCTCTACCAGCGTCGACCGGCCGACGAGCCCCTCGCCCTGGCCGCCGTGCTCGCGCGCCTGGAGTACTTCGCCGGCGGGCGCCTGGCCGTGACCGTGCAGCCGCTCGGAAACGGCGGTGCGCCCGGTCTCGAGGACGGCGATCCCGTGCTGGATATCCTGCGTGCAGTGGGAACAGTGGAGGTCGTCCTGTATCTGCGCGAGACCGAGTCGGGGAGCTGCAAGCTCTCGGCCCGCAGCAAGACCTCTTTCGACGTCAACCGGCTCGCGCGGCGCTTCGGGGGCGGCGGCCACGTGAAGGCCGCGGGCGCCACGATCGCGGGTTCGCTGGCCGACGCGCGCGCGCGGGTCGTGGCCGCGGCCGTGGAGCTGCTGGGGGCCTGCGTCAGCGAGGGCCGCCCGTCTTGAAGCTCGCCATCATCTCCGACCTGCACTCCAACCGCGAGTCGCTGGAGGCGGTCTTCGCCGACATCCGCCGGCGCGGCATCACCGAGCTCGTGTGCCTGGGCGACGTGATCGGCTACGGCCCCGATCCCGAGTTCTGCGTCGACCTCGTGCGCGGTCACGCGCAGTGGTGCCTGATGGGCAACCACGACGAAGCGCTCTTCCGCGACGCCTCGGACTTCAACCCGCACGCGCGTGGCGCGATCGTCTACACCCGGCGCCGCATGCAACCGCGCTGGTGGAGTTCGAGCGAGAAGCGCGCGCGCTGGAAGTGGCTCAAGAACCTGCCGCTCAAGCACACCGTGGGGCGCTTCCTGTTCGTGCACGGCTCGCCGCGCGATCCGGTGCGCGAGTACGTGCTCTCGACCGACGGGATCCTCAACCCCGACAAGCTGCGCGCGATCTTCGAGACCTTCACGGGCGTGGGCGTGGCCGGCCACACGCACCAGCCCGGAATCCACGACGAGAGCCTGCGCTTCCACGCCCTGGACGGCGCCGCCGAGCTCAGCCTGCCGCTGGAGCCCGGCAAGCGCTACTTCATCAACGTGGGCTCGACCGGCCAGCCGCGCGACGGCGACAACCGCGCCTGCTACGCCGTGCTCGAGGAAAACCAGGTGAGCTGGTATCGCGTCGAGTACGACTTCCGCGTGACGCAGGACAAGATCCTGCGCACCGGAGTCCTGAGCGAGATCCTGGCGCGGCGCCTGGCGTTCGGGAAGTGACGGGCCAGTGAGGGCTTCCCCGCGAGGCGATGCCGCGGATCGCCGAGCGGGAAGCAGGACGGCGCGACAGGCTCGGGCCACCGGCGATTCTCCCCAGGCCGCTCACTACAATCCCGCGCCTCCCGAATGAGCGCCCTCGACCGCGCCGCGCTGGCCGCCCTGCCGCTCCTGCCCCGCTGGCTCATGCGCCGTCTGGCGGCGCGCTACATCGCGGGCGAGGAGCTCGCCGACGCGCTGGCCAGGCTGGCCGAGCTAGGCGCCCGCGGGCACTCCGGCATCCTGGACGTGCTGGGCGAGGACGTGCTCGACGAGCAGGCGGCGCGCGCGGTCCTGGCCGGCTACCGCGCGGCCGCCGGCGCGATTGCCCAGAAGAAGCTTGACTGCTACGTCTCGGTCAAGCCGACGCACATGGGGCTGCGCCTGGCGGAAGATCTGTGCTTCACGCTCTACGACGAGCTCGCGCGGCACTGCGCGTCGCTTGGCCTGGGGTTGCGGGTCGAGATGGAGGACAACACGACGACCGACGCGACCCTGCGCGTCTTCGAGCGCCTCAGGGCACGGCACGGGAACGTGGGCATCGTGCTGCAGTCGCGCCTGCTGCGCACGCCGCGCGACATCGAACGGCTCGCACCGGGCCCGCTGTGGGTCCGTCTGGTCAAGGGCATCTACCTCGAGCCGGCCGCGATCGCGCACACCGAGCCCGGGCCGATCCGCGAGGCCTACGTCGAGGCCGCGCGCCTGCTGCTGGCGCGCGCTGCGCGGGTCTCTTTCGCCACCCACGACGAGCACCTGGCCGAGCGCCTGATCGCCCTGTGCCGCGCGCAGCGCGTCGAGCCCGAGCACTACGAATTCCAGGTCCTGCTCGGTGTGCGCGAGGCGCTGTGGGAGAAGTGGCGCTCGTCCGGGAACCGCGTGCGCGTCTACGTGCCCTTCGGTCCCGAGTGGCGTGCCTACAGCACGCGCCGCCTGCGCAAGAACCCGGAGATCTTCCGACACGTCCTGCGCGACCTCCTGCTGTGGCGCTGAAGGCGAGCATGGCCAGCGCACGCGTCGTCCTCGTCACTCATCCGCCGCGCGGCTCGCGCGCCTTCGCACGCTTGCTGGTCGCGCGGCGGCTTGCGGCCTGCGTCAACCTGGTGCCGCTCTCGTCCGTGTATCGCTGGCGTGGAAAGGTCGAGGGCGCGCGCGAGGTCCTGCTGGTGATCAAGACGACGGCCGGGCGCGTGCGCGCGCTCGAGCACTGCGTGCGCGACGAGCACCCCTTCGAGTGTCCCGAGTTCGTCGTGCTCGTCCCGCGCCAGGTCTCCTCCGGCTATCTGCGCTGGCTGGGCGAAGAAACGCGGGTGGGTTCGGGATGAACCTGCCCGCTGCGCTCGATGAACGCATCCCGGCCGTCGCGCGCGCCGGGCTCGCGCTCGGACCGCTCGCCTTCGTGCTCTTGCTCCTGTGGCCCGGACTCGGGCTCGATCCCGTGCAACGACGCGTGGCCGCGGTGGCGGCCTGGACGGCCATCTGGTGGTTGACCTCGGCCCAGCCGGTGGGCGCGACCTCGCTGCTCCCGGCCGCGCTGTTGCCGCTGCTCGGAGCCATGGATGCCAAGACGGTCGCGCCCTTCTACATGGACGACTTGGTGCTGCTCTTCCTGGGCGCGTTCCTGCTGACGCGCGGGCTGGAGCGCTGGAACGTGCACCGGCGCGTGGCGCTGTTCGTGCTGCAGCGCGTCGGCACGCAGCCGCGCCGCCTGGTGCTGGGGATGATGTGTGCCTCGGCCGGCCTCTCGGCCTTCGTCAACAACACCTCGACCACGCTGCTGATGCTGCCGATCGCGCTGGCGCTGCTCTCTTCCTTCGAGGGCTGCGCCCCGCGCGCACGCACGGCCTTCGCGCGCGCCCTGCTGCTGGGCGTCGCGTATTCGGCCTCGGTCGGCGGCATCACGACGCCGGTCGGCACCGCGCCGAACCAGATCTTTTTGGGCCTCTTCCGCGAGAGCTATCCCGCAGCCCCCGAGATCAGCTTCGTGCAGTGGACGCTCGCCTGGCTGCCGGTGGTGCTGCTCTACCTGCCGATCGGCTGGCTGCTCTTCACGCGCGTCCTGTTCGACGTGCCGGCCGATCTCGGCCGTCCGAGCGACGTGATCGCCGCCGAGAGGCGCGCGCTGGGGCCCTGGAGCAAGGGCGAGAAGCGCATGGCCGCGGTCTTCGCCCTGGCCGCGCTCCTGTGGGTGACGCGCGCCGATCTCGAGCTCGGGGCCTTCACGTTCCAGGGCTGGAGCGACCTCCTGAAAGGCTCGCTCGCGAAGAGCCCGGTGAGCGACGCGACCGTGGCCGTGACGCTCGCGGTGGCCTGCTTCCTGATCCCGAGCGGCGTCGAGCGCGGCAAGCCGTTGCTCGAGTGGAGCACGGCTCGCACCCTGCCTTGGGACGTGCTGCTCTTGTTCGGCGGTGGCTTCGCGCTGGCCGGGGCCTTCAAGGCGAGCGCCCTGGATGTCGTCATCGGCGCGCAACTGGCGCCCTGGATCACGGGCAAGCCCGACTGGATCGTGGTTCTCGGCCTGGTCTTGTTCGTGACGGCCATCTCCGAGCTGGCCTCGAACGTGGCCACGACCCAGGTCATGCTGCCGATCGTCGGTCAGGCTGCGGTCGCGGCGGGCCTCTCGCCGCTCCTGGTGATGGTTCCGGCGACGATTGCAGCCTCGAACGGCTTCATGCTGCCGGTGGCGACGCCGCCGAACGCGATCGTCTTCGCCACCGGCGAGATTCCCGCTCCGACCATGGCGCGCGTGGGGCTCGTCCTGGACCTGGTGATGTCCGTGCTGGTGACGGTGGTGTTCCTGCTGTGGGGCCGCTTCGTGCTCGGGATCGGAGCGGGCGTACCGGACTGGGCGCTGCGCTGACGGTCAAGCCACGCCGTCTTCGGCCCGATACACGGAGCGTGGTTCCTTGCTGGCTGCTCTGCCTTGCCATCGTCGCTGCACAAGAGGGGAGCGCATCTCCTCTGGAGAGCGGCCTGGTGCGCTCGCTCGACCTCGAACCCCCGCCCGGGACCTGGGTGCAGTATTTTTGCGTGGAGCGCACGGGCGCACGCGCAGAGGAGGCGCCGCTCGGACTCCTGCGCTACCTCGCCGGTCCGGACAGCGAGGGTGGCGAGCGCGTGGAGCTCGAGCTCCAGTACCTGGTGGACGGGATGACCGTGGTCCACACCGAGCAGGTGAGCCAGGCCAGGCGGCGCCTCGTCTTCCGCGAGGTTCGTGAGCGCGGCGGACGCACGCTGTTCCTCGAGGGCCCGCTCGGAGCGGGCTTGTCGGGCTACGAGCTCGGCGGCACCGAGGTCGTGCGTCACGAACTCACGGGCGGCGAGCTGCCGCTGTTCCTGATCGAGGCCGCGCGCCGCGGGTCGGCGTGGTCGGACGAGATGGCGGTCCTGGATCCCCTGGCCGCGACGGATGAGCTCCTCAAGCTCGCGACCCGGACCGCCGGGGAAGAGCGCGTGTTCGAGGCGCGACGCGCCGACGGCAGCCTGCGCTGGCGCGTGAGCGCGCGCGGCGCGGAGCTCGTGGAATGGCGCTTCCAGGAACGCGGCCCGGCCGCGCGCGCCATCCCGCTGGTCGAATACCGGCGCCTGCGCGAGCAGCACGAGCTCGCCATGAGCGCCGTGCGCGAGGCTGCCGCCGCGAAGAAGCGGGAGCGCTCGACCCCGCGCAGATAGGTCTTTCGAACGGAATACAGGACCTGCCTGCCGCCACCCGAGCTGGCGGGCTATCCTGAGGCGCTCGACATGCCGCCGCTCCGCCACGTGTTCCTGCTCGGGTTCCTCGCGGCCTGCCGCAGCGCCGACTCGTGGCGCGCGGACGCGGACAACGAGGTCTATCCGATCCTGGAGAAGCGCCTGGCGGAGCTCGGCGCGACGCGGGACTTCACGATCGAGCCTCCGGCCGATCCCCTGCGCGCGCGCCTCCAGGCGGCGTCCGCCGCGGGCTCGCACGAGCCCCTGGACCTGGACCTGGTCGGTTGTCTCCAGGTTGCCGCCGAGAACAGCCGCGACTGGCAGGACCAGCGCGAGCTGCTGTTCCGTAGTGC
Organism: Planctomycetota bacterium; assembly: GCA_031413955.1. Lineage (GTDB taxonomy): Bacteria > Planctomycetota > UBA1135 > UBA1135 > JABFRZ01. Next base: position 5,040 of record JANOGB010000183.1, on the reverse strand, counting down.
ACTCGACCTCACGCTCGAGCGCTGGAACTTCTCGGTGCAGGAGAAGGGCACCCTGGGCGCGTTCGTCTCGGGCAAGCCCGGCCAGGTGGAGAGCGACGGGGGCTTCCTCTCGAACCTGAACCTCTTCAAGCTGCTCGGGATCGGCACCAGCATCACCGGCAACTTCGGCATCGACTTCATCAAGGACGTGGGCTCGGGCGACACCTGGGACGCGATCTCGCACTTCTCGCTGAACATCACCCAGCCGATCCTGCGCGGCTTCGGAGCCGACATCGTGAAGGAGCCGCTGACCCAGGCTGAGCGCGACGTGCTGTACCAGGCGCGCGGCTACGAGCGCTTCCGCCGCACCTTCGCGGTCGACATCGCGCAGCGCTTCTTCCAGGTGCTCGAGCAGGTCGACCGCCTCCAGAACGAGGAGGCCAACCACCTGAACCTCACGCGCCTGCGCGAGCGCAACGAGGCCCTGGCCGAGGCCGGCCGCCTGACCGACATCCAGGTCGACCAGGCGCGCCAGGACGAGTTCTCGGCCGAGGACCGGCTGGTGGCGGCGCGCCGCGACCTCGACGCGGCCCTGGACGATCTCAAGTTCACGCTCGGGTTGCCGATCGGGATCGAGCTCGTGCTGGCGGAGAACGGCCTGCGCTCGCTCGAGGCCTGGCCCGCGCTGGCCGAGGACCTGCCCGAGGAAGTCGCGGTGCGCCTCGGTCTCGAGAAGCGCCTCGACCACGCCACGGCCCGCGATCGCGTCGACGACGCGACGCGCGGCGCGCACGTCGCGGCCGATGCGTTGCGCATGGGCCTGGATTTCTCCGGCACGGCCTTGCTCTCCAGCGCCGAACGCCCCGACCAGTTGCGGTTCAACGACGTGGACTATATCGCGAGCCTGAACCTCGATCTGCCCATCGACCGCATCGAGGAGCGTAACGTCTACCGCGATTCCCTGATCACGCTCGAGGCCAACCGGCGCGCAGCCGAGGAATCGGCCGACCGCGTGACCTCCGAGCTGCGCGACGCCCTGCGCAGGCTCGACGCCGCTCGAGCCAGCTTCCGCATCCAGAGCGGCTCGGTCGTGCTGGCCGAGCGCCGGGTGGAGAGCGCGGTTCTCAACCTGGAAGCCGGGCGAGCCAGCACGCGTGACGTGCTCGAGGCCCAGGACTCCAAGCTCTCGGCCCAGAACGCCGTGGCTGGAGCGCTGACCGACACGATCCTGGCCGGGCTGTTCCTGTATCGGGACATGGAACTCCTCGAGGTCACCCCGAGCGGCATCGAGGTCTTGCAGGTCGAGTCCCAGCCTGTTCAGCCATGAGACCCTGTTCAGCCATGAGACCCGTGCAGCCATGATCCAGAGAGCAGAGACCCAAAGCGGGAGAGAAACCGTGCAGCGCAGTCGATCCGGAATGCAGCCCCTGGTCGTGGTCCTGTTGCTCGCGCTCCTCGGCGGGGGGCTCTGGCTGGTCTTGCGCAGGCAGAGCCTGTTCGGCGCGGAAGGCCAGGCCGCCGTGCGCGGCGCGACCGTGCAGCGCGGCCCGCTGCGCATCAGCGTGATCGAGCGCGGCAATCTCAAGGCGGCCGACAGCGTCAGCCTGAAGAGCGAGATCGAGGGCTCGACCACGATCCTGAAGCTGGTTCCGGAGGGGACACTCGTCCAGGAGGGCGAGCTGCTGTGCGAGCTCGACGCGACGCCCCTGGTCGACCGCAAGTTCCAGCAGGAGATCTCGGTGCGCAACGCCGAGGCCGCCCACGTCAAGTCCAAGCAGAACTACAACATCCAGGAAAGCCAGAACGAGAGCGACATCAAGAAGGCCGAGCAGAAGCTTTTCTTCGCCGAGATGGACCTGAAGAAGTTCCGGGAGGGCGAGCGGCGCGCCAAGGAGGCCGAGGCCGACGAGGCCATCAAGCTGGGCGAGGAAGAGGCCACGCGCGCGGTCGAGAAGCTCGACTGGTCGCAGAAGCTCATGGACAAGGGTTTCCTGACCGAGACCGAGCTCGAGGCGGACCGGCTGTCACGCTCGCGCGCAGAGATCCAGCTCGAGCAGGCCAAGCGCGACAAGGACCTGCTCGTCCGCTTCCAGCTCCCGCGCGACGAGGCCGATCTCTCCTCCAAGCTGGATGAGGCGCACCGTGAGCTGGAGCGCGTCAAGCTGCAGGCCGCGGCGCGCATCGTCGACTACGACGCCGACATGCGCACCAACGAGGCCAAGCTGGCGCTCGAGCGCGAGAACCTCGCCAAGCTCGAGCACCAGATCGCCAAGTCGAAGCTCCACGCCCCGCGCGCCGGGATGGTCGTCTACGCCGTCGAGGAGGGCGGCCGTTACGGCTCCAGCCAACCGATCAAGGAGGGCACGCAGGTCCGCGAGCGCCAGGACATCATCACCATCCCCAGCGCCTCCGGGATGATCGCCCAGGTCAGCCTGCACGAGTCGGTGCTGAAGCAAGTCGAGCCCGGCCAGGCCGCCACGATCCAGGTCGATGCCCTGCCGGGCCGCGAGTTCCCGGGGCGCGTGCGCTTCGTGTCGGTCATGGCCGACCAGAACAGCTACTGGGCCAACCCCAACCTGCGCCTCTACCGCACCGAGGTGGCCATCGAGGACGTGCCGGTCGAGGACGGCGCGCTCGCGGATGGCGCGACGAGGGGCACGACCGTGGAGATGCGCCCGGGCATGTCCTGCGCGATCGAGATCCTGGTGGAAGAGATCGCTGACACGCTGTTCGTGCCGGTACAGAGCATCTTCCGGCGCGGGAAGACGAACCTGGCCTTCGTCGAGCGCGGCGGCGCTGCGGAGGAACGAGAGGTCGAGGTCGGACGCTACAACGATCGCTGGGTGCAGGTGCTCGCGGGGCTCGCCGAGGGCGAGGTCGTGCTGCTCTCGCCGCCGCCCGGGTTCACGCGCGAGGTCGAGGAGCCGGAGAGCGGGCCGAACGGCCTGGATGGCCCGAGCGGAGCAACGCCGGCCGCGCTCCTGACCTCCGAGAAGCCCTCCGAGAAGCCTTCGGCGGAACGCGGCGGCAGCGAGAAGCGCGGCGAGCGTCCGGGCGGGCGCGAGGGCGAGTCCTTGGATCCCGCGCGCGCGGCGGAGTACAAGAAGCGCTTCGAGGGCATGAGCGAGGAAGAGCGCGCCAAGGCCATGGAGTCCATGCGCGGACGGCGCGGCGAGGCCAGCAGCGAGACCGGCGGTGAATCCGGCGGCGCGCCGCGCGGCTCCCAGGCAGGCAAGGGCGGATGACGTCAAGTGGGAGGACGCCGGGCGGAACGACGTCGGTGGAGCCGCGCGAGCTGCCTCCGGTCGCCGAGCTCGAGCACGACACGCGCACCTACCGCATGGGCACGAACGAGGTGCGCGCGCTGGACGATCTCTCCTTCACCTTCGGGCGCGGCGAGTACTGGGCGGTGATGGGCAGCTCGGGCTCGGGCAAATCGACGCTGCTCAACCTGCTGGGCTGTCTCGACCGGCCGAGCACGGGACGCTATCGCATCGACGGCGCCGACGTGAGCCAGCTCACGGACGACGAGCTCTCCGAGATCCGCAGCACGAAGCTTGGCTTCGTGTTCCAGTCCTACAACCTCATCGCACAGCTCGACGTACTCGAAAACATCCTGGTGCCGCTCTTCTACCAGGACGAGCCGCCGGCCGGGGCCGAGGCGCGCGCGCGCGCACTGGCGCAGCGCGTGGGCCTGGGGGATCGCCTCGCACACCGGCCGATGGAGCTCTCGGGCGGCCAGCAGCAGCGCGTGGCCATCGCGCGCGCGCTGGTCAACGAGCCCTCGCTGATCCTGGCCGACGAGGCGACCGGCAACCTCGACAGCCACACCGCCACCGAGATCCTGGCGCTGTTGGACGAGCTGCACGCCGAGGGCCGCACGATCCTCATCGTCACGCACGAACCCGATGTGGGCGCGCGCGCGCAACACGTCCTGCGTCTGAAGGACGGGCGCATCGAGTCGGTCGTGCGCGACCAGAACCCGGCCCCGACCAGGCAGCCTGCCGCGCTCGAGGACCCATCTCCGCACCAAGCCCAACAGCAAGGTCAGCACCGATGAAAGGCCCCTCGTTCCTGCGCACGGTGCGCCTGGGCGTCTCCAGCCTGCTGTTGCACAAGCTGCGCAGCCTGCTGACCACGCTCGGGGTGTTGTTCGGCACGAGCTCGGTGATCGCCATGCTCGCGATCGGCGAGGGCGCCAGCGAGGAGGCCCAGGAGCAGATCCGCCAGCTCGGCTCGCGCAACGTGATCCTGCGCAGCGTCAAGCCGCGCGAGGATTTCGCCACCGGCCAGCAGTCCGTGCGCGTGGTCAGCTACGGCCTGACCGAGGAGGATCTGGCGCGCGTCAGCGAGACCTTCCCGGCCGTCGTGCGCGTGGTGCCGCTGCGCGAGATCTACGAGGAGGTGCGCAAGGGCCAGCGCGCCATGAACCCGCGGGTGCTCGCCACCCTGCCGGTCTACCGCGAGGTCACCGGGCGCGTGGTGGCCGAGGGCCGCTTCCTGGCGGACGCCGATCTCGAGAACACGGCCAACGTCTGCGTGCTCTCGGACGAGGTCGCGCGCTATCTCTTTCCCTTCGAGTCGCCGCTCGACCAGGAGATCAAGATCGGCGGCGACTACTACACCGTGGTCGGTGTCCTGCTCTCGCGCGTGCGCCCCTCCAGCGACGCCGCTCCAGCCGGGAAGTCGACGGCCGAGGTCTTCATTCCGCTCGCGACCGGCCAGAAGTGGTACGGCAGCATGCAGGTCAAGCTGCGCGCCGGCAGCCGCGAAATGGAAGAGGTCGACCTGCACGAGATCGTGATCGAGGCCGACACGGCCGAGAACGTGCCGCTGGTCGCCTCCGCCTGCCGCGAGATGCTCGCGCGCAACCACCCGCAATCCGACTACGAGATGGTCGTGCCGCTCGAGCTCCTGCTGCGCGCCGAGGAGACCAAGCGCATCTTCAACATCGTGCTGGGCTCGATCGCCTCGATCAGCCTGCTGGTCGGCGGCATCGGCATCATGAACGTGATGCTGGCGACCGTCACCGAACGCACGCGCGAGATCGGCATCCGCCGG
>JANOGB010000182.1:0-1898 GCA_031413955.1 Planctomycetota bacterium | reverse complement strand
AGCGCCGGGCTCCAGCCCGGCTCTGTTTCCGAGCTTGTTTCCGTTTTCCAAGGGGACGGTGAGCATCGGAAGCGGAAGAAGAGAGAAGAAGAGAAGAGCCGGGCTGGAGCCCGGCGCTCCCAGATGAGACTACACACGCAGTGCTTCCACCGGGCCGGCGAGAATGAGCATGCCCGTGCCGTCCCAGTCGACCTGCAGGCGACCGCCGCGCGCGCCGACCTCGACCGGCGAGCGCACGAAGCCGTGCACGAGCGCCGCCACGGCCGCGGCGCCGATGCCCGTGCCACAGGCAGCCGTCTCGCCCACGCCGCGCTCCCAGGTGCGCACCAGCAGTCGTCCGCTGGCGAGCTCGACGAAGGAGACGTTCGTGCGCTGCGGAAAGCGCGCGTGGCGCTCGAGCCCCGAGCCGAGGAACGCCACCTCGGCGCGTCCGACGTCGCGCACGAACAGGATGCAGTGCGGATTGCCCATGTCGACCAGCGTCGCGCGCAGCGCGCGATCCTCGACCTCGAGCACGGTTTCGCGCTCGACCAGGCGCGGCACGCCGAGCTCCGCGCGCGCGGCGACGATCTCCTGCCCGCGCTCCTTCCCACGGAGGCAAACCACGTGCCGCGGTCCGGAGTCGGTCTCGATCAGGAGCGCGTCGAGCGCGTGCTCGCTCTCGACCGCCCAGCGCGCCAGCGCGCGCAGGCCGTTGCCGCAGGCCTCGGCGCGGCTGCCGTCGCGGTTGTAGACGAGCATGCGGCAGTCCCCGCCCGCCAACGGACGCGCGCCGAGCAGCACCCCGTCGACGCCGTGGCGCGCGCACAGCTCGCGCGCCAGCGCCGCGGGATCGGCGGGTTCGTGCTCGAAGGCATCGACCACCGCGAAGCGGTTGCCGGCGGCGGAATAGAAGCGCGGATCAACCACGGATCTTCTGGGTGTTCTTGAAGTGGACCTTGGCGACGCGCGCCAGCGCCTCGCGCCCGTGTAGCTTCACGAACTCGCGCGCCGAACGGTCGGTGGATTCACCGGCGCCCTTGTGCAGGTCGACCGCGAACTCCTCCGAGAGCTTCTTCAGCCCCTCCAGGAAGAGGTTGCGCGCGATCACCGAGGCCGCAGCCACCACGGGCTCGCGCTCGGCGCGCGTGCGCTGGTGGAGCTCGAGCTCGAGACCCTGCAGGCGGCTCGCGACCAGCTTCTCGTCCGCGAACTTGTCCACCAGCACGAGCAACCCCGGTTGTGCCAGGCGCCGGATGCAGCGCGCGTGCAGCTCGGCCAGCAGGGGGTTGAGGCTCTTGAAGCGCGGGTGCTCGACGTTGTAGTCCGCCGGTTCGAGCACCTCGGACGCGACCGCATAGCGCTGCTCGAGCGCCGGAGCGAGCACGCGGATGCGCTCGTCGGAGAGCGTCTTGCTGTCGGCCACGCCCGCCTTGACGAGCTCCGCCCGCTCCTTGGCGTCGGCCCGGACCGCCACGACCACCAGCGGCCCGAAGTAGTCGCCCTTGCCCGCTTCGTCGCTGCCGATCAGCGTGCGCTCGCCGACCTCGATCGGGGCCGCGGGAGCCATGGGCGCGTCGCCCTCGGCGCCCTTGAGATAGCGCTCCTTGAAGAGCTGCACCTCGCTGCCCTGCACCACGAGCTTCCCTGAACGGTACAGCGTGGCGACGAAGCCCGGGCCCTTCACGCTGAAGCGCGCGTGCTCGACCGAGCGCGGCTCGAACCCGGGCCCGGAGAGCTCGCGCTCGATGCGCGCCTGCGCGGCCGGCGCGAGCTGGGCGACGAGGGTCTCCTGCGGCATGACGTCGCGATTCTCCCCGAGCGGAGTACGGAGTCGGAGCAATTCTTCAACGATCCGCCGGAAAGGCAAGAAAACGCCTGGCCGCAAGGCGGATCGTTGAAGAATTGCTCCGACTCCG
>JANOGB010000181.1:0-3906 GCA_031413955.1 Planctomycetota bacterium | reverse complement strand
GGCATGCCTCGCACCCGTGCTCTTGCCACCCCTCCCAGGCAGAGGAGTGCGCGCACGCCGCCATGTGCCCGTTCGGAGGCCGCTCAGGCGCGACGGGGCGACGGGGGCCATTCATGGGCCCGGTGGAGGAACCATCGGCCGCGACGGGCACAGCTTCGTCGCCCGGGGACGCTTCGATGCGGAGGCCATTTCCTGGCTCCGTCGCGGCGTCGCGGGTCGGCTCGGACGGCTCGGCGGAGGCGCGAGACTCGACGCTCGGCAGGTAGCGGCGAAACGCATCCGAGAGTTCAGAGAGGAGGTAGCCCTTCACGGTGCCGCGCTCCGTCCGAAGGTCGCGCGGGCGAACCTCGAAGCCGCGGAGCAGCCGGGCGAGCCCGTTCCCGTCAAGCCCCTTCCCCAGTTTGCCGTAGGTGGCCCAGGGCCGGTCCTCAAGCGCCCGGAGCCCGCGAAGGATGTCCGCCGTGGGCATCTTCTCCGTGGCGCCGATGATCGGCCGCAGGTCGCGCAGCACCTCGACGGCCGCAGACTCTTCCGCCTCCTCTCTTCCCGCCGACAGGGCCACCGCGGCAGCAGCAACTCGCTCAGGCCACGGGCCTCCCACCTCCTCCGCGATCGCGAGCAGGGGCTCCCACCCATCCTGGGCCCGGTCGTCTAGCGCGTCCGGCAGCGTGGGTCGCCGTTGCGCGAGCGTCTCAGCGTGCTCACGAGCCCACCGCGCCAGTTGCCGCCGAAGGGGCTCGCACTCTGCCTCGAAGTCCCGCAAACGCAGGCGTGCCACTTGGGCGCCCCTCGCCTTCCGTTGCATGGGGATGCGGATGCCGCGGTCTCGAATCGTGTCCGGCAGGTTTCCGATACCAGCGAGGGCAAGCGGTCCGAAGACCGGGAACCAGCGCACCTCGTGGGTGTCTCCCACGCACCGGGGCACCTTGCCGTCGGGCCGCGCGCCAGCATTGATGATGCCGCGCAGGTCCTCGGAACCCTCCCGGTCTCGGAACAGCGCGTCCGCTTCGTCGAGCAAGAGCGTCGGAGCCCACTCCGCCATCGTGCGGAACAGGGCCGCCGCCGAGATGTTCACGCACGAGAGCGCGCGACGGACCAGCCCCGCCAGCACCTCCAGCACGCGAGACTTCCCGCAACGGCGCGTCGGCCCCCCGATGTCGAGCCGCGGGGAGTAGTCCGCCGCCTCCCACGTCCACGAGTGCAGCACCCACACAGCAAGCGCCAAGGCAGCGTGCGCCGGGAGCACGACGTAGCGCGCAAACGTTGCCACGAGCTGCGACAGTAGGGCCGACCCGTCCACGGGCTCGGGCCACGGCTCGGGCTCGACGAACAGCGCAGCCTTTCCCTGCATCGGCTCGCGCGCGGCGGTGGGAGGCTTCGTCGCGCTCGCAACGAGCCCGCGCACGTTGGCGACGCCGGCACGCCGCAGCCGGCGCTCAAGCTCGGCGCGTAGTACGGCACTCTCCACCGCGGGGAGCGTCGCGCACTCGCGGCACACGAGGGCCAGCGCCGGGGCCAGGGCTGCCGCGTCGAGGGAGTCCGCATCGGGAATCCCCAGCCGGTCGAGCACCTCGGCCGGCTTGAATGCCTGGGCGTCGGCAAGCTTCGCGGCCCAATCGGCCGGCGCAGCCGCGCCCAGGTTCGCATCGCTTCCGGCGCTCATCGCTTCCTCCCGTGTGGCGCCCTGAGCGGCAGGGCCATGCCGTTCTCGAATGCCCAGGCGATCAGGCGTAGCGCTTCCGCCTCGGGCAACGCAGAGGCGGCGAGCAGGCACTCCCGCGCGAGGGCTTCGTCAACCTCTCCGCCCGCGACGTACCCGGCCACGAGCCGCGCACCGTGCCTGAGCACCTCGTGCCGCCGGCCCTCCCGAGCGGCCTCCACCCGCTCGCACGCGCTGCGCAGGACGGCCGCCCCGTACGGCGAGCAGCGGCCGTCGGCTCGCAGGACGTGGGCAGCGACGGGCCGGAGGATGCTGGGCGCAGGCAGGATCAGCACGAGCACCCATGCCGGCCAGGGCGGGGGGGGGATGCTGCGCACTGTCCAGGCGTAGCGGCGTCCGCTTGGGTGGAGGCTCGGCGGTGCCACGACGAAGCCGCCACCGCCGCGCACGTCGAGCCCGTCACCGAGTTGCCCGGCCGAGCACCGTACGCGCGGGTCAGGTGCGAACAGTAGGTGCCGCCCACCGCCGCCGGTCGCGGCCTCAGGCGCCGCGGGAAGCGGCCCATTCCGCTCCACCAGGGCGGCCAACGTCGCGGCGCCTCCGTGCCGCGGGTCCACGTCGAGCACGTCGAATCGGATCCCCGTCCGTGCGCCGACGTTGGCCAGTGGTTTCCGTGCCCACCACTCCCGGACTCTCGCCGGGTCGGTTGTGGCATCGTGGAACCCATGCCCCATCCGCCCGCACTCACCGCGGCAGACTCCGCGCTGGGGATCCTCCCTGTCCGGATGGGCGCTTGGGAAGAGCGGCACCTTGTCGCCGGTTGCGAGCGGAAAGACCGGCAGTCCGCGGGCCACGTAGCGCAGCGCGTGGTCAAGCATGGTCACGCCGGCCCCCCAGCCGGAGTAATCCGGCGCATGGCGAGGAACTTCTCCCAATCTCGCGCAAGTACGAGCAACGTTCCGGGCCCGACGCGCACCGCGGGGAGTTCGCCAGCGTGAATCCAGGCGTAGACGCTGCTACGCGGAATCCCGTGGGCACGGGCAAGCTCTGTGACGCGCCAACCTTGGCGCTCGGGGGCGGATCGAGGCGCCTTCACGAGCGCCCCCCGGACCGCGCAGGGCGGCGCAGCAGGAGGACATCCTCCCCCACGATCCGGTACTCGCCGGAGGGGAGACGGTACGCCGGAAGCAGCCCGCGGCGGATCCAGCGCCGAACCGTCGCGCAGGTCTTGCGCTCGGCCCGTGCCACCTCGTGAACCTTCAGTGACCGGTGTTCAACCATGCGCGCATTGGAACCGCGCGTGTCGTTGACCTAAACAGGTCAAAGAGGGTCAAAGAGGGTCACCGCGGTTGGCTCGCTCCGCGTTCCCCCTGGAGTGCCAAGTGGCCCGGGTCACGACCGGCTAGCACCTCAACTACCGCAGACTGGAGGGCCTCATCTGTACGGCCACCCCTGCGACGCAATGCGTGGAGCGGCGAACCCGCGTGAGCCCGCTTCACGCGGTTCTCAACCGCGTCCAACGTGCCGGCCACGCCCAGGTAGCCAGCCTTGAGCAACTCGGCGCAGACGGCCGCCAAGGTGTGCGTCTCGGGAACGCAGACCGCAGCGGCCACACGCGCAGCCGCCGGAGCTAGCGTCGGGGCCCGCCGCGCGCGCGCGACGTACTCGGCAGGATCCAAGCCGGCCAGCGCGTCGATAAGCAGTTCGCGTGTGCCGTCCGGCAGGCCGAGCCGACTGAGCACTTCGTGAACCTGTGCGGTGCGTTCAAGTGGGCCCGGGGCCAAGCGCGCAAAGGCACCGGCAGTCGCGCCAAGCCTATGCGCGAGCGCGGGTGCGCCTGGGATGCGCCGCGCCAGTAGTCGTCCAAGGGTGGCCCGAGCCTCGCGCGGCGACGCTGCCCGCGCCGCAGTTGTGAGGCCGTCCCGTACATCTTCCGACTCCCGACCGTCCGCCAAGAGCGCCCAGGTCTCCGCTCCGGCGAACGCCGCGAGGGGTTCCTCCATTGTCGGGAGTGTGCGGGCGCGATCGAGCGCCTCGGTAAGCAGTGAGCAGAGCGGGAGCGGGTCGCCGGGCTTCCAGAAGATGGATCGCCCGTCGAGTGGAGCGCGAGGGCTGCCCGGTCCTTCGCTGCATGTAGCGGCATCCGCGAGGGCGTAGAGGGCGCGCTCCGCTTCCTCGTGGGTGGCGCTCTGGGGGAAGCGCTGCAACTCAACGGCGAGCGCACGAACTCCAGCCTCGACGTCTGG
>JANOGB010000180.1:0-10176 GCA_031413955.1 Planctomycetota bacterium | reverse complement strand
ATGCGTCTTTCAAGAACCCGGGCGCACGACTCAGGCGGCCTCGCGCCAGGCGTATCGCCTGCAGTGGTCGAGGTAGGCACTCTCATGGATGCCCACCAGGTCGACGATCCCGGTCCAGAGCCACGACGGCGCATCCAGCGAGCGCGACCGAGCTCCATCGAGTGACGATCGCCATTCACGCAACGAGGCCGCGTCCATCTGGCGACGATGCGCGAGGCCGACGACGCCCGCGAGATAGGAAGCGAGCTGCATGGCCTCGGTTTCCGTTCTCTTCCTTGCGGGTTGCAAGAGGAGAAGAAGAGCAGAGCGGAAGCAGAGCCGGGCGGGAGCCCGGCGCTCCCAGGTGAAAAGAGATGAAGCACGACTCCGCCACCACCGTCGAGCGCCTCGGGCGCTTCCTGACGCGCTGGGCCGACTGGGCCATGGGCCTGGGCGTGCTCGGGCTGATGGTGACGCTGCTCGTGCCGCTGCCGGCGCCGCTGCTGGACGTGTTGCTGGCGTTCAATCTCACGATCTCGGTCCTGGTGCTGCTCGTGACGATGAGCGTGCGCAGCTCGGCCGAGCTCTCGACCTTCCCGGCCGTGCTGCTGTTCGCGACGCTCTTCCGCCTCGGCCTGAACGTCGCCAGCACGCGCCTGATCCTCTCCGAGGGCCGCGCCGGCCAGATCATCTCGGCCTTCGGGCACTTCGTCGTCGGCGACAACCTCGCGGTGGGCCTGATCGTGTTCCTGATCCTGGTGGTGATCCAGTTCGTGGTCATCACCAAGGGTGCCGGGCGCATCAGCGAGGTGGCGGCGCGTTTCGTGCTCGACGCCATGCCCGGCAAGCAGATGGCGATCGACGCCGATCTCAACGCCGGATTGATCGACTCCGACGAGGCGCGCACGCGCCGCGCGCGCGTGGCGAGCGAGGCCGAGTTCTACGGGGCCATGGACGGCGCCTCGAAGTTCGTGCGCGGCGACGCCATCGCGAGCTTGATCATCACGGCCCTGAACCTGGTCGGCGGCATCGCCATCGGCGCGTCCAATGGCCTCGCGCTCGGCCAGGCCGTCGACCGCTATTCCAAGCTCTCGATCGGCGACGGTCTGGTGACGCAGATCCCGGCCCTGCTGGTCTCGACCGCGGCCGCCGTGCTCGTGACGCGCGCCTCGAGCGACAAGAGCCTGGGCTACAACCTGGCCGCTCAGATCGTGAGCCGACCCAAGGCGGCGCTGATCGCGGCCGGGATGATGTTCACGATCGGGCTGCTGCCCGGGCTGCCGAGCCTGCCGTTCACGCTGCTCGCCACCCTGCTGCTCATCGTCGCGCGCAAGTTGCGCGGCATCGAAGGATCGGAAGCGGTGCTGGCAGGCGCGACGAGCGCAGGCGCCGCAGCCAAGCCGGGTGCACCCGCGCAGGCCGGCGAGGCAGGCGAGGCGAAGCCCGTGGACGACGCGCTCGCGATGCTCGAGGTCGACCGCATCGGGCTCGAGATCGGGTACCGCTTGATCCCGCTGGTGCAGGACAAGAGCGGCACCGGGATCCTCGACCACGTGGCCCAGCTCCGCAAGCGCTTCGCGCAACGCGAAGGCATCCTGCTGCCGGCCGTGCGCATCAAGGACAACGTGCGCCTCGAGCCGGGCGCGTATCGCGTGCTGCTCGGCGGCCAGGAGGTCGCCAAGGGCACGATCGAGGTCGGGCAGTTCCTGGCCATGGATTCGGGCACGGGCACGGGCACGCTCGGGACGGGCAAGCTGCGCGGCAAGGCCACGCGCGATCCGGCCTTCGGTCTGCCGGCCTGGTGGATCACGCCGGCGCAGCGCGACGAGGCGGAGCTGGCAGGCTTCACCGTGGTCGACCCGACCAGCGTGCTCGTCACGCATCTGTCCGAGGTGCTGCGTGGATCGATGCACGAGATCCTCTCGCGCGACGACGTGAAGGAGCTGGTCGAGCACGTCAAGAAGAACTCCCCCGCCGTGGTGGAGGAGCTGATCCCCGCGAAGATGGGCTATGGCGAGGTGCAGCATGTGCTGCGCAACTTGCTCGTCGAGGGCGTGCCGATCCGCAACATGCAGGTCATCCTCGAGGCCCTGGCCGACGGCGTCGCGCGCACCAAGGATCCCGCGGCCCTGAGCGAGATCGTGCGCGGGCGCCTGGGGCGCGTGCTGTGCGAACTCCACGCCGACAAGGCCGGGACGGTGCACGCCGTCACGCTCGAGCCGGGCATCGAAGCGCGTCTCGCGGCGGCGGTCGGCGCCAGCAAGGATCCCGAGGCCGTGCCCGTCAGCCCGGCCTACCTGCAGAAACTGGTCGAGCGCATCGCCCAGTCGATCGCCACGGCCTCGAAGAGCGGCAAGGAAGCGGTCGTACTGGCGCGCACCGGCGTGCGCCGCTTCCTGAACGAACTGGTGCGCGCCACGCTGCCCAAGGTCGCGGTGCTCTCCTACAACGAGGTCGTCCCCGCCCGCGCGGTGGAGACGGCCGCCATGGTGAGGCTGGAGGATTGACATGAGCGTCCACGAACCCCTGAGCGTCTCCTGGGCCGACCTGCAGCCTTCTCCCGAGCCGCCGCGACGTGCACCGATCGAGCGCGCGCCGTTGACGGTCGACGAACTCGTCGGACTCGAGCTCGAACCCGGCACGCGCGACGTCGCGCGCCGCATGCTGGAGCACGGCGCCTCGAGCGAGTTCGTGCGCCTGATCGTGACCGAGGTCCTGCGCGAGCGCGCGGGTGGTGCCCATGCCATCGACGTGGCCGCGGCCGTGCTGGCGCGCGCCGTGCCCATCCTGCCCTCGCCCAAGCGCCCGCGCCGGCACGAGCGCGTGCCGCTGTTCGCCTTCGTCGGCCCGACCGGCGTAGGCAAGACCACCGCGCTCGTGAAGCTCGGTCGCAAGCTGCGCGAGGCCGGCCGGAGAGTCGTGTTCGCCAGCCTGGATCCCGTCGCGCTCGGCTCGCTCGAGCGCGTGAACGACCTCGCACACGACGTCGACCGCGGCGAGATCCCGCTGGCGCTCGTGCGCACCGGCGAGGACCTGAAGAAGTGCCTGCGCCGCGCCGGCGCGGTCGACACGGTCCTGCTCGACACGCCCGGGCTCTCGCCGCGCGAGGAAGAACGCGTGGACGAGCTCGCGCGCGAGCTCGTGCGCTGCGCCGCGCCCTGCGAGTTGACCACGCTGCTCGTGCTCTCGGCCGCGGCCGGCCGCGGCGCGTTGCGCCTGACCACGCGCGCTTTCGCGTCCTTCCGGCCCGACGCCGCGGTGCTCACCAAGCTCGACGAGACCGACGAGCCGGCCGCGGCCTACGAGGCCCTGGTCCGCGCGCGTCTGGCGGCGGCGTTCCTGTGCGACGGCCAGGACGCGCGCGCGCACCTCCTGCGCGCGAGCGGGGAAGCCCTGTCTGACCTCGTATTGCGTGGCCGCCTCGCCACGCGTGCCGGAGCATGAGCCCGTTCTCCACCAGAGAGGTCAGCGAGGCCGCGCGCGAGCTCGGCCGGCGTCTGGCCGTCGCCGGCGCATTGCTGGTGGCACTCGCAGCGCTCATCGCTCACGCGCCCCTCTGGCTCGCCAGCGCACGCGCCTGCGTCACGCTCGTCGTCCTGCTCTTCACCGTGCGCATGGGCGCGGCTCTCCTGGAGCTGGCCTGCGAGTGCGACCGCACGCTCGCGCAGACGAAGGACAAGGTGAGCCAGTGAGCACCGCCGAGTTCCAGAGCGCCGCGCCCGAGGCGGAGCGCGACCGGCTGATCCTCGACCATCTCGCGCTCCTGCAGCACATCGTCGGGCGCATGGCCCTCGACGTGCCCGGGCGCGTGCAGCGCGACGACCTCTTCGGCTGGGGCATGCGCGGGCTGATCGAGGCCGCCGATTCCTTCGAGTCCGCGCGCGGGCTGCAGTTCTCGACCTTTGCCTTTCCGCGCATCCGCGGCGCGATCCTGGACGAGCTTCGGCGCCTGGATTTCCTGCCGCGCGGCCGGCGCGAGCGCTTGCGCGAGGTCGAGCGCGCGGTGAGCCAGCTCGAGCAGGAGCAGGGCGCGCCGCCGTCACCCGAGGAGATCGCCCTGCACCTGGGCACCAGCATCGAGGAGATCGACGAGGTGCTGCACTCTGCACGCGTGGCCTGCTGGGCCTCGCTCGAGGGCGGCCCTTCGGAGGAATTCGGTGCGCTGCTCGCGGACCCGAAGAGCGAGGACCCGATCGGCAGCGCCGAGTGGAACGAGATGAAGGCGCTCCTGATCCGCGTCATCGCTGCCCTGCCGGAGCCGGAGAAGACCGTGATCACGCTCTACTACGGCGAGGAGCTGCTGCTGAAGGAGATCGGCGAGATCCTCGGCGTGACCGAGTCGCGCGTCTCGCAGATCCACAGCCGCGCGCTCTACCGCCTGAATCGCGAGCTCAAGAAGTCCCATCCGCTGGTGTGAACCATGGAAGCCAAAGCAAGACGCCAGGGCGTCATCAAGCGAGATCAGGTGCGCGTCGACGGCCCCGGGGCGCGGCCGCGCGCGCGGGCCGCGGCCCAGCAAGAGGCCCACCACGGGACACACGCCGAAGTCCAGAACACGGGCGCCGCGAGCGTGCGGCTCGTGCGCCTCGACGAGAACACGCAGGCGCTCGAGCTCACCTGTTCCTGCGGCGAAGTGTCGCTGATCGAGATCCGAACCGAGAAGAAGCCATGAGAACCGAATTGATCCTGCCGCGCGCCGCGCTGCTCTCCCTGACCACGTGCCTTTCCACGTGGCTCGCCGGCTGCATCGTGCCGCCCTCCCTGTTCGAGCGTGCGAGCTGGGGCCCGCCGCCGGAGTACTGGCAGGAGCAGGGACGCTACCGCCAGTCGGGTGCCGATGGACTCGCGCGCGAGGCACCGCTCGTGCCCGATGCGTCGAGCTTGCCGGTCCCCAAGCCATCGGTCCTGGATCGAACCGATCCGATGGCCGAGGGCGCACAGGTCCAGGGAACACAGTCGCCGGAGGTGCAGAGCGTCGAGCCCCCGCTCTACTCCTGGGACGGCGGCGTGGTCGACGGCGCGCCGCAAGGCCGCGTCACGCCGCAGAGCGGCCCACCGCGCGGCCTGGAGACGCCGCCCGCGGGGCGCACGCACATCATCGAGCTCTACCAGCAGGTGCTGGACGAGCGCGATGCTCTCGCGCAGGAGGTCGAGGAGCTGCGCGCGAACCTGGCCGAGACCAGCCTCGCGCTGGACGCCAAGACGAAGGCCGCGGACGAGCTCTCCGGGCGCGTGGCCGCGCTCGACGAGGCGCATCGCGCGCTCATGAGCGACAACCAGTCCATCGCCGCGCGCCTGGTACAGGCCCAGATCCGCAGGCTCGAGGCCGAGAAGCTCCTGCTCGAGACGCGTATCGAGAGCGAGCGCGCCAAGGCCGAGGACAGCGCGCGCGCCGCGGCGGCGCAGACGAAGCCGATGAAGGCGAAGCCGGCGACGAAGCCCGGCGAGGGCGGGCACGAGTGAGGCGCTGCATCGTTCTCCTGTCGCTCCTCCTGAGCGGCTGCATCGTCCTGCCGTCGGCCAAGATGCCGCGGCTCGCCAACGCGGTCGTGTCCAACGACTTCGCGAGCTACCAGCTACGCCGCATCGGCTTGCCGCCCTTCCGCGGACGCAACCTGCCCGCCGAGCAGAGCATCGCTCTGCAGCGCGCGTTGCACTCGGAGCTCTCCCAGTCGACGCCCTTCGAGATCGTGCAGCTCGAGGGTGCGGATCTGGCCGAGCTCGAGTCGAGCGACCCCTATCGCCGCGGCTGGTACAAGCCCAAGACCATCATCGGCCTCTCGCAGCGCTACAGCCTGGACGGGATCCTCTTCGGCGTGGTCACGCAGGAGCGCTTCTTCTCGCCACTGCTCCTCTCGCTGCAGGTGGACCTGGTCTCCGCCGAGACCGGCCTCGTGATCTGGTCCGGTTCGGTCAACCTGGACGCCTCCGACGAACGCGTGCAGGACGGCCTGCGGCTCTACTACAGCGCCCAGGGCGACGACGACGAGGACTGGCACGTGGCGCTGCTCTCGCCCGAACGCTTCGCGCGCTTCGCGGCCTTCCAGATCGCCTGCTTGCTGTAGGCAGCAAAGGCCCGGTGAGGGGAAGGGCCTGGGTGGCCTCGACGCGCCGCGCACGAGAGCGGGGAAAGCGGCAGGATCTGTTGCGGCGCCCACGACCTGGATAGGAGAGTGCCCGGAGCGCGCAGTCCGGATCCAACCCATGCGTCCCGCTTCGATCCTCGGTGCCATCGCCGTGGCGATCCTGGTTCTCCTGGTCGTGCTGTGGTCGTTGCTCGATTCCGGAGGAGCGATCTCCGCCGAGGACGTGCACCAGCGCTCCGGGGGAGTGCCCGTCGCTACGCACAGCCCCGCCGCTCCTGGCGGCCTGGGCGGGGAGGCTGCCGCCAGCGTTTCCGCCGTCGCACAGCGCGCCGAGGTCGTGCGTTCCACGGCGCTGTCCGAGCAGACTTGCCGCATTCGCGTCGTGCTCGCGTCCTCGAAAACCCCCGTGCCCGATGCGCTGGTCTGGCTCCAGCGCGAAGACGTGGACTGGCAGAGCGCCGCCTGGAAGAAGGTGATGCGGCGCTTCAACGACGTCGAACCCGTGCTGCAGAGTGGCCTCGGCCAGGAGCTCACGCTCGATGCGCGCGGCGAGGTCTGCGTCCCGCGCCCCGCGCGCAAGCTCAGCCTGGCGGCCGCGCGGGGCGAGCTGCACGGCGAGGCGACGCTCGGACCCGACGACGCCGAGTGTGTCGTCGAGCTGAAGGCCTATCACTCGCTCGCCTGCGTGGTGGTCGACCGCTCCGACCGGCCCGTGGAGGGCGCCCAGGTCGCGCTCTACTGGGGTGAGTTCGATCCGCTGGAGCACGGCTTTACCTGGATCACCGGCGCGGACGGCCGCGTGTGGATTCCCAAGTTGGAGGAGCAGCTCTGGCCCGACGGCTACCAGGGGTCATTGCGAGTCTCGCTCGCCGCGGGCGTCGCGGGCGAGCCCGAGGTGGTCTTGTTCACCACCGACAGCGTCCCGGCCGAGCCCGTGCGCTTCGTCGCGGGCGACTTCGGGCGCTTGGTCGTGCAGCTCACCGATCCGCAGGGCACCGAGCTCGCCCTCGGAGGCTACGTCCACGTGGAGATCGGCTGGGATTCCATCTTCGACAAGTCCCTGGCCGTGCGCGGAGGGGCGAGCCTTCACCTGCCGTTCGACTCCGGACACGCGGTCTTCGAGTGCGTGGGGCTCGGCTTGCCGCTCGAGATCTCCGTCGCTGCCGAGGGGCACGACAATGTCTGGCGCGACGTGGCGGGCCCGACCGCGGCGGGGCAGGAGCTGCGCGTGCTGATCCCCATCGGCGAGCGGAGAGCGAACGCACGCGGCCGCGTGCAATGCATCCGCGCTACCTTCGGCGACCGAGAGCCGACCGGCGCGCGGCTCGACGGCCGCGCGTCGCAGGTTGGCGTTTTCTTCTCGCCCTGGGTCGAGGAGAACAAGGTGTTCGAGAGCCCGATCTGGAACGCGAGGGAGCTCGAGAAGCTCGACGTTCCGTGGACCCTGGAGCTCTCCCATGACGGCGGACCCGTCCTGCGGGCCACCGTCGTGCCGACCATCAACGAGGAAGGAACCGTCCTCGATTTCGGAGAGCTGGTCTTCGACGCAGAGGCCGAGCTCGCGCGCTTGCGCGTGACCGACGACTCGGGTGCGCCTGTCGAGCGAGCGCGGGTCGAGTTGTCGCCGGCCAAGGGCACGAGCACGCCGTTCTGCGACGCAGGCGGCCGCTATCTCCTCGCGGGTCAGCCCACCGAGTTGCCTGTGAGCGTGCGCGCGACACACCAGACCTGGCTCCCGAGCGATTGGGTGGAGGTCGCAGCGCCAGGAGGCGACCACACCCTCGTGCTGCGGCGCGGTGCGATTCTCGCCGGACAGCTCCTGCTGCCGCGCGCGAGCAACTTCGACGATTTCGAGCTCGACTTGCGGGTCGAACCGAGTCCGGCCGCCCCGGAGGGCGCCACGTACGCCGCCCTACTCGTGGAGGGTGGCCGCTTTCGCTTCCAGGCTTGCGAGCCGGGGCGCGCGCGCCTGACCGTTTCCCACGCCGAGCGCTTCGTGCTCGAGCGGGACGGGATCGGACTCCTCTCCGGCCAGACGACCGAGCTCGAGCCGATCGATCTCGGCGGCGTGTTGCACTCGTTCGAGCTCTCCTTCGAGCTCGAGAGCGGCGCGCCATGGAGCAGCGGCCACCTGGAGCTGCTGGACCCGGACGGCGAACTCTCGCTGTGGAGGTCGATCGGCCCCGCGGCGCGCGCTGCGTTCCTCGCTCCGCGCCCGAGCGTCGATCTCTGGGTCGCGGGATGGGGCGTGCGGCCCGTGCTGTTCGAGAACGTGCTCGACGGCGATCGTCTCACTCTGCCGAGCGCGCCAGCGGTCGTGCTGCGCGTCTCGGAGGAGATCCGCCTGCCCGAGCCGCCGCTCGTCTTGATGGTCCGTGGCGAGCGTGTCCTTCCGGCGACGGTCGCCTTCGAGCCCGACGAAGACCTGGACGTCGAGGACACCATCGTGGGCGCCGACGGCAGCGCGCGCCTGCGGCTGCCGTGGCCCGGTGACTACGAGCTCGCGTGGTTCGTGCGGCACACGGGTACCGGCGTCCTCTTCCCGATCGAGCAAGCGGAGCCGCAGACGATCCACGTGCCGGACTCGCCCACGCCCGCGGTGGTCGAGGCCGAGCTCGCGCGCGCCGAGGTTGCGGAAGCCGTACTCGCGGCCGGCGGGTAGGCGCGCGCGATCCTGGTTGCCGGAGTTGCCGACTCCGCGCGCCGAAGGAATGGAAAGAGGAGGATAGAGAAATAGAGAAGAGCCAGGCTGGAGCCTGGCGTTCCCGGGGGGAGCGAGCTTGCGCGGCAAGGCGGGTGCGGGGAGGCTTTGCGGCCCTGCGAGCCATGGAAGCCGCTCCGGACATCCGCTCCTGGTGGCAGATCGTCCGCGCTTCGCTGCGCGGCGAGGCGCACGACTACACCAAGGGCAGCATCCCGCGCGCGATCTGGTTGCTGGCCATCCCGATGGTGCTCGAGATGGCGATGGAGTCGACCTTCGCCATCGTCGACGTGTTCTTCGTGGCGCGGCTCGGGGACGCGGCCGTGGCGGCGGTGGGCGTGACCGAGTCGATGCTCACGATCGTGTATGCCTTCGGGATCGGGCTCGCGATGGCGACGACGGCGCTCGTGGCGCGGCGCATCGGCGAGAAGAACGTGGATGGGGCGGTGCGCGGAGCGACGGCGGCGGTGGTGCTGGGGATCGGGATCGGGGTGGTGCTCGGGATCCCGTGCCTGTTCTTCGCGCCCGAGCTGCTGCGGCTGATGCAGGCGCCCGACGAGGTGATCGCGCAGGGCGCGGGCTACACGCGTGTCGTGCTCGGCGGGAACCTGGTCGTGCTGCTCCTGTACCTGAACAACGCGATCTTCCGCGGCGCGGGGGATCCGGCCCTGGCGTTGCGAGCGCTGGTGCTCGCGAACGGGATCAATGTGGTGCTCGACCCGTGCCTGATCTTCGGGCTGGGGCCCTTTCCCGAGCTCGGCGTGACCGGCGCGGGCGTGGCCACGCTCGTCGGGCGAAGCGTGGGCGTCGTTTTCCAGCTCTGGATGCTGCGGCGCGGAGTGGGGCGCATCGCGTTGCGCGGGCCGACGGCGCGGCTCGAGCTGCCGATCCTGAGGGAGCTCGTGCGCCTGTCGCTCGGCGGGGTGGCGCAGCTCCTGATCGCGACCGCGAGCTGGGTGGCGCTGATGCGCATCGTGGCGCCCTTCGGGAGCGAGGCACTCTCGGGCTACACGATCGCGATCCGCATCGTGGTCTTCGCGCTCATGCCGGCCTGGGGCCTGGCGAACGCGGCTGCCACGCTGGTCGGCCAGAACCTCGGTGCGCAGCAACCCGAGCGCGCCGAGCGCTCGGTCTGGCTCACCGGCCGCTACAACATGGTCTTCATGTGCGTGGTGACGGTGCTCTTCCTCGCCTTCGCGCCGGCGCTCGTGGGCTTGTTCACGGTGAATCCGGAGACGCACGCCGTGGGCGTGCGCGCGCTGCGCACGCTGATGCTCGCCAACGGCATCAACATCGTGCTCGACCCCTGCCTGATCTTCGGCTGGGGGCCGTTCCCCGAGCTCGGCGTCACCGGCGCGGGCGTGGCGACGCTGATCGGGCGCAGCGTGGGCGTCGGCTACCAGTTCTGGA
>JANOGB010000179.1:0-9399 GCA_031413955.1 Planctomycetota bacterium | reverse complement strand
CCCCTAGCGCGATATAGAATGGCAGCGCCAGCCGCGGCCTTAGGAAATCGGATGCTAAGAAGAGATAAGAAATCTGAAGCGCGCCGTAAACTATTAGGCCCAACGCCATTACGGCGGTGGCGCGTTTGGCTGAGTTGCGGGCAGCGTCGCTGGGCGTCGAGAGGTCGCCCTGACTCGAACGGGCGGCGTCATTGGCCGTGGGTGATTCATCTGGCGGCACCGAGCGGCTTACAACCAAGTCGAGCGCTCTGGCGGGTGGGAGGCGGAGCAATGCTGAGGCCAAGAACATGAGCGCATAAAATGAGAAAAGGATACCGCCGAGTTGAGCGACAATCTTAGGGTCAATGCTTTCTGCGATATAGGGAGAGATGTGGGGAACAAGGAACTGTGGCGCGATCGTTACTGCGTGCCACGCAATCAAATGCACCAGTTGAGTTCGCGTTAGCCAAGGTCCCTGATTAGGCGACAAGTGAAACCCGCCGACTAGGAAGCAGCAGGTTGTAGGCAGAGAAGCATAAAAAGCGAGGTCGCTGCCTGGCTGGCCTTTGGCTCGCTCGAGAGCCTCAATGCTCAGGTAGAGGAGGTTCGTAAGCCAAGCCAATGTCAGCACTAAGAAGAACCTGTGACCTGAGACTCTAAATCCTGAGAAACAGATCGCGGATGCAGCTGTCAGAACTATTGCAGAAGCTGGAAGAACCGGCCGAAGGTCTGACAAATCGAAGAGCTGATTCACGCGATCTCAAGATGGCATTTGCCGGGGAGACCATCAGGGCGGGATCGATGCCTGAACGCGGGGATCACCTGAGCCCTTGCGCTGGCCCGAAGGGGCATGGACCTGAAAGATCGGAAGTCATCGTTGGCTCGCCGCGCTGCGGCGGAACACTTCAACCTAACTCCCTCCATGGTGGGGGATCATGAGGTGCGACTAGGGGGCTGTCAAGTCGGTGCAGGACAGGGCACCTGCCCCAGCTCCCGCCGCCCGTGCGCGAGCAACTCCGCGTAGCTGCGGTAACATTCCTCCGTGGTGATCGGCATGGTCCTTTCATGCCGGCACCCGTGGAGAGGCGGCGCTTTTCCGCCTCTCCACACACCTGCGCGCCGGCCGCCAGATCCTACCCGCGCGGGCAGCTGGCCCTCCCTCGATTCGGTGGACACCGGTGTTGAGGTGTGAAGAGTAGAGGAAAGAGGCTGGAGTCGGTCAAAGGGGAAGGGGTCTTGGGGAAGGGTTCTCCCTTCCCCAGTCGGGGGAGCCGCGCGGAGCGGAGCCCTGCGGAGCTCGAGCGCAGCGCGGCGTTCCGGGGGTGAAGCCCCCGGGAGGAGGAGGTTCCAAGGAGGAGGAGACTTACAACTTGTGGACAACGGCTCGGCGTTGATCCCGATGCGAGCGACCTGCGTTCTTGGGCCCGTGTGACGACTTGCTGATCCCTCGCGAGGGCATGTCTTGGCCTGGGAGGCCGGGGGTCTCGACGAAGATCGAGGCTCGCAAGAACTCATCCGGTGCACCGCTGCGCTTCGAAGTCAGCCGGCGAGAGGTAGCCGAGCGTCGAGTGCAACCGCTGGCGGTTGTAGAAGACCTCGATGTACTCGTGGATGGCGGCCCGAGCCTCGTCGTGGCTGGACCAGCGCGCGTCGTGCACGAGCTCCTGCTTCAGGGTTCCGAAGAAGCTCTCGACCACGGCGTTGTCGTAGCAGTTGCCGCGTCGGCTCATGCTGACCTCGATGCCGTGGAGGGCGAGCCTCTCTCGGTAGGCCGCACTCGCGTACTGACAGCCGCGGTCGGAGTGGTGAACCATGTTCGGCGCAGGCACACGCGCGCCCAGCGCGGCGGCGAGCGCGTCTTCGACGAGCTCGGTGCGCAAGTGGTCCGCCATCGCCCAGCCGACGACCCTCCTCGAGTAGAGATCCACGATCACAGCCAGGAAAGAGAAGCCCGACCCGATCGGGATGTAGGTGATGTCGCCGGCCCAGACCAGGTCGGGACCCTCGACCGTGAACTGCCGATTCAACGTGTTGGGCGCGATGGGGAGAGCGTGCTTCGAGTCGGTCGTAGTGCGGAATCTGCGCTTGATCTTGCCGCGCAGGCCATCGGCGCGCATCAGACGCTCCACGCGCGCCTTTCCGGCGCGGACGTCTTCTTTCTGCAGCTGGGCATGCACGCGCGGACTGCCGTACGTCCCGCGGCTCGCGGAGTGGATGCCGCGGATCCGGCACGTGAGCTCGGCGTCCTTCTTGGCTCGCGGGCCTGCACGTGGACGTCGGCGCCATGCGTAGAGCCCGGCCCTGGAAACGTCCAGGACCCGACACATGAGACCGATCGGGAAGCGAGCCTTCTCCGCCTCGATCAGCTCGAAGGCTGTTCCTTGGCGAAGAAGGCCGCGGCTTTTTTTAGGAAGTCACGCTCCATCCGGAGCGTGCGCACTTCACGTCGGAGCTGCTGGAGCTCCTCCTTCTCTTCGCTCGTCAGGGCACTCTCCGGACCGTGCCCTTCGTCAATCTCGGCCTGCTTGACCCAGTTGCGCAGGGCGCTCTCGGTCAGGTCCAGGTTCTTGGCAACCCGGGCAACGCTACCGACCTTGCGAACCAACTTGATCGCGTCGGACTTCTGCTCGGGGGAAAAACTGCGACGGTTCCTTCTCGGCATGGGACACATCCTGGCGCACTCCGCGCCATCTGGGGTGTCCACTTTCCCGAGGGAAGGTCACAGCTTGCGAGGATGACGATCAGCGCACCCCCCGCCCCGCCCTACCATCCTCAGCCCGACTGTGCGCTCGCACGACGTGAGCGCGCGAGACGTGAGGCCCGCGAAGTGAGGCGTGAGGCGTCAGCCGCGAGGCGTGAATCAATTGCTTCTCGTCTCGAATCAAGCGAGACGCGAGGTCCGTGAAGCGTGAGACGCGACACCTCGCCCGCGCGCCCATCAGCCGGCTTCCAGCGTGCCGAACCGCTCACCGACCAGGACGTCGCCCTGATCACCACGCGCCTCCACCGGCGCATCCTGCGCTACCTCACTCGCTGTGGCCGACTTCCGAAGGCCGAGCCGGGCGAAGACGAGGTCCAGCCCGACGAGCCGCTGCTGGCCGAACTCTACGCCGCTTCGGTGCAGGGTCGAGTCGCCATCGGTGAGCAGAGCGGCGTCAGCGTCGAGCTCGGCTCGCCCCCGCCCGGGCGCCGCCCGAGCTTGGCTTCGCCGATTGATGCCAGCGCGCAGATGCGGTGTCTCCGCTTCTCCCACGGGATGCGGGCCTGGCCATGCCTTGCCTGCTGGAGGAAAACCCCGCCGCGGCCACCTCGACAAGGCCCCGAAGACCAAGGGCACGCCCTCCGACGCATCGATTTCGGCCAGGCCTGGCGCGACAGACCCCCCCGAGAACGCGGCCCAGGCCCCCGGGCCGCAGGTTCATGCGCTTGGATGTCCTATCCCCCACGAGCGAATACGAGGAGACCTTCAGCAACCCCTACATGGCGGCCGAGCGCGGCTTCGTCGACGACGTGATCGAGGCGCGCACGACGAGGCCGCAGCTCATCCGGTGGCTGGAGCTACTCAAGACCAAGCTCGAGACGAGGCCGCGGAGAAAGCACGGCAACATTCCGTTGTGAGTCCGATGGCTTCGCGGTGCGTTTCTAGTCATCGCTGCCGGCGTAACCCATGGCCTCCAAGCTCTGGAGCTCCTCCATCGTCGGCGTCGCGGGGGTGAGCACGCCCAGGGGCTGCAGAGCTGCGTCGAGTGCCGCACGGTGGCGCTCGAACATCTCGCTCGGCCAGGTTTCGCCCAAGACGTTCCGGAGCTCACCGGGATCGCTCTCCAGCGCGAAGGCGCATTGCAGGCTTCCCGCGCGCGGCTCGTCTGCGCGCTCGTTGCCGATCACCTTGCGGCTGCCCTCGATCACGCACAGCGTGGAGCCAGTCCGGTACCTCCGGTGGTTCTGGAAGGCATAGACGGCGCGTTCCCCGGCCAGATCGACGAGCGAGGTTCCCAGCCCGCCGGGAAAGGGCTTGGCTCCGACCAGGTCGGCCAGGGTGGGCGGGACGTCCACCAGCGAGACGGGACAGGCGAGGCGCTCTGCCGTCAGGCCCGGTCCGTGGAAGAAGAGCGGCACACGCACCTGCTCCTCGTGCACCTCGCCGCTGTGGAAGAGCTGCCCGTGTTCGTCGAAGGCTTCCCCGTGGTCGCTGGTGAAGACCAGATAGCCGTTCCGGAAGAAACCGCGCGTCTCGAGCTCGCGGAAGATCCGCTCGAAGCCCCGGTCCAGGTCCCACACCGTCCCGCGATAGCGCCTCTCCAGCTCGCCCGCGATTTCCGCCATGCGCTGACGAGCCGCTTGCGTGCCTTCTTCTCGTTCCGAGAGAGCGTCGTATTCGCTCTCGAGGGCTTCGAGCTCGGAAGCGGATAGCGGCTCGAGGCCAAGGGCCGCGCACGCTTCATCGCTCACTTCGTAGACCTTGTGGGTCCGGTAGGTCTGCACGAACAGGAACACCGGGCGTCCGTCGTCCGCGTCCAGGAATGCGCGCGCGCGCTCGGCGGTCTCTTCCAGCGTCCTCTTGTGCTCGTCGAAGTACTGGAAACCCTGATCCATGCCGAAGGTCTGGGACACGTAGCCCTGGTCAGTGACGGCGCCCGTTCGATAGCCGAGCTCCGTGAAGAACTCGGCTACTGTGTGCAGGTCACGTGAGACCGCGCTCCGGGCATCGACGATCCCGGCCTGGCGCGGGAAGAGTCCGGTGAAAAGCGAGGCGTGAGCAGCCAGGGTGTACGTCGCCGTCGACCAGGCCCGCGTGAAGAGGCGGCTCCGCGCTGCCAGGTCGTTCAAGAAGGGCGCCAGCTCGGCGCGCCCTCCGTAGGCGGCCAGGTTGTCCGCGCGGAACGTGTCCGCCACGAACACGATCACGTCGGGCTGCGGGCTGCCCCATGGTCTCGCGGCCAGCGTGCCCTTCTCGAGCGGGCCGACGGTCGGGGCGAAGTAGGCCGTATGAGCGAAGGGGCCGTTCACCGAAAAGGAGAGCCGGGCCGATCCTCCTGCCGCCGGGAGCGGCACCGAACGCCAGCGCAGGGCCAGATCTCCACAAGCGACCCGTTCCTCGAAGAGCTCTTCCCCGTCGAGCTCGACGCGGTAGACCCGCTCCCGACCGCGCTCGAACGCCCAGTGAAGTCGAGACTCGCCACCCAGGCCGAAGTAGAGCGCGCTCCGCGGGGGCAGCACGAGCTGGGTCGCGAGCTCTTCCCCGGGCCAGACCACGAGTGCTTCGCCTGCAAAACGGCTGCCCCGGAAGCGTCGGCTGCCCTCCTCGACCGGCCCCCTCTGCTCGCGTGCCTCCAGCACGAGTCGATCGGGCGGCTCCGCTGCTCCCGAGTTCACCAAGAGCCGCATGCCTACGACCGTGAAACTGCGTGGGGGGAGTTGGGGTGCTTTCCTCAACTCCCTTGCGAGCCAGAGCTGGTACTCACCCTGCTCGTCCCGCAGGCTGTATGGAGTGTTCCCTTCGAATGCGTGCTCCGGGCGATCGTCGAACGCGTCGACCGCCGCGCGAGGAGCGCGGATCGAGAGACTGCCGAGAGAGAGGGTCTGGACGGGAAGGTTCACGCTCCAGAGACCCTCGGGTCCGCGCTTCCAATCGCTGCGGCGGAACTCGCACGCGAGCCGCGCCTCGCTCTCATCGGTAGAGACCAGGATCTCGCGCCCATTCGTGCCGGAGATGCGGTCGCTGGCAAGCGAGAAGGCGCTCGTGCGCGAGGCGAGGCGGATCCAACTTGGAGCCTTCTTCTCCTCTACCGAGCAGGAAGCCAGCACGCAGGCGAGATAAAAGGGTGCACCTCGAACCGTAGGCTTCATCGGGAATGGACCAGCGGATGGCAGTAATAGCACCCGGGCGCGTGCTCGAGCTTGGGGGTGCTCGGGATCGTCCCCAGCCATTCGGGGTCGACGTTCACGGGACAGAAGTGCGTCACCAGGCTCTTCCGCGTCAGCTCCAGACGTTCGCGCTTCGCACCTCCGTGGACCAGATCGGCGTTCCAGAGGAGCGCGTCGCCCCTCTTCGGATGAAAGCGCTGTAGCGGGCAGCCGAGGCGCTCCGACTCCTCGCGTACGTGGCGCAGGAAGTCGTCGACATCGTCGAACTCGTAGGGCCGCGAGCGCGCGCGGCCGAGCCACAGGTACTCGGGGATGCGATGGCTGCCGACGTAGTACTGCAGCTCGCCCGACCCAGGCACGACGTCCTCGAGCGCGATCCAGCAGCCCACGAGCTCCATCGGCGAGCGCAAGACGACGTAGGCCGAGTCCTGGTGCATGTCTTGCTCGCTGCCCCAGCGGAAGAGCAGGCTCTGGAAGGCGAGTGGCGGTCGCTCGAAGAGCTGGCCGAGGAAGCGCCGGATCGCAGGCGCGAACTGCACGTCACGCGCCGCGAGCGACACGCCGTGGTAGTCGAGGACCTTGTGCGGCACGTCGCGAAAGCCCGGCTCCAGGCGTGGCAAGATGCGCTGGCCGTTCTCGAAGATCTCCAGGGTCACGCGCGGGTCGCCCTTCTCCCAGGCCGCGTCGATCTCGTTCCGCAGCCGGTTGACCAGCTCCTGCGAGACGGCACGCTCCAGCACGACGAAGCCGTCGCTTACCCAGCTCCGAAAGCGCTGCGCATCCTCGGCAGTGAGGATTCCGAGCGCCTGCTTGCCGGCGATCAGCTCCTCGGCATTCGAGAGGTCCGGCCACAAGCCGCCGAAACGCGAGCGAAAACGCGGCTGGCGGTCGAGGCGCTCGTAGAAGCGGTCCAGCGAATCCTCGCAGACTCCCGCGAGGCGGCCCAAGCAGCGCTTCCAAGCGCTCTCGAAGTCCGCCCGATCCTCCTCGGCGACGCCTTCCTGCCGCAGGACAAGCGTCGTCGTGCCGGCGCCGGGCTGGATCGTGACCGTCAGAAGAGACGGAGCACCGGCCGATCCAGGCGAGAGCCGTACCAGCTCGAGGACGAGCCGGCCGGGCTCGAGCTCGCGAAAACGCCCATGGATCTCCATCACTCCGCCTCGCGGTAGCCGGAAGCCGACCGCCAGCACTCCACCTGGCTGCGGCTCCAGGTGTACGCGCTCGGCCTCGACCCCCGGGATGGGTTGGAACCAGCGCCGGAAGCGTTCGGGTTCCACCCAGGCGCGATAGAGCTCCTCGGGCTGGGCATGGAACTCCCGCTGCAGCAAAAGGGTGGAGTCGCAGCCAGCCACAGTCTCCATTCTACACGGGCGGCAGGAAGCCGCGCCTCGTCACGGTGAGTCGGAGATCGCGATCCACACGTGAGCAAAATGGAAACGACCATCTATCCCGGGAAGCTCGTCTCCTCGGCTCCGTCGCTGCCCAAGCTCACGGTGGCTCCGGCGATCGGCTGACGACCTCGCTCACCGCCGGCCCGCAGAGACAGCCGGGTGCGGGATTGACCGGCGATGATGCGACAACCCTCGGTGCTCAGGCGGGAGGTGTCGCCGTACAGGACTTGTGCCCAGGAGGCGGCGCCGGCTCGCGCCTGGGGTGGCCCTACTCTGCATCATTGCATGGCTGAACAGGAAGGAGTACAAGCGACTCGCATCGTGGCCTCTGCAGGAAGGAGTTCAGTCATGCACAGCTTGGCTTCTGGCGTTGTTCTGTCGTTCGTCCTCGGCACTTTCGGATGGGGACAAGGGGCAATCCTCCCAGCTCCATGCCCTGACCCCCAATACCCTCCCGAGGCAGGAACCACGGTGCTAGACCTCGCCAATCCGATCATAGTCAACTTCCAGGACTCCCTGGACCTCCGAACTCGCGATCTGGATGGCGACGAGGATCTGGACCTGATTGTCTGGGGGCAGAACCTTGCAACTTTCAGAAACTCAAACCTCTCTTTTTCTCTGTGGAACGACGCTAGCGCCCCATTTTATGATTTACAGATCGTTTCACCTAATTCGCTTAGATGGAATTATGATCTAGCATTTAGTGATGTCGACGCCGATGGTGACCTAGACATAGTCACAGCTAATGCTTCTTTTCAGGATATGATTCTTGAATGGCATGAAGGAGAGTTCCTGGCGCCGGCGGTATCCTTCAACCGAAATGATCAGAGCCAATACTGGAAATGCACTGGCGGAGGTAGTCTCCTGGCCTGTGGCGACCAGAGCTGCAATTACGCTTTGCCGGCTGGCTCGTTATGTACATTTCGGTTTTCCATGGGATTGGATATGGCGGACTTAGACTCGGACGGAGACGATGACGCAGTCTTTTGCTACCGAGATACTCGTCCGTGCCTATTCCTCAATGACGGCGATGGCATAATTGATGAAACAGGAGATACAGTCCGGGATAGTCCCTTCTTTGAATGGCAGAAAATGCCAGCACCTCCGGACGAGCCTCTCGTCCTAGATCCTTTGGCGCTAGACTTCAACCCTTTCCCCGGGGCAGCAGGGAGAGACATTCACTTGGCAGATCTAGACTTGGACGGAGATCTGGATTGTGTAGTCGGAAGAGATGGAAACAACAATGCGGGCTGTTCAGACATCATCTCTAGTTGCATCATTAGCCCATATGAGACGCCAATTATTTATAAAAACAATGGATACGATTCGAATTGTATAGGGGGAGCAGACCCTGGGACCCCGTTCCTGTTTTGGTATAAACTTATTGGTCCCACTCCTTCCCTGCAGGGACCGAATGGAACACTATCTCTGGAAGTGAAGGACGTGAACTGCGACGGGTACGAGGATGTCATAGTTCCGGTGCGTGAGTCGCCAGCGGGAGTCACCTACAAGACTCGAGTCTACATCAACAAAAGAAACGGCATAGTTGGCATTACCCCAGTGCTATCCGGAGGGGGAACCGTCGCCAACTACCAGCCAGACCTCCTTGTTGGTGATGCTGACGACGCCAATGCAAGAACGACTGCTGCTGAAGTTGTAGATATCGACGCAAACGGAAGGCCCGATATGCTGATCGCTCATTCTCGTTTTGTGGTCTCTGGTTTCCCCAAACAACCTGATAAGATATTTTTGAATCAAGGGAATGATGCCAATGAATTGCCCGTTTTTGAGAAGTTTGATGTCATCGGACATGTTCCTGGAACCTCGGGAGTGGGTGACGACACTAGATACGTGCGACCGGTAGACATCGATGGTGACGGAGATTTGGATTACCTGGAAGCGAACTTCAATGGAACGTACCTTAGGATTCTGCGGAACCGGAAGAACCTCGTGACAGTCCGGCCGCCGCAGTAACCCCTGAGGCGGCGGTGGAGCGTGGCAGCGCGGGCAGGGGCTCGCGGGTCCCAGCACAGGCTCGAAAACCCGCGCTCCGACGTAGGGAGAGGCGGCAGCACAAGGAGGGAAAGCTGACGGCGCGCGAGCGCCTCGGACAGCGGGAAGACGGTGAAGGAGTTTGCCCTGTTGCGGAGCCTGTCAACAG